>NZ_JAFKHD010000014.1 GCF_017307565.1 Devosia sp.
CTGCGCCGGGGTGACAGCGCGGCAAGATACGCTGCCGTGCCCACTGGCTTCATTGACACGCGAACGCTTCAGAAACCGCGGTACCGCATCCCCCTTGCCGCCTGCCCGCGACGCAGGCAGTCTCAGCCCATGCGCTTCGCCCTCACCCTTGCCGCCGCCCTCATCCTCGCCACGCCCGCCTTCGCCCAGGCCGTCTGGTCCTATTACGGCAATGCCCGTTACGGCTATGAGCTGGACATCCCGCCCGGCTTCGAAGGCCAGGGCGAGAGCCCGAATGGCGATGGTGAGATATTCCTGCTCGACGGGCGCGTCGGCAAACTCACCGCCTGGGGCGGCTATTTCGTCGTCGAGCCGGACTTTGAATCCGAAGCCAATGCCCGTTTCGCCTCGGACACCGCGGACGGCTGGGGCGTCATGGCGCAATCGGCGACGCCGGGCTGGGCCACCTGGTCCGCCACCAAATCCGGCCGCGTGCTGCAGCAGCACATGATCCAGCTCTGCGACGGCTCAGGCTATGCCGCCATCCGGCTCGAATATGCGCAGGTCGATCGCCCCAAACTCGACAACCTCGTCGAGCCGCTGCTCGCCTCGCTCAAATCGACCTGCTGAGCCCTCAATATTCTGGTTGCGGCAGTTCCTCGGGCCACGGATAGCCGAGGTCGATCGACTGCACCCGCACATCGAGCGTCTTCAGCAGCGGCTCCGAGGATGGCACCGTGACCTCGCCTGAAACCGGCGTCACATCGACGCTCTCGGGAAAATCTTCCTTGGGCGCAAAGCGGATCCAAAAGCCGCAGCCGGTCTCGGGATTGACCAGCGCGCCCTTTTCGAACACCGCGCCACCGCCATAGTCCCACCAGAAGCCGCCAATGGTGAAAGGCGCGCCATTGATGGCTTCCACTTCGGCGACGGTCATGCCGATCTTGACGCCCGCCGGTGTCTCCTGGCTCGGCGCCAGTTCGACGGAGCCGAGATATTCGAGCTTTTCCTCGTCCCACCAGCTGAACTGCATCACGCGCTCGGGGTCGTTGGGGTAGACCGTCGTCGCCTGAAACTCCATGCCCTCGGCGCCATAGACCATGCCCGTCTCGACATTTTCCGCGCCAAAGGTTTCGCGCACCAGCGCGTCGGAGCTTTTCGGACCAAAAACCCCTTCGCAGGTCACCACGACCGGGTCTGTCGGACCCGTCTTGACCTTGTCCTTGGCCATGGCGGGCGCAGCGATCAGGGCGAGACTCAGCGCCACAAGCGAGATACGAGTTTTCATCAAATGTCCTCCTCAAGCCGTGCCATTCTGGCCGAGCTTGCACATGCCGGCAATTGACGACTCGCGCTATGAACTGGGGCTGAAGGAGATTTTGTTATGAAGCCGATCAAATTCGACCGCGACGAAACCAAAGCCATCGTGGGCGAGATCCAGGACTACTTCCGCATCGAGCTGGACCAGAGCATCGGTGCCATCCCGGCCGAAATGCTGATGCAGTTTTTCGCCGACAAGATGGGTGCCTATTTCTACAATCGCGGCCTCTATGATGCCCAGGCGCTGATCCGCAAGCAGGTTGACAGTCTCTCGGACGAGATTTTCGCGCTCGAGCAGCCGACCAAGCACCTGCGCTGATCACCCTTGCCAAGGCGGGGCCGGGGCATTGAAACATCTCAGGCAGTCCATCAGGACTGATTCGTCCTTAGGGTGCTGCCATCATGGGTTTGAATTTTCCCACCCTCGCCCCCATCGCGCTGCTGGTCATCTCCAATATTTTCATGACCTTTGCCTGGTATTGGCACCTCAAATTCCACGGACTGATCCTGTGGGTTGTGGTGCTGATCAGCTGGGGCATCGCCTTTTTTGAATATTGGCTGGCGATCCCCGCCAATCGCATCGGCAGCGCCGTCTATTCACCGGCAGAGCTGAAGACCATCCAGGAGGTTATTTCCCTGTCGGTCTTTGCGTTTTTCGCCGTGTTCTATCTCGGCGAAAAACTCACCTGGAATCACGCCGTGGGCTTTGGCTTCATCGGCGTCGGGGCCTTCTTCATCTTCAAGGGGCCGCTCAAGTAGCCGCCCACGCCGGAAATGGGTCGGGCAGCCGCGCCCAGGCATCGGGCGTCATCCGCCGGGCCGGCACGAGGCAG
>NZ_JAFKHD010000327.1:0-2131 GCF_017307565.1 Devosia sp.
GATCACCAATGCTGCAGACCGCAAGCGCCTGAAGGAAATCACCGCCGATCTCGACGTGCCGCAGGGCATGGGCGTCATCCTGCGCACGGCTGGTGCTTCGCGCACCAAGGCCGAAGTGAAGCGCGACTTCGAATATCTGATGCGCCTGTGGGAAAGCGTCCGCACGCTGACCCTGCAGAGCCAGGCACCCTGCCTCGTTTATGAAGAAGGCTCGCTGATCAAGCGCACCATTCGCGATCTCTACAACAAGGACATCGACGAAGTGCTCGTCGCCGGCGACGCGGCTTACCGCGAAGCCAAGGACTTCATGAAGATGATCATGCCGTCGCACGCCAAGAACGTGCGGCCCTATGGCGAAGAGCAGCCGCTTTTCTCCAAGTATGGCATCGAAAATCAGCTCGACCAGATGTTCTCGCCGGTCGTCACCCTGCCCTCCGGCGGCTACATCGTCATCAACCCGACCGAAGCTCTGGTTTCGATCGACGTGAACTCGGGGCGCTCCACCAAGGAGCACAATATCGAGGACACCGCGCTCCAGACTAACGTGGAAGCCGCTGACGAAGTGGCACGCCAGCTCCGCCTGCGCGACCTTGCCGGCCTCATCGTTATCGACTTCATCGACATGATGGAGAACCGGTCCAACCGTGCCGTCGAGCGCAAGCTCAAGGACGCACTGAAGGACGATCGCGCCCGCATCCAGGTTGGCCGCATCAGCCATTTCGGCCTGATGGAAATGAGCCGCCAGCGCATCCGCTTCGGCGTTGTCGAAAGCTCGACCCACAAGTGCCCGATCTGCGACGGCACGGGTCTGGTGCGTTCGACCGAAAGCCTGGCGCTGATGATCATGCGCCACATCGAAGACCATGTTCTGCGCAAGCAGGGCCAGTCGATCAACGTGCGCGTGCCGACCGACGTGGCGCTCTATGTGCTCAACTACAAGCGCGACACCCTTTCCGCCCTCGAAGCGCGCAATGCGCTGTCGATCACCATCACCGCCGACAGCAAGCTGACCGGACACCAGTTCTCGATCGAGAAGGGTGAAACCCGCGTCTCCTCCTATGTCGACCAGCGTGCGGCGAGCCATGTGCGCGTCGACAGCGCCGTGATCGAGGAAATCGACGAAGAAGTCGTCGAAGAAGAAGAGATCGAAGAAGAAGCCACCGAAGCCCGCCAGGACAATGGCGATGGCGAAGGTGGCGGCCGTCGCCGCCGTCGTCGCCGCCGTCGCGGCGGCAGCAATGGCGAGCGTGGCGAAGAGCGCGCACCGGTTCAGGCGCGCGAAGCCGAGACCGAAGCCGGTGACGAAGAAGGCGCCGACGAAGCCGGCGATGCCGAAGGCGAAGACGGTGCACACACCGACGCCGATGGCGAACCGCGCCGCCGCCGCCGTCGTGGCCGTCGCGGTGGCCGTCGCAACCGTCGCGATCAGGATGGCGAAACCTCTGCCGAAGGCGGAGAGGACGCTGGTGCCCCGGCTGTGACGAGCAACGCCGAGCAGGCCGAAATCGTCGAAGCCGTGCTCGTGCAGGCTGAAGTTGCCGAAGAGGCCCCTGCCCCCGCTGCGGAAGTGGTAGAGGCTGTTGCCGAGGAAGCGCCGGCCGAGAAGCCCAAGCGCAAGCCGCGGGCTCGCAAGGCAAAGACTGCCGAAGCTGAAGCTCCGGTGGAAGTGAGCGCCGAGGCTCAGGTGGCTGCAGAGGCGCCTGTTGCCGAAGAGGCTCCGGCAGAAAAGCCGAAGCGCAAGCCGCGCACTCGCAAGAAGGCTGAGCCGGTTGCTGAAGAAGCAGCGGTCGCCGCTGAGGCTCCGGCTGAAGCTGCGCCCGAGGCCGCCGCCGTGGCGGAAGAAGCGGCCCCCGTCGAGAGTACCGAGGCACGGCCGAAGCGTCAGAAGAAGGAACTGCCGCCCGAAGGCGTGGTGGTGTCTTCAAGCGCCAAGCCGACGGAAGAAGCTGCGCCTGTGGAAGGCGACGACGAGCCCGAGAAGAAGAAAAAGGTCGGCTGGTGGCAGCGCCGGCTTGGTCTGGGCTAGGATTTTTGAGGGCGGCCTTCGGGCCGCCCTTTTCGTCTCATGTCACGCGCCGCCCGCCTGCTCGATCTTCTACAATCACTCCGCAATCGCCGGCAGCCGGTGACC
>NZ_JAFKHD010000327.1:2189-23666 GCF_017307565.1 Devosia sp.
CGCGACCCTGCAGGCACAGGGAGCGGATATTCAGGGCGAGCCAGGGCTTGGATATGTCTTGCGGCCGGGCTTTACACTGCCGCCGCTGATGTTTTCGGCCGATGAAATCGAAGCCATAGTGCTCGGCTCGCGCTGGGTAGCGACGCGGGCGGATGACAGCCGGCTCAGCGACTCGGCGCGGCAGGCAATGAGCAAGATACTCGCGGTGCTGCCGGCAGACCTGCGTGAGCGCGCAGAGGCGACAAACCTTCTTGTAGCGCGGATCGGGCTCGAGCCGGCGCAGGTGGACGCCGGGCAAATTCGACTGGCGATCCGCAACGAGCGCAAACTCGGCATTCGTTATGGCAATACGGACGGCGAGGCCACCGAGCGGGTCATCTGGCCATTCATGATCGGCTTTTTCGAAAAGGTCCGCGTCGTTACGGCTTGGTGCGAGATGCGTAGCGATTTTCGCAGTTTTCGTGTCGATCGGATTACCCGGCTAACGGTGCTCGACGAGCGCTATCCGCGACGGCGCGCCGTCATGCTCAAGGAGTGGCGGGAGCGCGAGGGCATTCCGCCGCCGTGAGCCACTGCCGGAAACTGGCAGTCCCGACTGCTAGTTGTTCTCCGCCGAAAGGAGAACACCAATGCTTACCCTCAACTACATCCTGCTCGCCGTCTCCAACCCGGCGGCCAGCCACAAATTCTACTCCAACCTGCTCGGCATGGAGCCGGTCGAGAGCTCGCCGACCTTTGTGCTCTATGTCCTGCCCAATGGCATAAAGCTGGGCCTCTGGATCAAGGACGAAATGGAGCCGCGCCCACTGCCCGCAGGCGGCGTCGAAGTGACGTTCAGTGAAGACAATGATGATGCCGTCCGGGCGACCTACGCGCAGTGGCAGGGCAAGGCAAAGGTCTTGCAGGAGCCTGTGGCCATGGATTTTGGCTTTACCTTCGTGGTGGAAGACCCCGATGGCCACCGAATCCGCGTTTTCGCGAGAGCAGCCGATCCACGCTAAGCGCGTCGGCCTGAAAGCGGCCTTGGCCGCTTTCGCTATTTCCGCCAGTAGCGGTAGACGATGTCACCCTCGTCCTGCAGCAGGGCCTTGTCGTCCCGAGTGCCGCCGAGGCGAGCAGAGACGGCCATCGAACGGTGGTTTTCGGGATCGAAGTAGCTGACAAGGGTCGGCAGTTTCAGCGTGTCGCGTGCCCAATCGCGCATGGCCGTGGCGGCTTCGGTGGCATAGCCGTTGCCTTCGAAGCCCTCGTAGAGCAGCCAACCCAGTTCCTTCTCCGGAAAGAGCGGGCCGTGATTGATGCCGATCTGGCCGACGCATTCACCGGTATCTCGAACATCGATCATCAAGGCGCCGTGGCCATAAAGAATCCAGAGGGCGAGGTCGTGACAGAACATGCCCCAGGCGGCGCGCTGGTCGAAGGGACCGCCCATGAAGACCGAGCGTGGCGATGCCATGATCTTGGCATAAGCGGGGAAATCCTCGACGCGCATGGCGCGGAGGATGAGGCGTTCGGTTTGAAGCGTCGGGATGGTCATGAGCCTGCCGCGAGGAAGGTTTTGAGGCGATCGAGGGCGAGGTCAACCGTGTTGCGCGTACCGGCATAGCTGAAGCGGACGAAGCCGTGGCCGTTGACCCGATCGAAATCGACGCCAGGGGTGGCGGCGATGCCTGCATGCTCCAACATCGATTCACAAAAGGCCAGGGAGTCGTTGGAAAACCTAGATATTCCCGCATAAGCGTAAAAGGCCCCGTCCGCGGCGGAGGCGAGGTCGAAGCCCAGTTCCTGAAGCCCGTTGGTGATGGCGGCACGATTGGCCGCATAACTGGCCTTCTGTTCCTCGGAATAGTCGCGCTCATTGAGCGCCGCGGTGGCGGCGATCTGGCTGAGGGTCGGGGCCGAGATGAAGAGGTTTTGCTGTAGGACTTCGGCGCGGCGGATCAGACCTTCGGGGAGAACCATCCAGCCGATGCGCCAGCCGGTCATGCAGTAATATTTCGAGAAACTGTTGATCACGATGGCGTCGCGCGTCAGCTCGAGCGCGGAGACCGACGGGCCGCGATAGTCGAGGCCGTGGTAGATTTCATCCGAGATCAGGGTGACGCCGAGGCGGCGGCAGGCTTCGACGATATCGGCGAGGCCGGCACGATCAATGGCGGCACCAGTGGGATTGGCGGGGCTGGCAAAGAGCAAGCCTTCGAAAGGCTTTTCGCGGTAAGCGGATTCGATGTCGGCGCCTGTGAGATGCCAATTGTTCGCCGCGGTGACGGGGATTTCGGCATACTCGAAACCGAGGCCGATGAGGGTGTTGATATAGGCGGGATAGCCCGGGCGCGTGATGGCGATGCGGGCGCCGGGGCGGAAGGCGGTGTGAAAGGCGAGGATGAAGCCCGCCGACGAACCCATTGTGGCCAGAATCATTTCCGGGTTCACCGAAACCCCGTGCTGCTCGGCATAATAGCGCGCGAGCCCTTCGCGCAGATCGAGGCGGCCTTTGGCGCTGGTATAGCCCTGCGGATCGGGCAAGGCGCGGGCGACGGCTTCAAGGACGCGCGGCGCGGGCGGGTGGCCGGGCTCGCCAAGCTCAAGATGGCAGATGATGCGCCCCTGCCCTTCGAGCACCTTGGAACGGTTGAGAATGTCCATGGCGAGGAACGGCATGAGGCCGTCTGTGGCGAGGGTCATGAGGCGGCTCCTTGTCGTCCGACGGGACTAGCCCTAAGCGCACTCGCGCTCAACAACAATTGAAGCGCGGATTTAGAGTGTGGCAATTGACCGGTGCCAGATTTGCCGGAGGTCTGATAGAAGGCCTTGCAAAGAATCTATGGGGAGCGCCCTTTCCAATGAACCGTCTGTCTGTCGTGCTAGCCGCCGTTGCGGGAATTCTGGGCGGAGCACTGGGCTATTCCCAGTTCAACCAACCAGTACCGGAGACGGATACCGCGGCAGTGCGGGCCATTGTGGAAGGCATGCTGAGCGAGCGGGAAGCCGCCGCCAGCGCCGTGCCCAAGGCCGTTGCCGAGATCGACCCGGCCGTACTCAACCCGATGATCGAAAGCTACCTGATGAGCGACCCCAAGCTGCTGCAGCGGCTTTCGGTGGCGCTTGACGAAACCCTGCGCGTCGAAGAAGGCGCCAAGGCGCAGGTCGCCATCACCCAGATGCACGACAAGATTTTCAACGATCCGGGTCAGGTGGTGCTGGGCAATCCTGAGGGCGACGTGACGCTGGTCGAGTTCTTCGACTACAATTGCGGTTACTGCCGCTCGGCCCTGCCCGATCTCGCCACTCTCCTTGCGGAAGATCCGAACCTTCGCGTGATCCTCAAGGAATTCCCCATTCTCTCCAATGAATCGATCGATGCGGCACGCGTCGGCGTGCTCGTTGGCCAGGCTGATGTCGACTATTGGACCTTCCACGAAGCGCTGTTCTCGAGCCGCGGCAAGGTGGACAAGGCTGCGGCGCTGCAGGCTGCCGGCTCGCTGGGCCTGAGCCCGGTGGACCTGGAACTGCAGATGGGCGAGCAGCGCGTCGCCAAGACCATCCAGACCTCCTACGAGATTGCCCAGGCCCTCGGGATCAGCGGCACGCCGACCTATATCATCGGCAACGAGATCATCCCCGGCGCCATCGGCGTCGATGACCTGCGCGCCCGCATCGCCAATATGCGCGCCTGTGGCGAAACGACTTGTAGCTAAGCACTTTTTGTGTGGCCGTCGGGGAGCAAACGCTTCCGGCAGCCTGAATCTCGCCAGAGTCTTTGATTAGAGCCCCGAAAGCACCGTCGAGGCTCGCCTTTTCGGTGCAATTCGTGTAACCGGCCTTGCACCTCCGGAAAGAGCCGGTGCACAACGAAAAGACTATGGCAAAGCACGTTCTCGTCCTCAACGGCCCGAACCTCAACATGCTCGGCAAGCGCGAGCCCGGTATCTACGGCGCGCAGACCCTGGCCGATGTGGAGGCCCTTTGTCGGGCCGCTGCGGACGACTTTGGGCTTTCCATTGATTTCCGCCAATCCAACTACGAAGGCGAACTGGTCACCTGGATCCAGGAAACGCTCGGCACGGCCGACGGCATCCTGATCAATCCCGGCGCCTACTCGCACACTTCGGTGGCAATCTACGACGCGCTCAAGGCCGTCGCCTTGCCGGTGGCGGAAGTCCACATCAGCAATATTCATCAGCGCGAGGCGTTCCGGCACCATTCCTATGTGTCGGCCGTCGCCTTCGGCGTCATTTGCGGCTTTGGCACGCTGGGGTATAGACTCGCCCTGGAAGCCATGGCCCAAAAACTCGCATAACGCTTCGACTGGAAGCCGGGAGACCGACAAGAATGACCAAGTCATCGCAGGTGGATCAGGACCTGATCCGCGCCATCGCAGAACTGCTCAACAAGGAAAACCTCGCCGAGATCGAGATCGAGCAGGAGGATCTCCGGGTCCGCGTCACCCGCTCCTATCCGGTTGAAGCTCCGGCCTACGCCCCTGCCCCGCAGTATTACGCGCCGCCCGCTGCCCCGGCAGCTCCGGCCGCCCCTGCATCCGTGGTTGGAGCTGCTGCGCCCGCCACCAAGGAAGACCTGGCTTCCAACCCCGGCACGCTGACCTCGCCGATGGTGGGCACCGCCTACCGTTCGCCCGAACCCGGCAAGCCGGCTTTCGTCGATGTCGGCACCAAGGTTTCCGAAGGCCAGACGGTTCTGATCATCGAAGCGATGAAGACCATGAACCAGATTCCGGCGCACCGCTCGGGCACCGTTACCCGCATTCTCGTGGATGACGCCCAGCCGGTCGAATATGGCGAGCCGCTCGTCGTCATCGAGTAAGGGGGACTTTCGATGTTCCAGAAGGTCCTGATCGCCAATCGCGGCGAAATCGCCCTGCGCATCCTGCGCGCCTGCAAGGAACTGGGTATCCAGACCGTTGCGGTGCACTCGACGGCCGACGCCAATGCCATGCATGTGCGCCTTGCCGACGAAAGCGTCTGCATTGGCCCCAACGCGGCCAAGGACAGCTATCTCAATATCCCGTCGATCCTCGCGGCCTGCGAGATCACCGGTGCCGATGCTGTGCATCCGGGCTATGGCTTCCTCTCGGAAAACGCCCGTTTCGCCAAGATTCTTGGCGAGCACAATGTGACCTTCATCGGTCCTTCGGCGCACCATATCGAAATCATGGGTGACAAGATCACCGCCAAGAAGACGGCGGTTGAGCTGGGCATTCCCGTGGTTCCCGGTTCCGCCGGTGCGGTCGAAACCGAAGCCGACGCGCTCAAGACCGCCAAGGACATTGGCTACCCCGTGCTGATCAAGGCAACCGCCGGTGGCGGTGGTCGCGGCATGAAGGTCGCGCAGAGCGAGAAGGACGTGCTGATCGCCTGGTCTACGGCGCGTTCGGAAGCCAAGGCCGCTTTTGGCAACGATTCCGTCTACATGGAAAAGTACCTCGGCAAGCCGCGCCACATCGAAGTGCAGGTGCTCGGCGATGGCCAGGGCAATGCCGTGCATCTCGGCGTGCGCGACTGCTCGCTGCAGCGTCGTCACCAGAAGGTCTGGGAAGAGGCCGGTGGTCCAACCATCAGTCCGGAAGAGCGCGACAATATCGGCGAAATCTGTGCCGCGGCCATGCGCAAGCTGAAGTATTCCGGCGCGGGTACGATCGAGTTCCTCTACGAGAACGGCGAGTTCTATTTCATCGAAATGAACACCCGTCTGCAGGTGGAGCACCCGGTTACCGAGCGCATCACCGGCATCGACATCGTCTATGAGCAGATCCGCGTCGCTTCGGGCGAAGCCCTGTCGATGACGCAGGACAAGGTGCAGTTCTATGGCCATGCCATTGAAGTGCGCATCAATGCCGAAGATCCGCAGACCTTTGCGCCGTCGCCGGGCACGATCACCTTCTATCACCCGGCTGGTGGTGTTGGTGTGCGCGTCGATTCCGCGGTCTACCAGGGCTACAAGATCCCGCCCTATTATGACTCGCTGATCGGCAAGCTCATCGTTTACGGCCGTACGCGCGAAGAATGCCTCAAGCGCCTGAGCCGTGCGATCGACGAATTCGTGGTGGATGGTGTGAAGACCACCCTCCCCCTGTTCCAGCGGTTGATCAAGCAGCCCGACATCATTGCCGGCAACTACGACATCCACTGGCTCGAAAAGTTCCTGGCCGAGAACAAGGCCTGATAGATCTTTGTTTGTCGCGTTTTCGAACCAGAAAGTGGTATCCACTTTTCTTGAAAACGCTCTCAAAGGGGCGCTCTGCGCCCCTTTTCTTTTTTGCTGACTGAGCATGGCCCGCCCTACCGATCCTTTTGACATCGAGGTGACGCCCGAGCTGATCGTTCGGGCCTATCGCGCCGGCATCTTTCCCATGGCGGAAGACGCTGCCGATGAAGACCTGTTCTGGGTCAGCCCGGAATGGCGCGGAATCATGCCGCTCGATGGCTTTCATGCCTCCAAAAGCCTGCGCAAGGCGATGCGGAAATCGGGCTGGGATATCCGCGTCGATAGCGATTGGGACGGGATCATCGAGGGCTGCGCCACGGTGGGCGAAGATCGTTCGACGACGTGGATCAACGGCACGATCCGGGCGGTTTATGGCGAGCTTTTTCGGCGTGGCGTGGCGCATACCGTGGAAGTGTGGGACGGGAAGGATCTCGTCGGCGGGCTCTATGGACTGGCCATTGGCGGGGCCTTCTTCGGGGAATCCATGTTTCACCGGCGGACCGATGCCAGCAAAATGGCCATGGCGCATCTGGTGGATCGCCTGAGGGCTGGTGGGTTTCAACTGCTCGATACGCAATTTGTCACCCCGCACCTGGCCTCGCTTGGCGGCATCGAGATCGCGCGGGCCGACTATGAAGACCGGCTGGCGCAGGCGCTGGCCCTCAAGGGTGACTGGGAGGCCTGGAATGGACCCGCGTGAACGGCTGCCGCTGCAACTCAAGCCGCTGGCGACGCGCGACTGGGAGCCGATGACCATCGGGGAATCCAGCGCTTCGGTTTGGCGCATCGCAATGGGCGAGAGCGCGCTGTTTCTGAAGGCCGAGCCAGCGCATGACCTCAGCGAAATGGCCGATGAGCTGCTGCGGCTCGACTATCTCGCCGAGATGGGTTTCCCAGCGCCGCGCGTGGTCGACCACGTACTCGCCGACGACTTCAACTGGCTTCTCATGACCGCCGTAAAAGGCAGGGATTTGACTCACCTGGGTGATGAACCTCAGGTTTTGATTCAAGTGCTCGCCGATGGACTGAAGCGGCTACATGCGCTCGATCCGGCCAATTGCCCCTTTGATCATTCACTGGAGAGGCGCCTGCGGGACGCCGAAGCCAATGTGCAGGCGGGGATGGTCGACGAGACCGATTTCGACGACGAGCGTGACGGCTGGACGGCGCAGCAGGTGTTCGACTGGCTCATCGCCAATCGCCCGGAAGAGACAAGTCGCGTGGTGACGCATGGCGATGCTTGCCTGCCCAATATTCTCTGCAATGACGGCAGGTTTTCCGGCATCGTCGACTGTGCGCGGGTGGGTGTGTCGGATCGCTGGCAGGACCTGGCGCTGGCCTGCAGAAGCCTGGCGTTCAACGGCGGCCAGGACCATGTGGAGGCCTTCCTTGCCGCCTACGGGGCGGAGTTCGACGAGGAGCGCTTTGCCTACTACTGCGCGCTGGACGACCTCTTCTAGTCCTTCAGCTTGAAAGCCAGCGTCGTCACCCAATCGTCCATGTTCGGAACCTCGTCGGGGTCGGATTCGTAGATTTCGAGCCTGCAGGCAAAGTGGTCGCCGTCGGGCTTTTCAACAACATCGAACTTTTGCTGCCTCAGGTTTGCCCAGCCGATCAGCATGCCGGTGACGGTGATCAGCTTGTCGGGGTGGCCGGTCCAACTGAGACCGAGAAAATTGCCGGCGGGCAGCGTGCCGTTCCTCACCTTGCCCTCTTCCGGGCCGAGGGCTTCGACGGCAATGCCGGCTTCGACATCGAGCGTGTCTGCCATGTCGATGCGGCGGTAGTTGTAGAAGGGGGCGCCTACCGGCTTGAGGCCGTGCTTGCCGAGATGGGCGAAAAGCAGCGGAAAACCTTCGCGCGCTGGCTTCTGCATCTGCCGCATGGTCAAGGTAAAGGGCACGTAGACATAAGGCTGAGTCTTGCGCTTTTCGGTCTTGGGCAGGGTCAACATTGGCTATCCTCCTCTTATCGTTCAATCGACCTGCGCGCCGCCTGTGGTATTGGCGAGGGTCGCGGTCATGCTTGAGGCCAGATCACTGGCAAGCAGCACGGCGGCGTCGGCAACCTGGGCCAGCGAGGCAATGCGGCGCAGCGGCGTGTCCCGTGCGACTTCGCGGTGCATTTCTTCGAAGGTAATGCCCTTTTCCCGGGCGTGGATCAGCCAGGCCTCACGGACGCCGGGCGCGTCGGGTGAGCCCGGAGAGCGAACCCAGCAGCAGCGAACGCCTTTCGGACCATTCTCGGCGGCCAGGTGGCGCAGGAAATGCTCAACCGCCGCGCAGGCGATGCCGAAGCCGCCCATTTCCGTGTAAGCCTCACGCGCGGCATTGGCCGTGATGCCGAGGATGACGCCACCGCCATGATACCCCATGTGCTGGGCCATGACGCCGCCGACGTTGAACCAGGATTTCAGGCCCCGTTCGACGGGCATGATGAAGCGGTCATAGTGGAGATCAGTTATGGGCGTGCCCTGCGCATCGCCCCAATCTATGGCGCTAAAAACCACTTTCACTGGCCCGCTCACCGCATTGACCGAGCGAAGATGCGCCTCGACGGAAGCCCGGTCCAGTGCATCGGCAGTGCCGACATGCACTTTGCCGCCAGTGGTGCGGATTTCGTCGGCTACCGCTTCGAGCCGCTCGCGGCCGCGTGCCACCAAATGCACCTCCGCGCCCTCGCGCGCAAAGGCCCTGGCCACCGCTCCACCGACGGCGCCGCTGCCGCCGTAGACGACGGCGACCTTATCCCTGAGCAACATGATCCCCTCCCCGCATTGCGAGCGGACATGGCCGCTCCATTGCCACGACGGATGGGAGGTGGGGATTTAGACGCGGTCCGCGAAATTATCGCTGGGTCGGTGACGGCACGTTGGTGCTGTTTTTGCACTCGATCAGCCAAACATCATAGACGGGGTGATCGACAGCGCTGAGCGCCGGGCTGTCGGCGAACATCCAGCCGGTGAAGATGCGCTTGGCAGTGCCGTCCAGCGAGCGCTGATCAACCTCGAGAAACACCGAGGTGCGCTGCAGCGTGTCATTGGAGGGACGATCGTAGCAGGCGCGTGGCGTGATCTCGAGCGCACCGAAGAGCACTGTTTCGTCGATATAGACGTCGAAGCGGGTAATGCGGCCGGTAATCTTGTCTAGCCCGGCGAGGGTCGCGACAGGATGGGCCACCGGCTGCGCATTGGCAGGAACGGCAGCAAGCGCCAGCCCTGCAAAGGCCAGCGCAGCAAGAATGCGGAGAAGGAAGCGCAGAGGCATGGGCCCTTATTCGGGCGACCAGGCCTGATAGTCGCCCGTGACGCGCGGGCGTTCGCCCTTGTTGAGCAAGCTGCCGTCGGGACGATAGGCTTCTGCGGTGCCGGTGAGATTGGCCTGATGCGGCTTTTCCCAGGCGCGCGGCTTGTAGTTCGCGTCGGTCGGAACGACGTCGGTGCGGTGGTGCATCCAGCCGTGCCAGCCGGGCGGAATAGCCGATGCGTCTGCGTAACCGGCATAGGTCACGTAGCGGCGATCAGCCTTCTTGTCCTGGTAGTAGCGGTTGCCGAATTCATCGGAGCCGACATAGTTGCCGAAACGCTTGATCCAGAGACGCGTTCCCCAAGTCTGGCCACGCCACCAGGCGAAGATTTCGGTGAGGAACTGCTTGAGATCAGACTGGGCCACGGGACGATTCCGCTCATCGGGTATGATTTGTCTGGCGGTTTATCATGCTCGCCGCGAGGAGCCTAGACCAAAGCTCGGTAAATTGGCCGCATCTTGTCGCAAGTTTCCGGCAATGGGCCGTTTCACCCGGACGGCGTGGATCGCCTCGCTCGATCGGGCACCTATTTACCGTCACAGGGGAGGGCTAACTTCGCGATATCGGCTAGCGAGAGGAGACAGCTATGACCGTACGTCTCAATCCCTATATCAATCTTCGCAGTTCTGCCCGAGAAGCCCTCGCCTTCTATCACACCGTCTTCGGGGGCGACCTCAACATGTCGACTTATGCAGAGGGCGGCATGCCGCATGATCCGGCAGAGGCCAACAAGATCATGCACGGGCAACTCGACGCGCCCAATGGCATGGCGCTGATGGTGTCGGATGCGCCCGCCAGCATGCCTACCCCTGAGGGCAGCAATATTTCGGTTTCGCTGAGTGGCGACGACGAAGCCGCGTTGCGCGGCTATTGGAATGGCCTTCTCGCCGGCGGCCAACCGGTGATGCCGCTTGAAAAGGCGCCTTGGGGCGACACGTTCGGCATGCTGGTCGACAAGTACGGCGTGAGCTGGATGGTCAACATCGCCGGCCGGCGCGGCTGATCGCGCGTACCTGGCGGGCCGTTTGGCCCGCCGCCCTCTTCACATTTGTGGCGACGGCAGAACCCTCGCTCCACAAGAGCGTTGTCCCGTCATCTACAACCATGGGAGGCGGAGATGGCGCAGATGCATCACCGCGGCGCACTGGTGCCGCAAGAGACCAATTTCGACAATGCCGATCCAGCAGGGATCGCGCAGCCCTACAGCCAGAGCGAGATCGAAGACCTGCTCTATGGCGATGATCGTCCCGTAGAGGAGCGCCTGGCGCGGCTACGCGAAATGCGCGACGAGGCGGCGATCCGCGAAAGCGGCGACTGGGGCGATGAGGACCCGGCCGCGATGCTCGAAGAGATCGACCGGGCGATCGAGGAACTGGCGGGCGACCGCGAGATCAGCGATGAAAATTTCGGTCTTGAGGACGTCATGGTGGACGATCCTGCCAACCACTCACATGCCCTGTCGCCCGACGACGTCGACGCGCTGCGCGAACTCTCCGGCGAAGGCATCGACGATGAGGAAGATGTCTTTTACGAAGAGGACGAAGAGGGCCCAGCGGATGACGACCACTGGGCCGGCAGCGAAGAGTTTCGCCGGGATGTGAACTAGGGCGTTTGCGCGCCGCTCACAGCCAGATAGATCGCGTAGATCGAAGTGGTCGCAGTGATGAAGAGCCGGTTGCCCCTCAGGCCGCCGAAGGTCAGGTTGGCCACGCCCTCAGGCACGTTGATACGCCCTAGCAGGGTCCCGTCGGGGGCGTAGCAATGGACGTGAGGCCCGCCGCTGGTCCAGACATTGCCGTGCACGTCGGTGCGCAGGCCATCGGGAACACCGTCATCGAGACGGCAGAACTCGCGGCCATTGGTGAGGGTCTTACCGTCGAGCACATCGAAAACGCGGATCTGGCGCGGCGCGTCCGCGTTGTGGCTGGCGCCGGAGTCGGCGATGTAGAGCAGCTTCTCGTCTGGAGAGAAAACGAGGCCGTTGGGCTGGAGGAAGTCGGTTACGACGGCCGAGAGATTGCCGGTCTCTGGATCGAGGCGATAGACGTTGCGCGTCGCCTGCTCGGGCGTGGCCTTGAAACCCTCATAGTCCGTGAGAATGCCGTAGGTGGGGTCGGTGAACCACACGCTGCCGTTTGAGTGAACCACGACGTCATTGGGCGAATTGAGGCGTTTGCCTTCAAAGCGGTCGGCAAGGACGGTGACGGTACCGTCGTATTCTGTGCGGGTGACACGGCGGAGACCATGCTCGCAGGAAACGAGGCGGCCCTGGCGGTCACGGGTATTGCCATTGGAGAAATTGGAATCGGCACGATAGACCGAGACAGTGCCATCGGGCTGATAGCGCATCATCCGGTGGTTGGGGATGTCGCTCCAGAGCAGATAATCGCCATCCTTGAACCAGACGGGACCCTCGGCCCAACGGCAGCCAGCGTATAGGCGCTCGAGTTCGGCGCTGCCGATGATGAGATCACGATAACGTGCGTCGATGATTTCGTGGACTTCGTCCGGCACTTCTTTCTCCTCCCGCGGCAGGAATTGTGAGCCCCGCCAAGACCCTGCCGCAAATGTGGCGGACAAGGTTGAAGCGACCATAGTTGGGAGGGTTACGCGCGGCAATGCTGCCGCTTGCGGATTAACCTCGCAGCAGGCTCGCCGTGAGATTTTGGCGGCAATTGGCCCCACGAGCCCAAAAAGGATTTCAATGAAACTCTCGTACCTTCGCCTCGCCGCCCTCGGCCTTGCCGTTTCGGCCACCGTAGCCATTGCCGGCTGCTCGATGATGGGTGGTGGCGCCAGCACACCGACCAGCCTTTCGGCCGGTCTGACTGCGCGTATGGACCAGCCCGGCGCACGCCTCGACCGCGCTCAGGCGATCAACCTGGTGAACGCCTACCGCTCAACCCGCGGCATGCAGCCGTTGACCAGCGATGCCGGACTTGATGGTACCGCGCAGGCACTTGCCAACCAATATGCGCAGACCGGCACGACCCCTTCCACGCCGCAGGGCATGAGCGTGATGAAGCTCAGCGCCGGCTATGCCACCTTTGCCGACACCTTCTCGGGCTGGCGCAACAGCGCGGCCGATGCCGCGGGCCTTGCTGCCCAGGGCAACAAGGCCGGTCTCGGCGTCGCCTATAACGCAGCGTCGAGCTACGGCGTCTATTGGGTGCTGGTGATTGCCAACTGAACTGATTGACGCCAGGGGGCTGAAATGCCCCCTGCCCGTGCTCAAGCTCGAAAAGAAGCTGGACGAAATGCCCGGCGGTGGCACCATTACCGTGCTCGCCACCGACGAAATGGCGGCGATCGATATTCCGCTTTACTGCCGCCAGCGCGGCCATGCCTGCACTGTCAGCACCGAAGACGGCGTGCTGCGGTTTGAGATCGTGGCGGGGTAGCCGGCACCAATCCCCTTTTACACGACGTCATCCCCGCGAAAGCGGGGATTTTCGTTTTGGGCAGAAGCTACCTGAAAACCGGACGCGGGCGGGGATAGGGAATTCCGGGGTTGGCCGCGAGATCGAGGCCTGGGCGCAGGGCGGCTTCTGGTGCCGTGTTCACGGCAACATCCTGAACCGGGAACTGCGAAACATGTGCGGGGCGCGGACGCGGCAGGACGATGCCAGCGCGTACGCGGCCTAGGTCAGTGGCAACGTGTTCGAGAGCGGCGACAGTGTCGTTGAGATAACTTGGCTGGTTTTTCAGGCCCATCGGGAAAGCGGCTTCCTGCGCTTTCACATAGGTCGCAGCTTCCTTGCCGCAGATATTGGGGCGCATGTCGACAGGAGCCACGCCAACGGCGTTGGACAGCGTGAGAACGGTCTGCCCGGTGGGCGTGGCGGAACCGGAGAGGCCCTTGAGGA
Organism: Devosia sp.; assembly: GCF_017307565.1. Classification (GTDB taxonomy): domain Bacteria; phylum Pseudomonadota; class Alphaproteobacteria; order Rhizobiales; family Devosiaceae; genus Devosia. The sequence goes on from NZ_JAFKHD010000327.1 coordinate 15,587, forward strand.
GAAGCTCGGCGGCGCGTTCATTGCGATCGCGGCCCGATGAACCACCCAGCACCACCGCCATCAGCCGGCGACCATTGCGATCGACGTCGGCAACGACATTCAGGCCCGAGGCACAGACATAGCCGGTCTTCATGCCGATCGAGCCGGCAAAGCTCTTGAGCAGCTCATTCTGCGATTCTAGCTTCATGCCATTAATGCGGACGACGCTGGTGCGGAACATCTGCATATATTGGGGGAAGCTCTGCTCGATGTAGAGCGAGAGAATGGCGAGGTCGCGGGCGGTCGTTACCTGCCGATCGTCGTGCAGGCCATTGGCGTTGACGAAATTGGTGGCGGTCAGGCCCATGCGACGGGCGACATCGTTCATCTTGGCGACGAAGCTGGCTTCATTGCCCCCGATTGTTTCGGCTATGGCCACAGCCATGTCGTTGGCCGACTTTACGATGAGGATGTAGAGCGCGTCTTCAAGGGACACCGAGGTATCGACCTTGAGGCCCGAACGGCTGGGGGCCTGGCTCAGCGCGTATTTGGAGAGCGTCACCGGGGTCTGCAGCGTCACCGTGCCCTTGGCGATTTCCTCGAAGGCCACATAGGCCGTCATCAGCTTGGTGAGGGAAGCGGGATGCCAGGGCTGGCCGGCATCTTCAGCGTAAAGCACCTGCAAGGTATCGCGATCGACGAGGAGGAGCGGGTTAGCGAATGCCGGCACCAGGCTGGAAAAGCTCAGGACAAGGGCAATGGCAAAACGTCGCAACAACAGCACGGGAATCTCTTAAGCAAGTCTTACGGGGGCGCGGCCACTCTTAGCAGCGTCCTCCTGAAGCCTCAAGAAATGGGGCAAAGTTTGACGGGACCGTGATTGGGCTCCTGACGCAGATTGTCGCGGGCAGGAGAAATTGTGACGCTTGAACAGTTAGGGATCACGCCATGACCACCTTCGTCACCATTCTCACGCCCGGCTATGCCGATTGGGAAACCGCCCTGCTCAACGCTGCGGCGCGCACCTATTATGGGATCAACACGCTTTTCGCGACGCCGGACGGGGAGGAAGTGACCTCCTCTGGCGGGCTGAAGGTTACGCCGCATATGTCAGTGGCAGACATCAATGTCGATGAGATCGATGCGCTGCTGGTCAATGGCGGCACCATCTGGAGCACGCCCTGCGCGCCTGACATTGCCGAGGTGTTGCGCAAGGCACACGCTGCCGGCAAGACCGTAGGCGGAATTTGCGACGGCACGCTGGCACTGGCGCGGGCAGGATTGCTCGACGAGGTGCCTCATACTTCCAATGGGCCCGAGAGCCTGCCCGACACGGGCTATAAGGGCGTGGAGCACTATCGCGACCAGCCGCAGGCGGTGCTCTCAGGCAAGATCGTCACGGCACCGGGCACCGCGCCGGTCAGTTTCATGGGCGCGGTGTTTGAATCGCTCGGGATGCGCAATGGCGATCTCGATTTCTATCTCGGGCTTTACGGGGCCGAGCATCAGAAGGCTTAGGTTTTCAGCGAGATGGATTGCCGGGACAGGCCCGGCAATGATGATGAGGTGGGCGCCGTCTCATCCTTTCTCGACGGGCAGCATCAGGATCGCGTTGCGCTTGATGGTAGCCGTCTGCGGCAGGTCGCCTGAGGACTGGCGGACTTCACGCCGCCGAAATGGGCCTAGCGTGGGCTTACTGGCGCCTTGCGCAAGCGCCCCCAGAGGACGAAGAGCGATAGCGCCAGCAGCACAAGATTGACCGGCAGAACCTGGAATTCGCCGCGCATTGTATGAAGGCCGATGGCGAGAACCTGAATAGTCGAAAAGCCAAGCGCGGCGAGCGGCGTCAGGACTGGCGCGATGCGCGTTGCGGCCGGAAGGATGATGCCGATGGCGCCCAACACTTCCATGGTGCCGATAAAGCGGGTGAGCATTTCTGGATAGTCGCCGGCATAGGTCATGCCGGAGGCGACCAGCGCGTCGATGGGCTGGGCGAGCTTCATGAAGCCCGCCATCACATAAACCGCGGCAAGGACGACCTGGGCCGCCCACAGCCCGATATTCCATTTGTTCATAGCCCATCTCCCCCTGGTGACGACGTGCCACACTAGTCACAACTAGTAACTGTGTTTATATTTGTGCCCAAGTAACCGTAGCAAGGAGGCACAGCCATGTCACTGACCGATACATCCAAGCATTCTAACTGCTCTGCGATGTCCGATGTGCTGAGCCGCATTGGCGACAAGTGGAGCGTGATGGTTGTCGGCATGTTGAGCCGCAACGGCACGCTGCGTTTCAACGAACTCAAGCGCATGATCAACGGCGTTTCGCAGCGCATGCTGACCCTGACGCTGCGGAATCTCGAGCGCGATGGGCTGGTGAGCCGCACGATCTATCCCGAGGTGCCACCGCGGGTGGAATATAGCCTAACCGAAATGGGCAAGACCCTGCAGGAGCCCATCAACGCTCTCTGGGATTGGACGGCCGAGAACCACCATTCCATCATCGACGCGCGCGACATCTACGATCAGCGGCAGAATGCGGTCGAGGCTGCTGAGCCGCGCAAGATTGCTTATGCTCGCGGGCAGTAGGTAGCTAGTTCGCTTCCCGAACATCACCAACCGTCGTCATTGCCGGGCCTGTCCCGGCAATGCATTTGGCATGCGCGGGTGGGGACAAACTCTTGCCCTACCCTTTTCTCGAACTGAAAATCAGCTCTCTGACGGCGCCATGTGAACGAAGCGATTGGCGTCGGTTTCCCGCTTGCCTGCTTCCAGCACTTCACGGCGCGCTTCGGCCCGACGGCTGAAGGGCAGGTTCAGCGCGGCGACCAGCGAGCGATATTCCTGCCGCGCGCTGGTGTGGGACATGGACGGCACGCCGCCGAGCAGTTCGTCATCCAAGGGATCGAACACCGTCATGCCGGTGGGGAAAAGCGAGCGGAAGATTACGCGCTCCGCGATGCCGTCGGAAACGCGGCAGCCGAGGCGCATGGCGATGCGCTCGAGCATAGTCTGCACCTGCCGCATGTTTCGCGACGAGAGCATGGAAATGCGGTTGCGGACCAGCACCCAGTCGATGGTGCGACCATCAACGGCAAGGCGCTCGGAGCGGGCGCGCTGCACGAGGCGCGCATAGTGGCTGAGTTCGCGTGGTTCGCCGGTCACCGGATCGACATGGGCCATGACGTTGAGGTCGATGAGACTGTCGTTGACCGGTGTCACCAGCGTATCGGCCAATGAGTGCGCCAGGCGCGTCAGATTGGTGTCAAAGCCTGGCGTATCGATGACGATGAACTCGGCGCTCTGCTCCACCTCGGCAATGGCCTGGCGGAAGAGGTCGAATTCGACCCGGTTGTTCTCCTTGAGGGAGTCGCCCCGCGCCAGCGGCAGGTGGAAATGGGTCGTGTGCGGCAGGCTGAGGCCCCGCTGACGGGCCCAGTCGCGCCGATTGCGCACATAGTGGGTCAGAGTCTGCTGACGACTGTCGACGTCGATAGAAGCGACCTTGTAGCCTTGGTAGAGCAGATAGATGGCCAGATGGAAGGCCGTGGTCGATTTACCCGACCCGCCCTTCTCATTGCCTACGACGATGACGTGCGCCGCCTGCCGAACCATTACGCCCCCAAATCACTTCTCGGAGTCTCAGTCTTCCAAGCCTTATGCACAAGTGGGGCGAAGATTAACAATCCGTAAACAGTTAATGCAGCGCGATTGCGGGTTTACAACAGTCCGAGTCGGGCCAGCTCCGCGGCGATCTCGACCGAGTTTTCCGCGTCATTTGCGGCGATATCGGGCGGTGCGTCCTTGGGGTCTAGATAGCGCCAGCCCTGGAAGGGGCGCTTGGGGTACGGAATCGTACGGATCAGGTCCGGCGCCATGATGATGTCGCAGTAATCCTTGCCCTCGGCATCCGTATAGGACGCGAGGCGCAGAATCGGCTGGCGGCAGACGATGGCTCCCGCGATGACCCAGTAAATCGAAGCCTTGCCTTCCATTTCGGCGGCGCGCTTGGGCATCATGCGGGTGCGATGGACGTGGACATCCTCGCCGTAATCGGCACCCCACCAGTGAGCGCGTTCGTTACGGTAGCTTTCCAGCTCTTCGAAGCTGGAAATGCCGACGCAGAGTTTGACCATGTGAATCATACGATCGTTCCGGGCGCGACCCGTCCCTGAATAACGTCGATCTCGTCGTCGTCGACGACCCATGGCTCGCGCAGGGCCTGGGTAAGCCAATTCTGGAAGGCTGGAAGGCCGTAGATGGCTTCGATATAGGCGGAGGCCGTGTCGGATGTCGGCAGGGCATAGGTACGGATGCGCGTCGCGACCGGCGCGAACATGGCATCGGCGGCGGTAAATTCGCCAAAGAGGAACGGCCCGCCCGAGCGCGCGAGGAATTCACCCCAGAGCTGTTCGATGCGGTGCAGGTCAGCGCGTACTGCGTCGAGATCGACTTTTCCGGGATGGGACGCGCGCAAATTCATCGGCGCAGCGCCGCGCAGAGCCGTGAACCCGGCATGCATCTCGGAGGCGGCAGAGCGCGCCAAGGCACGGTCGCGCCTGTCGGCCGGCCAAATCTGCTTTTCGGGGTATTTGTCCGCGAGGTATTCGATGATCGCCAGGGTTTCGTGGACGACGATGTCGTCGTCGATCAGCACCGGCACCTTGCCGGTCGGCGAGCGCGCCGCGAGGGCTTCGCGCCAACCTTCACCGGAAAGCATCAGGACTTCATCTTCAAACGGCAGATCGAAGTGGCGCAGCACCAGCCAGGGACGCAGCGACCAGGACGAATAGTTGCGGTTTCCGATCAGCAGTTTCATGCGAAAAACCTTACTGCAAAAGAAAGGGCGCCCTGTGGCAGGGGCGCCCTTCCCTAAATCTTTTCGGTGCGGAACTCCAGCTTATGGAGCGTTCGTGAGCCCCGTTCAGAGCCCAGCGACCACCGAGATAACAAGCCCCATGGAAAGTAGGGCTACGACGGCCCAGCTAATCGAATGCCAGGCTAGGGTCTTCGGTTGACTGCGCATATGTCGCTCCTTGTCAGCCGTCCATGCCGACCCGCGCTGACGTCATCAGGAGGTCGGTCAGCAAGCGTTAACCGTGTCACGTAACCTTTGCAAGTGACCCATGTGCAACACTGCACAGCCGCTAGTCGGCCACTAAAAGAGCCCGAACCAGAGCCCTGCGATCCCCAAAAACGCGAAGAATCCAACGATATCGGTGACAGTCGTGACGAAGACCGCGGAGGAAATTGCAGGGTCGGCCTTGAAGCGATCGAGGGTCAGCGGAATTAATATTCCTGCAGTGCCGGCGACGACAAGGTTGGTGATCATGGCCATGGCAATGACGACGCCGATTTGCGGATTGTTGTAGCGCAGCCAGGTCACGATGCCGATGAGAATGGCGAAGATGACGCCATTGAAGAAGCCAACGACCATTTCGCGGCGAATGAGGCGACGGAGGCGACCGCCTTCCAGCTCGCGCATGGCGATGGCGCGCACGGTAACAGTCATGGTCTGGGCGCCGGCATTGCCGCCCATGGAGGCGACGATGGGCATGAGCACGGCCAATTCGACCATGTGCTCGATAGTGCCGTTGAAAAGGCCGATGACGAGGGATACGAGGACGGCAGTGACGAGGTTGACGGCCAGCCAGGGGGCGCGGCTGCGCACGGTATCGAAGGTGGTGTCGGACACGTCTTCGTCACCCACACCGGCGAGGAGCTTGATGTCCTCATCGGCTTCTTCGGTGATGACGTCGACCATGTCGTCGATGGTGAGCACGCCAACCAGGCGCCCGCTCTCATCGACGACGCCGACTTCGACAAGGTCGTAGCGTTCAAAGGCGCGAGCGGCCTCCTCCTGATCGTCGACCGCATCGACCAGCACCAGATTGGTGCTCATGATCGATTCGATCTTGGTGGCGCGTTGAGCGCGCAGCACGCGATCGAGCGGCACGGTGCCCAGCACCTTGTAGGCGGCGTCGACCACGTAGATCTGGTAGAATTCGTCAGGCAAGTCGCGCTCGGCGCGGAGATAGTCGATCATCTGCCCGACCGTCCAGAACGGCGGAATGGCGATGAACTCGGTCTGCATCCGCCGGCCGGCGGATTTTTCCGGAAAATCGAGGGAGCGCTTGAGGCTCAGGCGCTCGAAGGTCGGCAGCGCCGATAGAACCTCGTTCTGGTCTTCCTCTTCGAGGTCTTCCAGAATGGCCACGGCGTCGTCGCTGTCGAGGCCGGCCACCCCGCGGGCAATTTCGGCGTTGGGGAGGTCCTCCATCAGCTCGATGCGGATGCTCTCGTCGACCTCGGTCAGAGCCGAATAATCGAACCGGTCACCCAGCAGCCGGACGAGCGCCAGGCGCTCGTCATGGTCAAGCAGTTCCAGCACGTCGCCGACGTCGGCGGTGTGCAGGGGCTCCATGACCAGAGCAACGTCTTCCCCACGCTGGGCGGTCAGGAAGGCCCGTAAGCGTTCGAGCCAAAGCGAGCTGATGCGATCGTCCGCATCGCGGAACGCGCTATTGTCCATCTCGGTCTCGGGGCCGAGCTCGGTATCGAAATCGCTGCTCATAGGGAGCCCTTTGCGTGTCCTGGGGGTTTCAGGGGCAAGGCAAGCAGTAGCCAATCAGAGATAAAGACGCCAGACTGCCGATACGAAGTTTTCTTCCAATTTCGCGCCCAGCACGATGATCCTGCGACGCGAGCTACGGATGGAGATGGTCATGCCAAGCCAGGATGCATTTGACCGTGCTTTTGACCGAATCGAGGCCCTCGCAAGGGCCCGGGGCCTTGAGCAGGTATTGCGCTCGACGAGCTATGGGACGCCGGCACTGAAGGTGAAAGATCGCACCTTCGTGCGGCTGCTCGACGAGACAACTATCGTGCTGCACTGTCCCATCGAGCAGAAGGTGCTGCTCATGGAAATTTCGCCAGGCATCTATTTCGAAACCGATCACTATGTCGGCTATGACGCCGTGCTGGTTCGCCTGTCGGCCATCGAAGACGAAGAACTTGGACTGCGCATAGAAGACGCCTGGCGCTTCAAGGCGCCGGAAGGTGACCAGCCCCACGGCAAGAAGGACGAATTGTAGTGCTGACCAATCTGACCTGTGCCTGTGGGCAATGCGCGCTGACGCTGACCGGCGCCCCCTTCATCTCGACGGAGTGCCACTGCAACAGTTGCCGGGAGGCCGGCGGCAAGCTCGCGGCCTTGCCGCTGGCAAGACCGATGCTCGAGCCGGACGGCGGAACGCGATTCGTCCTCTATCGGAAAGATCGCGTCGAAATTGCCAAAGGCCATGAACTGCTGCGCGGCTATCGCCTTAGCACCACCACTCCGACTCGCCGTGTCGTCGCCACCTGTTGCAACAGCCCGGTCTTTCTTGAGTTCAAGGGTGGGCACTGGCTCAGCCTCTATTCAAGCCTATGGCCGGCGGACACGGCCCCTGCCCCGCAGATTCGGACAATGGTGAGCGACAGGGAAGCAGAGACGCAGCTCGAAGGCGCGATTCCCCATGGGCGCATGCAAACGCTGGGCTTTTACGGAAAGCTGCTCGCAGCCTGGATTGCCATGGGCTTCAAGGTTCCCACGATCAAGATCGGCGACGAGGCGGTTATCTGACCGCCAAAAACAAAAAAGCCGCCCGAAGGCAGCTTTTTGTTTCTTCCCCTAGGGGGGAGAATGGTGCGGTCGAGAAGACTCGAACTTCCACGCCTCGCGGCACAGCGACCTCAACGCTGCGCGTCTACCAATTCCGCCACGACCGCACTGTGTGGTAGAAGCTTCTGCGCCGAAGCGCCTGAAGCGAGTGGGGATGTAGCAAAGGACTTGGCGAACCTCAAGCACCTAAATCGAGATTTCTTTCAAGCCTGTGGAGAGATGCAAAAAATCAGCCGTGCTTGTAGACCTTTTCCGTGACGAGCACGCGAAGGTGGCCATCTTCCACATTCACTTCGCCGCGGGCGATAAGCGTATGATTGGCATAGATGGAGAGCGGATCGTTCTCAGTCTGCTCCAATTCGATCACGGCACCGCGGCCCATGCGCAACAGATGGTGGATCGGCATCTTGGTGGCACCGAGTTCGACGGTGATATC
>NZ_JAFKHD010000328.1 GCF_017307565.1 Devosia sp.
CACCGGCCGAGGATGTGGCGGCGTCGATCGCCTTTACGGCAGCGCTCGGCGTTGTGGTCGTGCTGATGCTGCCGCTGGGGGCAAAGCTCTTCGGCTTTTCGGAATGGCAATATGGCGTGATTGCCGGGCTCAGCGTCTATGCGGTTCCCCAGGTTCTGGCGGCGACGGTTCCGGTGGGGGTGCTGTCGAGCCAGATCGGCGCGCTGGTGAAGCTGATGCGGGTGCTGATGCTGGGGCCCGTCGTGCTGTTTCTGGGTCTGGTGCAGGGGCGCAAGAGCCGGGTTTCGTTGCCGCTTTCGACCCTGGTGCCATGGTTCATTGTTGGGTTTCTGGCGATGATGGCGGTGCGTTCCGCGGGTGTTCTGCCCGAAGCGGCCTTGCCGGGGCTGCAGGTGGTTTCGTCCTATCTCACGGTGGTGTCGATGGCAGCGCTTGGCCTGTCCGTCGATCTGCGCTCGGTCGCAGCGTCAGGCGGCCGGGTTCTGGCGGCCGGATTTTTCTCCGTTGCCGTGCTCATTGCCATGGCGACGGCCGCAGCACTGTTGCTCGGCGCCGCCTAGGCCGCTCTCCTTGCGTCTTGACTCTTTCATCACGAAAGAGAACAAATAAGGAACAAACGCACGGAGGCGGTGGTGGGTGAAGCGACGATGCTGCATGCCGATCTCGATGCTTTCTATGCATCGGTCGAGCAGTTGCTCGACCCGGCGCTGCGGGGCAAGCCGATCGCGGTGGGTGGCGGTGTGGTGCTGGCTGCATCCTACGAGGCCAAGGCGTTTGGGGTGCGCGGTGGCATGGCTGGGCGCAAGGCGCGCGAACTCTGCCCGCAGCTAATCTTTGTGCAGGGGCATTTCGGCGAGTATCACCGGCTGGGCGATGCCGCCATCGGGGTGCTGGGGGATTTCACGCCACTGGTCGAGCGGATTTCCATCGACGAGGCCTTTGCCGATGTGGCCGGTTGCACCCATCTCTTCGGTACGCCGCTCGAGATCGCGACAATCATCCGCAGACGCGTGCGCGAGGAACTGGGTCTGCCGATCTCGGTGGGCATTGCCCGCACCAAGCACCTGGCCAAGATCGCCTCGCAGGTGGCCAAGCCCGATGGACTGGTGGCCGTCGATCCGCTGGGGGAACTGGAATTTCTGCACGACCTGCCGGTGGGGCTGATGTGGGGCGTCGGGCCAGTGACCGAGGCGAAGCTGAAGGGCGAGGGCATTCTGACCATCGGGCAATTGGCGCAGGCTCCGGGCAGGTCCTTGCGTGGTCTTCTGGGGGAGGCGGCGGGCGACAAGCTTGCAGCGCTGGCATGGAACCGCGACCCGCGGGAGGTCGAGGTGCAGCATCGGTCGCGCTCGGCCGGGGCGCAATCGGCGCTGGGGCGGAAGCCGGCGACCGACGCGGTGATCAAGCCGACGCTGCGGCATCTGGCCGATCGGGTGACCTCGCGCCTCAGGGCAAAGTCGCTGGTCGGGCGGACCATAACGGTGCGCGTGCGCTTTGCCGATATGCGGGCGGTGACGCGGTCGATGACGCTCGATGCGCCGATTGCAACGGCGGTGACCGTGTCGGACATTGCCGAGGATCTGGTGCGCTCAGCGCTTGCCGATCATCCCAGGGAAAAGACGATCACGCTCCTTGCCGTATCGGTGTCCCATATCGGGGAGCAGGGGGACATGCAGCTTGAACTGCCGCTGGGGCTGGCTGACGAAAGGCTGCGGCCGGGCACGAGACCGGGGCTGGCGCGGCTCTCGGCGGATCGCGCCATGGATGCGGTCCGCACGCGCTTCGGGCGCGATGCCGTCGGCTATGCGGCGGCGCAGTTGCGGCGGAAGAATTCGGTGCCGGACGATTTTCGCTCGCTGGCAGAAAAGGACCTGGGCTGAGGGGCCCAAAAATCAGACGAGCGCGGCGGGTCCGTGTGGATCGCGGAGGGTTTTGCGGCGCACGCTGACAAAATCGGCCTCGACCATTTCCCGGCACATGTCCCGGGCGCTGATTTCAGGGACCCAGCCGTCGGTCAGGTCGCCATGGTGCAGCACGAGGCGGGAGTGGAGGTGGTCGATCCGCCGGCCATTGGGCTCGGAGGCGCGGCGCAGGAGGCCGTGCACCTCGTAGCCCTTTTCGAGCAGGAATTCGGCGAGATAGGAGCCGTCCTGCCCGGTTATGCCCGTTATCAGCGCAACTTTGCCTGCACTCATGTTCTCTCCCGATTGGAGGACGCTATCTTTGGCTGGCTATTCCGCTGCCTGGGCGGTGGTGCCGTCGGCGACGCTGCCGGGGCGGCCGATGCTGAAATAGGTGAGGCCGGCGGCCTCGACTTCCTTGCGGCGGTAGACATTGCGCAGGTCGACGAAGGTTGATCCGGTCATGGCCTCTTTTATGCGCTGGAGATCGAGGGAGCGGAAGGCGTTCCATTCGGTGATGAGGACGAGGCAATCAGCGCCGGCCGCCGCGTCATAGGCGTCGCTGGCATAGGCGATGTTGTCGAGGACGGTTTCGGCCGCCTCCATGCCTTCGGGATCATAGGCGCGGATGCGCGCGCCGGCGTCCTGCAGGGCCTGGATGATGGCGATGGAGGGCGCCTCGCGCATGTCGTCGGTATTGGGCTTGAAGGTGAGGCCCAGAATGGCAACGGTCTTGCCGCGAATGGAGCCGCCCATGGCCGTGATCACCTTGCGGCCCATGGCGCGCTTGCGGCGATCGTTGATTTCGACGGTGGCTTCGACGAGGCGCAGCGGGGCGTCGTGGTCCTGGCCGGTCTTGACCAGGGCCAGCGTGTCCTTGGGGAAGCAGGAGCCGCCATAGCCGGGGCCGGCATTGAGGAACTTGGAGCCGATGCGCTTGTCGAGGCCGATGCCGCGCGCCACATCCTGCACATTGGCGCCGGTGCGCTCGCACAGATCGGCGATCTCGTTGATGAAGGTGATCTTCATGGCGAGGAAGGCGTTGCCGGCATATTTGATGAGTTCGGCGGTGCGCCGGCCGGTGAACATGATCGGCGCCTGGTTGAGGTAAAGCGGGCGATAGACCGCGTTCATGACGTCGCGGGCGCGCTCGTCTTCCATGCCGACGACGATGCGGTCGGGGCGCTTGAAGTCCTCAATGGCGGCGCCTTCGCGCAGAAATTCGGGATTGGAGACGACCACGACATCGGCGGCCGGATTGGTCTCGCGAATGATCCGCTCGACTTCGTCGCCGGTGCCGACAGGCACGGTCGACTTGGTGACGACGACGGTGAAGCCGCGCACGGCGCGGGCGATATCGGCGGCGGTGGCGTGGACGTAGGAGAGGTCGGCGTGGCCATCGCCGCGGCGCGAGGGCGTGCCGACGCTGATGAAGACCACATCGGCATCGGCAACGGCCGGGCCGAGGTCGGTGGTGAAAGTCAGGCGGCCGGCCTTGGCATTGTCGGCAACCAGCGCTTCCAGCCCGGGCTCGAAGATCGGGATGCGGCCTTCGCGCAGGGCTGCGATCTTTTGCTCGTTGAGGTCGACGCAGACGACGTCGTGGCCAAAATCGGCAAAGCAGGCGCCGCTGACCAGTCCGACATAACCGCTGCCAACCATCGTGATGCGCATAGGTGCGTGCCCCTGTTTCGCTTGGAATAACTGTTACATGCAAAGGTCATATGGCGGAACCCGGATCGCTTTGGCTTGCCTTGCCATTCCCGTGGCTTGACTAAACCATGCGGGGGGCTAGGCTATCGGGCATGAACCCGATTTTCACTCTTCACAGCGCTGCGCGCCGGGCTTGTCCGGTCGAAGGATAGTCGCCCTAAGCCCGCGCCATGGATGCCGGGTTTATGGAAACGGGATTTTTCGTCACATCGTCACAAGACCCATCGGTCGAACCATTGCGGTTCGTCGAGCCTTTGATTTTGAGGAGGCAGCATGCGCCCCCACACCCTTCGCCCGCAGATCATCGTCACCCAGTCCGAGCACCGCAAGCTGCTGATGCTGGCGGCATCAAGCACCGGTTCTGCCGGCCCTGCGGCCGATAGCCTGCTTGCGGAAATGGAGCGGGCCGAGGTGGTGCCTGACGGCAAGCTGCCGCCTGACGTGGTCGGCATGGGTGCGCGGGTGCGCTATCGCAGCGACCGGGACGAGATTGTCGAGGTGGAGCTGGTCTATCCCAGCGAAGTCGATGTTGCGAAAAGCCGGATTTCGGTGCTGACGCCGGTTGGCGCGGCGCTGATTGGGCTGAGGACCGGGCAATCGATCACCTGGGAGTCCGGGGATGGCAAAGGGAACGTCCTGACCGTGCTGCTGGTGGTCAATGTGCTGGCGCGGAGCGGCCCGGCACTGCGGCTGGTCTCGCGGCAGGAGCTGCCGGAGAGCCGGGCGGTCGTGCCGCCCGCGGTGCCGCTGCCGTTTGGCGATGACGACGATCCGGGGCCGAGCGCAGCCTAAGGGTCAGCCGAACTTTTGCCGCAGGTCGGCTTCGGAGCGGCGGGCGGGCTCGAGCATGGCGCGCATGTCTTCGGGGGCGAGGGGGCGGGCGAAGAGATAGCCCTGGAGATAGGTGCAGCCCATTTCGGTGAGGAGGCGGCGCTGGTCCTGGGTTTCGATGCCTTCGGCGGTGACTGCCATGCCCAGGGCCCTGCCGGTTTCGACGATCAGGCGCACGATGTGGTTCATGGCGCGGTCGGTGCTGACGAGCTGGACGTAGGAGCGGTCGACCTTGAGCTTGTCGACGGCATAGCTGCGCAGATAGCTGATCGAGGCGTAGCCGGTGCCGAAATCATCGAGGGCAATGCCGGCGCCGGCGTGGCGGAGGGTGCGGATAGTGTCCTGCATCTGCGGCGAATTCTGCAGGAGAACGCCCTCGGTGATCTCGATTTCGAGGCGCTCGGCGGGCAGGCCGGTTTCGGCGAGAATGCCGAGAACGCGCTCGGCCAGGCGATCGTTCTGGAGCTGAACCGGGGAGACGTTTACCGCCACGCGCGGCAGGCCCGCATCGAGGGCGAAGCGGCAGGCCTCGCGCAGAACCCATTCGCCGAGTTGATCGATGATGCCGCATTCTTCGGCAAGGGCGATGAAGGCATCGGGCGGGAGCATGCCGCGTGTCGGGTGGGCCCAGCGCACGAGGGCTTCGGCCCCGGCGATGTCGCCGCCATTGGCGGCATAGATGGGCTGGTAGACGAGGCGAAGGCCAGTGCCGGTGATGAGGGCATTGCGCAGCTCGAGTTCGAGGGCGCGGCGCTCGCGCTTTTCGCGATCCATTTCGGGGGTGTAGAGCGTAAAGCCATCGCGGCCGGCGATCTTGGCGGCATAGAGGGCGACATCGGCGCGGCGCAACAGTTCCTCGGGCTCGATCTCATGGCCGTTTTCGAGCGCGGCGCCGAGGCTGAGGGTGATGTCGATGCGCTCGGTGCCGATGATGATGGGCGCCTTGGTGCATTGCACCAGACGCTGGCAGATCCAGCGGGCCTGGCCATCGCTGAGAATGCCGGGATGGATGACGGCGAACTCATCGCCGCCGAGGCGGGCGACGGTGGCCTCCTCGGGCATTTCGATGGCGAGGCGCTTGGACACTTCCTTGAGCAGCTGATCGCCCGCGGCGTGGCCCCAGGAATCGTTGATCTGCTTGAAATGGTCGATATCGACCGAGATCAGCAGCACCTTGGTTTCTGCGAGAAATTCGAAATTGCGCGCTTCGCGCAGGCGCTGCTCGAAAAGGGCGCGGTTGGCTGTGCCGGTCAGCGGATCGTGGAGGGAGAGATAGGTTGCATGGGCGCGGCTCGCTTCCATGGTCAGCGAGGTGCGGCGTAACCAGGCGAGCAGCGTGGCCATGGCGCCGCCGACCATAAGCAGCATGGCGACGAGGGCGGGCGTCGCTTCCCCGACCAACGCCTGGGCCGGCTTGACTGGGGTCCAGGTGAGATAGGTCAGGATTTTGCCCTGCTCGTCGCGGAGGGCCAGCCAGGCGGCAGTCGTGGGATGGGGGACGCGCCGCAGATTGGCGATGCTGAACTGCTTGCCAATCGCCTGCACCATGGATTGATCGATCTGCTTGATCGAGACCAGAAGATAGTCGCCGCCGGGGCTCTCGGGGCCGCTGCGCTGGGGTGGGCCAATGGGACGGACGCTGACGAAGCCCTGGCTGCCGTCAGCGAAGCCGACGGTCTCAAGGGCGCTGATGCCCATCGCGTTTGTGGCGCGCAGGCCGGGGTCATGGAAGGCCGCCTGGGCGATCTGCAGGCGGAGACGCTCTATGATCGGGTTCAAGACTGCGGCGTCGGAAAGGTGAAACACCCGGCCAGCATAGCGGCCATTGACGGAAGCGCGGAGAACGCGGCCATCGGAGCCCAGAATATAGGCTCGATCGTGGCCGATGGTGATGGTCAGCCGGCGATCGAGTTCGTCGTTGAATGGGGTGCTAGGGTCATCGCCCGCGATCGAGAGGGCTGCCTGGTCTGCGGTCAGACGGCTGCGTGTGTCGAAAAGGGCAGACTCGATGGTCTGGATCTGCTCGCTGAGCGCACGTTCATCAATGCGCCCAACCGCCCACCACGCCGAAAGGATTGCAGCGGCGGCCATGCAGCCCGCCAGGACTACGGCGGTCCAGACGATCTGCGCGGAAACGGAACGGTCGTCAGCGGGAGACGAAAGCGTCATTTTGCTGCCCCAGATTCACTCAGGTATGCGCCCATCCGGGTGACGAATTGGTTTATTCTCTCGTTGCATTTCCCAACGTTGGTCGATTTCAGGGGGCCTGCAGTCGTGCGTTGTGCGGCGGCCCGGGGGCTACCTCAACCGAGCGAGCCTTCGGCGAGAATGGCGAGCAGGTCCTGCTCTGCCCTCACGTGACGCCGGAGACTTCCAAAGAACGAGCGCAGAAGATAGCCCGTGGCATCGGCCGAATGCAGAGGCTGGTGCGCGGCAATGGCAAGCAGGGCGTCGCGAACCTCGAGGATGGCATCGTCGTCGTAGTCGTGCTCCTCGCGTAGACGGTTGGCCAGTTGGCGTAATTCCGGGCGCGACGAGTCCGTGAGGAACGGCAACAGAATGGCCTCCTCCTGAAGGTGGGTGCGCGCCAGAAGGTCAACGATCTCGCTGGCGAGCCGGGCGCAGTGAGCAGGCGGCACGTTGTCGGGCAGCCCATCGGCGACCGCTTCGAGTTCGTCGCACATATCGAGCAGATCGGAATAGCACTGGTGGAGCGTGTTGATCGGCGGGCGCATGGTTCTGCCTTCTCCATATCGTCGCATTACTCCGGGCCATATCTTCCCAGTCGGGTTGCCGCGCGGAACATTTGGTGTTGCATGCTTAGCCTCGGCGCAGACGGCCGAGTTGATCTGCGTCAAATAAGGCTCAGAAATCCGGCGTTTGCGTCGGGGGCAGGCGGCGGGAAAAGGCGCTCTCCAATTGCTGACGGATTTGGTTGGGCATGCCTTGGCAGCGGGCAAGCGGCGGCTTAGGAAGCGGGGCCATGAAATTTCCCGCCTTTTTCTCCCGTTTTGTGCCCAGGATCGTTGCCGTCAGCCCTGCCGAGCGCCTGCGCGCGGCCGTGGGCGCGTGTCTTGGCATTCTGATTGTCGGTATCATTGGGCAACTGGCTCTGCCCGCGTCGGCTGCGCCGCTGCTGATCGCGCCGCTTGGGGCATCGGCCGTGCTGCTCTTTGCGGTGCCGGCAAGCCCGCTGGCGCAACCGTGGTCGATCATCGGGGGCAATGGCATTGCCGCGCTCGTGGGCGTGCTGCTGGCCATGCTGGTGCCGGACCAGAGCGTGGCGGCGGCGCTGGCGCTGGGGGTGAGCATCGGGCTGTTGCTGACCTTCAAGTGCCTGCATCCGCCGAGTGGCGCGGTGGCGCTGACAGCGGTGCTGGGTGGACCGGCCATTCACGACCTGGGATTTGCCTATGTGCTCTGGCCGGTGCTGGCCGGATCTGGGGCGCTGCTGCTGGTGGCGCTTGGCTATAACAAGCTGACCGGCAAGGCCTATCCGCACCCCGCGCATGGGCATGCGCCGGTGGTCTCGGCGGGGCGGAGCGGTGGGCTCGGGGTGACGGTCGACGATCTGACGACGGCAATCCGCGAGCGCGACGAGGTGGTGCCGGTCGATCCCGACGATCTCGAAGAGGTTTTGCAGCGCGCCGAAGTGCTGGCGTTCAATCGCCGCTCGGGCGGCGTGGTGGCTGCCGCGGTGATGTCGCAGCAGGTGGCCAGCGTGCAGCCGGGGACATCGCTGCGGATTGCGCTCAAGCTGTTGCGCAGCACAGGCGTCAAGGCGCTGCCCGTGGTCGACGCCGAACGCCGGGTCGTCGGCATCGTCACGCAGACCGATTTTCTCGACAAGGCCGATTGGGGCCCCTCGGCCACCGGTTCGGGGCTGGGCTGGCGACTGCGCGCCATCGGCAATTCGGACCGGCCGCTGCGGGGCAAGGTGCGCGACGTGATGACGGGCGATGTCCGCTGCGTGCTGACATCGACCCCGATTGCCCGCGTCGTGCAGGTGATGGCCGAGACCGGGCACCACCATGTGCCGGTGGTGGATGGGGCGGGTAAGCTCGCCGGCATGGTGACGCAGTCGGACGTCGTGGCAGCGCTGTTCCGGGTCAACCAGGCGGAGCTGGCGCTCTCGGCGTGAGCCCTTCCAAGAAGGCATGCGACACTGCGTGCCTTGCTTCCTCAGCCGCCAGGGCGTAGCTCAGGCTCCGTATCGGGGAGACGCAATGCAAAGCCGCATGCGCCAAATTGCAGGGGAAGTGGGCGCCGCCATTGCGGTTCTGGCGCTCTACATGCTCGTGCTGCTGGCGCCGCTGCATCAATCGGCCGGATTGCAGCGCGAGCTGGCGCGGCTCGGCTTTGAATCGGGCGTTTCCTGGTCGGTCTGTACCTCGGTTGCCGATGTCGATGGCGACAAGGACCAGACCCCGACGGCGGCCAAGTGTCCGCTGACCGGTGTCGGCAAATCCCAGTTTACGGCGGTATTGCCGCCCGCGGCGCAGCCGCCGCTGGTGCGCAGCGCCGATCCCGTCCGTTATGAAGCAAGTGGCGAGGCGAACCTGCTTCGCCGCATGGAGCATCCGGGGCAGCCGCGCGGCCCGCCTCAAACCGCCTGATCCACGGTTTTCGCTCTATCGGGCCGCGACGCGGCCCAACACACCATTTCTTCTGAGGATCAAATGACGATTCGTCTTTCCGCCTTTGCGCTGGCTTTTGCTGTTGCCTTCGCTCCCGCCCTGCCGGCCTTCGCCCATGAAGGGCACAGCCATGATGCCGCCGAAACGGCAGAGCATGCTGGCCCGGCCGTGACGCTGGGGGCGCTCGAGATCGCCGGCGGCTTTACCCGCGCGACCCTGCCCAATGCTCCCGTCGGTGGCGGCTTTCTGACCATCACCAATACGGGCGCCGAGGGTGACCGGCTGGTTTCGGCCAGTGCGCCGATTGCCAAGGAAACCCAGATTCATGAAATGGCCATGGAAGGCGATGTCATGAAGATGCGGCAGCTCAAGGATGGGCTCGAACTGCCGGCGGGTGAAACCGTGACGCTTGAACCGGGTGGCTTCCACCTGATGTTCATGGGCCTCAATGGCGCGATCGCCGAGGGCGATGTCGTGCCGGTGACGCTGACTTTTGAAAAAGCCGGGACCGTGACGGTGGAGCTTGTTGCCGGTGCGCCGGCGGCGGATGCTCCGGCGCATGGCGGGCATGGAGACAAGGCAAGCCATGAATAATCTCAATCGCCTGCGGATCGTTCTCTGGACGCTGGTGGCAGTCGTGGGGCTCGGCGCGGCCGGGCTCTATGCCTATTCCGCAACGCGCCCGAGCGTGACGCAGAATCTCGGCGACGGCGACTACCAGCTGCTGACGGCATCCGGGGAGCCATTCACGCGGGCAAGCCTTGTCGGTCATCCGTCCATGCTGTTCTTCGGGTTCACCCATTGTCCCGAAGTGTGCCCCACCTCGCTTGCCGAAATGACCGCCTGGTATGAGGCGCTGGGCGACGAGGCCAAGGACCTCAAGGCCTATTTCGTGACCGTCGATCCCGAGCGCGATACGCCCGAGATCATGGGTGACTATGTCGCCTGGACCGGGCACGTCACCGGCGTTACCGGCACGCAGGAAGAGATCGAAAAGGCCGCCAAGGCCTGGGCGATCTACTACCAGAAGGTGCCGCTCGATGATGGCGACTACACGATGGACCACACCGCCTCGGTGTTCCTGCTCAACAAGGAGGGGAATTTTGAGGGCACGATTGCCTATCGCGAGGACAGCGCCACGGCCATTGCCAAGCTGAGAAAGCTTTTGGCCCGCGGCTAGAGGTATCGGGCAGTCCAATGCCAAAAGACAGGTTGGCGCCGCACCTCGTGTGGCGCCAACTGCGTTTTACGGGGACTGGATGCTGCGGAGGGACGAGCGGGAGGCCTCGAGACCCGAGACGGCGTCGCCATAGCCGGTGGCTGCGACGGCCTCGAAGATGCGCTCGGCCTCGCGGTAGCGCTTCAGGTGATAGTAGCTCCAGGCGCGCAGGGTCAGCAGGTCATTCCGCTCAGGAGCAAAGCTGCCGCGACTGTCGAGCATGGCAAGGGCCAGTTGGTAGTTGCCGGCGCCATAGGCGCTGGTGGCCTTGAGCGTCAGGATGGCGGTCTGCAATTCGATGGCGCGCTTCTGTGTGACGGGCGCGGCGGCTGCGGCCACGGCGGCCTCGTCGGCAAGGCCGAGACGAATATAGGCGAGCGCGCGGCCATAGGCTGCATCGCTTCTGGTGGCTTCGCTGGCGGAATCGAGGGCCCGACCAAAATGATCAACCGCCTGTGCGGGGCGGTTGAGGTCCATCAGACACCAGGCATGGGTGAGAGCGCCGCCGGGCGAGAGGGAGGCCGGGGGGCGGTAGGTTTGACAACTGCCCCCGCCACCACCCCCGCCGGAGGGGGCTGCGGCCTGCTGGGTCTGTCGCGGGGCCGGTTGCTGCTGCACGACGCGCACGGTCTGGACCTGGCCGAGATGCGCCGGGCGTGGCTTGGGCAGGGGGACGGCTGCGTTGGGGGCGCTGACCGTCGAGAGATTGCCGAACTGGGCGATGCGCACGGAACGGCCGCCCCAAGCGCGGCGGATTTCTTCGACCTGGGCGGCGTTGCCCAGGGCATTGGCCGCGATCATCAGGCCATAGGCGGCGGGCTCGAGATCGGCCTGCCAGCCGAGGGCGGTCTGGAACCATTCGAGCGCGGTCTGGGGCTGGTTGAAGGCGTAGGCATACCAGCCCAATTCCTGGGAGAGGCCGGCATCGCTGGTGCTGATCGCCGTTTCGACGATACGCGAGAGCACGGTTTCGGACACGGCGACGCGTGGCTCGCGGGCGAGCGTTGCGGCGGCCGCGTCGCGATAGACCTTGGCGATCTCATCGTTTTCGTCACGATAGTCGGCGAGGGCGGCTTCGGCGGCGGCCGGGTTGTTCAACTGCACCAGGGTAACGCCGAGGCCCTGGGCGGACGCAGCCGAGGGATCGGCGGCGAGGGCGGCTTCGAACAGACGCTTGGCTTCGTTGGGGCGGTGGCGATCAAGATGCAGATAACCGAGCAGACGCAGGTCGTCGGCATTTTTCTCCGCCTCGGCGGATTTGGTGAGCAGGTCGATATCGTCGTTGGATGGGGAGGCGCCGCCATCCTGCAGCGCGGCGGCGATGGCGCGGCGGGCGAGATCAAGGCGGAGCGAGGCGAATTCCGCGTTCTTTTCGAGCGCGAAAAGCGGGGTGAGATCGGCGCGGTCGAGCAGCTCCATGGCCTTTTGTATGGTGGCGAAGCGCTCGGCCACATCGGTGCAATTGGTCAGGATATAGGAATAGGCGTCGATGCCGCGCTGCTTGGCCGAGGTCTTGAGGAAGGCTTCGGCGAGGCGCCAGAGATTGTCGACGCTGGCGCAGGTCAAAAGCTCTGGCGCATTGGCGGCGATGGAGATGACCTGGTCAAACTGACCAGCATCGGAGGCATTGCGCAACCTTGTGCCCGCCTCGCCGCGCTGAATGGTTTCCATCAGGTCGGCAGTGGGCACGAAGGTCGGGTCGGCGGCCTTCTTTTCATCGATGGCGGCACGGGCGCCGGCGAAGTCGCCTGCCGTCACCAGATCCCAGATGCGCACGATGCTCTGATCGGGGACGAAATCGTTGGCGAGCGGATCGGCCGGCGGCTGCCAGGTGGGATAGAGGGCACGGAGGCGATCGATCTCGCGCTGGAGGCGGACGGTATCGCCCTGCTGGGCGAAGTAGCGCAGGGCCGTTTCGTCAGGCTGGGGGGCGGCAGCGGGCTGGGTGTCGGCCTGGGCGACGCGAACCGGATCGGCGGCGGTCTGGGTGATGGAGGTCTGGACGCCGGAGGCGGTTGGCGCGGGAGCGGTGGCGGCAGGCATGGGGCTCTGCGCTGCGGCCGGCGGGACCCAGGCGGAATGCAGCGTCGCGGCGACGCCGAGGCCGGTGCCGGCCAGAACGCAGAGGGTGACGGCGATCCACCTCATGGCTTGGCCTCAAGCCCAAGGCAGGCCGGACGCTGGCGGCGCAGGTGGTCGAGCATCAGCAGTTGCAGGGTCGCGGCGTAGTAGCTGGTGGTTTGCAGGGTACGCAGTTCCTCTGGGATGGTCTGGCCGGTGGCAGTGCACTCCATGGCGGCCTGGATGAGGCGATAGCCGGGTTCTGAAATCGGCTCGATGGCCGAGCCGGTACTGAGGTCGATCTTGAAGAGGCCCGCCGAAGACGCGCGGGCACGGAACGGCTCGAGAAGCGCCGGATCGAGACCGGCACGCATCAGATAGAGCGGTATGCGGATGCCATTGTAGCCGAATTCGGCGGGAAAGTCAGGGGCGGGGCCAATGCCGCCCCCGGCGAGGACTACCCAGTCGCCGGGAATGCCGGCGGGAGTTGCGGCGGCGCGGTGTAGAAGTTCTATGCCGGCGGCTCCCACGGCGGTCCAGTCGATCACCGGATCGAGCGCGTCGAACCGCGGCAATATCTCGAAAACCCAGTAGGACGGATTGAGAATCGGCTGCCCTGCGGTGTTGTCACCGCCGGCAAAGCCCTTTCCTCCGGGCAAGATGGCGGGCAGGCCGTCGGCCGAGACCAGCATCGTGCGGCCAATCGTTCGCGCCATGGCGGCCGCGGCTTCGGTGAAAGCCGGTTCCTTCCAGAGATCGCCGGCCAACAGCAGGCCATAGGCGATGAGCATGTCGCCATCGGTGGCGTTGTTGGTGTCCGTCACATGGGGATCAGCGTCTGGTTCCCAGCGCCAGGCGGCCAGGCCATCATCGCGGATCAGCAGTTCGTCGCGGGTGAAATCGAGGATGCGGTCGAAGCTGGCGCGATCTTCGGCGAGGGCGGCGAGGACAAGGCCGTAGCCCTGGCTTTCGCTGTGGCTGATATTGCCATTGGCCGTATCGATGACACGTCCGTCCTCGCTGACATAGGCGGCGAGATAGCTCTGCCACTCCTCGGGCGAGAAAACCGAGGCGGCCTGGACGGGCAGGGTCATGAGGGCTGCTCCGAGCGCCAGCGTGGCCAGGGACCTCATGACGGCCTGCCAATCTTGGTGAGAACGCGGGAGGTGACGAACATGAGAAGGAGCGCGCCAAGGACGATGGCGAGCGAGAAGTAGAGGATGTTGCCCGAGAACCAGTTGGCAGCGACACGTCGCAGGTTGAGCGGGGAGAGCGGATCGGTGGTCAGGACCGTGATGTTATTGGCGGCGACGACGGTGACGTCATCCTTGCCAGCGGGTAGGGCGCTGACGCGGCCGCCGATGGCGCGCCATTTGGGTGTGTCGATGAGCCGTTCGGTGCCGGTGCGCAGGGCCGGTGGGCTGGTCGAGGTCAGGACAGTCCAGACCCCGCCCTCGGGCTGGCGCACCTGCGAGACGACCACGGCATCGGCGGGCGGCACGAAGGGCTGGTCGGGCGCGGGCACGAGGCGCAGGTCGGCAAGGTCCAGGCCGACGGTCTGACGCAGCCAATCGGCGACGCCGGAGAAAGGCCCCTCGATCTGGCCGGTGTTAAACTGGTCGAGCAATGCGTCGTCGCTGCTCTGGGCCGAAATGCTGGCACTACTGCCGACGCCGCTGCGTGCCAGGGTCAGCGGGGACATGGCGGCCAAGGGCATGACCAGTATGGCATTGGCATCGGGCGCAACTTCGGCCTGGGCCACGGCCTTGAACGTGATGACCTTGCCCGAGGCGGTGGCGACGCGGGTTGCGAACATCATCGCGGCCAGCAGGGAATCGCTGTCATCGCCGATGACGATGGGCACCGCGCCGTCATTGCCATAGGGCCAGGCCGAGCCGGTGAGCACCTGGAGATCGGGCACGGCGGTTGCCCGAGCATAGTCGGGCAGGCGCAGATAGCTGTTGTTGGAGAGCACGAAGCGGGCTGGCGCCTGGCCGGTCCAGCCAGCATTGCAGACGGCATCGGAGCGGGTCTGCAGATTGATCGCGAGGGTTGCTTCGTTGCGGCCCGGACGCAGGTTGGTCATGGGGATACGGATGCGCGTATCCTTGAGCATGCCGCCATCGGTGCGGAGGAGGGGCGTCGCCGAAGCGATCTGGCCATTGGTGTAGATGTCGATTTCGCTGCCGGGGAGCACGTCGCTCGAATAGGCGGCGTCGAGGACGAGTTCGAGTTCGCCATAGCGATAGGCGTAGAAATCGGCTGGCAGTTCGAACTGCAGCTGGGTGGCGTAGCGGCGGCCGTTGAATTCGAGGCGGTCGACGCCAAGGCTGGCAAGGCTCGCCGAACCATTGGCTTCCATCAGCGGCAGCGGGCTCGGCAGGTCGAAGCGCGGCCTTTCGGGCGAGACCGGGGCAGCCGAGAGCATGGCGTCGCCGGCGCGCACGATGGTGTCCCAGGTGGGACCGGAGACGACGAGGGTGTTGGCGCCGCTGGGCATGGGCAGCATGGCGGCGAGCGGGCCGGCGCTGGCCTGGGCCTGCGCGCTCTGGAGGGATGACGGCAGTTCGGTCGCGGGCATGACGGCGACATCGAGCACGCCGGCCTGTGGCGTGTCGGAGGGCGCATCGGCCAGGACAACGCTGAGCTTGGGCGTGCGCAGCGAGAGGCCGATCTGCTGGACCAGATGCAGGATGGCGGCTCGGGCGGTGGGATCGGCAAGATCGGGTGCGATGAGGCGGAGCGTGGTGTTGCCGGTCTGGTCGACGCCGACGGCGCCGATATCGGCCAGTTGGGTGATGGTCGAGACGTTGTCGCCGGTAAAGGTCAGTGCGGCGGTCTTGCCGTCGATCTCGGTCCAGAGCTGATAGGTGGATTCAACCGTGCAATCGGTGCGGTGACGCTGGGTGGCGCGGAATTCGATGATGTTGGCGCCGGCGCGGAGCGTGCCTGCGGGCACGTCGATGGCGATGGGCGTCGCGGCCGAGGAGGAGGCAATCGGGGTCGTTGCGACCTCGGTCTGGTTGATGCGAACGCGCAGGGTCGAAATTTCGGGTGCGACGACGAGAGCGTTGAGCAGCGAGAATTTGAGCGAGGCCGGGGCAGCGGCCTGAGCGGCGGTGAGGTAAACGACGACGCCTTGCTTGGCCTCTTCGCCGACAAGGCGAAGGTTGGCGCCGGGCAGGAGATAGCGCGAAAACCCGGCAGGCGCGGCCGGCTGGACCGGAGCGGGCGAAGGATCGGCCGATGGCGCGGGGGCCGGCGTAATGACGCGGTTGCTTTCGGGCGACATGTCAAACGGGGCGGGCTGCGCGGTGGCAGCGCCGAGGGTTGCGAGCAGGGCGACGGAGGTCAGGAGCGAGCGGGGGATCATTTGCCCAGCACCTTTCCCGACCCGAAGCGCAGCAGGTAACCAAGGCCACGGCCCGTCTGATAGAGCGCGATGCCGAGGAAGCGGATGGTGCCGCGGATGATGCCGATATTGACCTGACGGGCGCTCTGGCGCACCTGCCAGTTGCCGGAATTGGCATAGATGAGATCGGCGATCAGACGATAGTGCTGGCCGCGCTCGGGCATATAGCGGCAGCCGAAGATGACGCCCTTGTTCTCCTGGGTGACGGAGCGGATGAAGACAGGCATTTCGTCGATGCCGATATTGTCGGCGAGCGGGGTGAAGCGGACGGTGGTGGGCATGCCGCGACCGAGGCCGGCGGCGCCATTGGGCATGCGCACGGCGACGCCGCCGCTCGAGACGTTAATGAAGCCGGCCTTGACCCAATTGCCATCGGCACCGCGCACTTCGCAGCGTCGTTCGACAGCGACGCGGCGGCTGCCCCAGCCCTCGCGGCGTTCGGAGACAACGCCCAGCGCACAACCGGCCAGGATCAGGTTGAAGATGTTCCAGCCGCCGACGACCATGGTCACTTCGGCCTGATAGGGCTCGGCGCCGATTTTATAGATGGTCATGGCGACGGCGAGGATGAGGAGCAGGAATATGAGGTAAAAGGGGCGGGCGAGTTCGGAGAGGCGCGCGGTTTCGACGCTCTCGTCCTTCGCAGTCACCTTGAAGCTCGGCTTGTAGGGGTTGCGCGCCACCGAAAAGAGCGCCCCCAGCAGGTGTACCGACTGGATATATTCGTAGAGCTCGGAAATCCACGGCCAGCGCCAGCGCCCGAACAGCGAGTTCTGCATGACCAGGTTCACCACCACATAGGTGAGGGTATAGGCGGCGAATTCGCCGGCCGAGGCGGTGAAAATCTGCAGATCGAGGAAGAGGTAGAAGAAGGGCGCAAAGAGGAAAATCATGCGCGGGATGGGGAAGAGCCAGAACAGCGTCGAGGACAGGTAGCAGAGGCGCTGGGGCAGGCTCAGGCCCGACTTGAACAGCGGGAAGCTGAACAAGAGGATTTGCATCATGCCCTGGGCCCAGCGGGTACGCTGGCCGATGAAGCTGGCAAAGGTCACTGGCTGGAGACCGGCCACCAGGGGCTTGTCGATATAGATCGAATTCCAGCCGCGGCTATGCAGCTCGATGGCGGTTTCGCAATCCTCGGTGATGCTCTTGCCCGAAAAGCCATTGTTGGTGGCAAGGGCCTCGCGGCGGAGGAGGGCCGCCGAGCCACAGAAGAAAGCCGCGTTCCAGCGATCGAGCCCGCGCTGGATCACGCCATAGAACATCTCGTTTTCAGAGGGCATGACTTCGAAGGTGCGAAGGTTGCGCTCGAGCGGATCGGGATTGAGGAAGAAGTGCGGGGTCTGGACGAGGAAGAGCTGATTGTCGCGGCCGAAGAATGGCACGGTTTCCTGCAGGAAATCGCGGGCCGGGGCGTGGTCGGCGTCGAAGACGGCGACGAATTCGCCGGTTGAATTGGCCAGGCCATTGTTGAGATTGCCGGCCTTGGCGTGCTCGTTGCGGGCGCGGGTCAGGTAGCGGCAGCCAAGTTCTTCGCAGAGCTGCTGGAGCTGTTCGTGGCGCTCCTGGGCGGCGGCGGCCTGTTCGGGATCGGGATGATTGCGCTTGGCATCGGTCGAACCATCATCGAGCAGCCAGACGGTGAAGCGATCTTCGGGATAGTCCATGTCGCGGGCGGCGGCGAGCGTGCCGGCGAGCAGTTCGTAGTCTTCATTGTAGGAGGGGATGAAGACATCGACCGTGGGGACCGGCTCATCCGCAGGCAGGCGCATCGAGACGTGGCTGGGCATGGGGCGCACGACCACGAAGAGGCTGAGGAAGAGCATGAGAATGCAGTACATTTCGGCCAGGTAAAGGATCAGGCCGGGAATGAAGTCCATCCACTGCTCGACGGGCGGCAGGGTGCTGGTGGTGCGCCAGAAAGCATAGCGCAAAACGATGATGGTGCCGAAAGTCAGCAGGAGCAGGCGCCAGTTGCCATCGAGCCTGAGGGTCTTGATGACCACCATGGCCCCGAGCAGGATCGCGCCCATCACCAGGTGGGTCTGAAGGCTCACCGGCACCGTGACGAGAGCCAGGACCAGCGCGGAAATGGCGATCCATATGAGGATGGTGAGCGCCTTGTTCATTGCGGTTCTCTCACTGCGTCAGTTGCCACCCGCCACTGGCGAGGGAACCCTGACCGAGTTGCTGGGTGGACGCGGCACGATGATGTTGCCCTGGCCGCTGACGCCGGTAGGGGAGGGCACGATAGGAGCACCGGGCGGCGGCGTGGGTATGGTGGTGACGGCTGGGGTCGTAACCGGAGCTGGTTGCGGGCGGGGCGTCGGCGTAGCCGGGCGCGGCGACGGGGCTCCGGTCGGGATTACCTCGGCAAAGCCGGCAGCCCCAACAGGCATGATCGGCGCGGCGATCCGGCCGATGGCGGCGGGGGCCTTGAGCGCGGGGAAGACTGCCACATTGAGACGCAGATTATACATGATGCTCAAGAGCGTCTGTTCCGAGACACCGCGGCGGCAGAGCTGCACCCTGATGATGATGGCGCCGCGATCGACGGCGCCCGATGGCTTCAGGCTCGGCTCGATGCGCTGCCAGGCATAAAGGCAACTATCGCCGTTGGGCGGCTTGGCGATGGCGTAGCCGAAGGGGCCATAGGCGTTCTGGACGAAATAGGGCGACACAGCCATGCCCGAATTGGGCCAGGCGGCCAGCGCTTCCTGGGTCAGGTTGACCTGGGTGAAGGGAATGTCCTTGAGCGCGGCGTCGCTGCCATCGCCACCCTTGCTGGTGAAGCGAATGATGCTGATCTTGTTTTCGCCGATGCTGCGCGCTTCGGTCGCGAGCGAAATGTCTTGGCGGACGGCATTGGGGAAACTGGTTTCGACCACAGTGATGATGGCCGGGCCACCGGGCGGAGGCAGGATGAAAGACGATGAGGGGCGGACGATTTCTGCTTCAGAAGCCGGGCGGTCGCTGGTGGTGGCGCAGCCTGCAAGCAGGCAGGCGCAGAGGCCGGCAAAGATGCCGCCGCGCAACCATCGGCCCGCCGCGAGCCGAAAGGACATCGTGTCATGCATTCAGGTCAAACCCGATTCTAGCCCAAGTACGCTAGCAACGGCATTCTGCCTGCTGGGTAGCGGTTACCAAGCTAGGCAAAGCAGGGTTAATGGGGGATTAATTTCATCCCCCGTTAACACCCTGATACTGGTAACATTTTCAGTCCCGTGGCCCGGCCTTGATGAAAAGTGCGCCGAGGACGCGTTTCATTGCAGGACATTTCTTGCCGAAGGAGGGGGCAGCGCGAAAGTCTGCCGGGCTTTTAGGGGCGGGCGGTCAAAAGCAAAGGGCGCGAAAACGCGCCCTCGAAAGTATTGGGGTAGGTGAGAACGACCTATTCCGAGGTCGTGTCCTTGCCGTAGTAGTTCTGGCCGAGCACGATGCGTTCGCGACCGGTCGAGACGCGGTGCTCATTGGTATCGCGCAGCGAATAGACGCAGCCGCAATATTCCTGCTGATAGAATTCTTCGCGCTTGGAAATCTCGATCATGCGGGCCGAGCCGCCGCCCTTGCGCCAGTTATAGTCCCAGTAGGAGAGGCCCTCATAGGGCGCGACGGCGCGTTTGCCGCTCTCGTTGATCTGGGCCATGTTCTTCCAGCGCGAAATGCCGAGCGAACTCGTCATCACCGGGAAACCGTGTTCGTGGGCGTAAAGCGCGGTGCGCTCGAAACGCATGTCGAAGCACATGGTGCAGCGGATGCCGCGTTCGGGTTCGTTTTCCATGCCTTTGGCACGGGCGAACCAGTTGTCGCGGTCGTAGTCCGCGTCGATGAACGGCACGTTGTTCTTCTCGGCAAAGCGGACATTCTCATCCTTGCGCAGCAGATATTCGCGCTTGGGGTGAATGTTGGGATTGTAGAAGAAGATCGTATATTCGACGCCCGAGGCCAGCATTGCCTCCATCACCTCGCCCGAACAGGGGGCGCAGCACGAATGGAGCAACACTTTCTTCTCGCCGGTGGGGGGCGTCAGGACTGGACGTTCAAATTCTTCGCTCATGCGCGGGGCATAGCAAAAGCCGGACGGGATTTCCAGTTTTTACACCCGGATTTGTTCCTAACCACGGTGTCATTCCCGCGAAAGCGGGAATCCCGGTTCAGGAAACAAAGTTCCCCGCTTTCGCGGGGATGACACTGTGGAGGAGGGGAAGGCTCAAACCGGCTCCGGCACAATCGTCGCCACAATGGACGCATCCAGCGCCTCATAGTCGGCCAGCCCAATGGTGGCATAAAGCTCAGCGCGGGTCTGCATTTCCGGCACCATGGCCTTGGTGGAGCCATCGGCGGCAATGGTGGCGTAGAGCTTTTCCTGGGCCTTGTTGGCGACGCGCAGGGACGACACCGGCCAGATGACCATGCGGTAGCCCATTTCCTCGAACTCTGAGGCCGTAAAGAACGGCGTCTTGCCGAATTCGGTCATGTTGGCGAGGAGCGGCACGCCGGGCATGCGACGCGCGAATTCGCGGAACATTTCGGCCGTGTTCAGTGCCTCGGGGAAGATCGCATCGGCGCCAGCTTCCATATACATTTTTGCGCGGGCCACGGCGCCGTCCATGCCTTCGCTGGCAGCAGCATCGGTGCGGGCGACGATATAGAGGTGGCGACGCGCCTTGGCCGCTGCGTTCACCTTGGCCGCCATGTCGTGGGCGGTCGCCAGCTTCTTGTCGTTGAGATGGCCGCACTTTTTGGGCAGCAGCTGATCTTCGAGATGCACCGCCCCGGCTCCGGCCTCTTCGAAGGCGCGGACCATGTGCATGACATTGAGCGCTTCGCCATAGCCGGTATCGCCATCGACCAGCACCGGCAGGCCCGAGGCGCGCGCCACCTGCTTGATGAAGAACGAGACTTCATCGACCGTGATGATGCCGAGGTCCGGCAGGCCCATGGAGGCCGTCATAGCAGCGCCTGAGAGATAGAGCGCTTCAAAGCCGGCGGCCTTGGCCTGCAATGAAGCCATGCCGTTGTGCGCGCCGGGCAGGCGCAGAATGCCGCCGCGCTCGATCAGCGAACGGAAGCGCAGGCCAGCCGGTTCGGTCGGAAGATCCGAGGAGAGAA
Organism: Devosia sp.; assembly: GCF_017307565.1. Taxonomy (GTDB): domain Bacteria; phylum Pseudomonadota; class Alphaproteobacteria; order Rhizobiales; family Devosiaceae; genus Devosia. Next base: position 20,887 of record NZ_JAFKHD010000328.1, read on the forward strand.
GATAGGGCATGACGGAGTCCTTGGTTTAGCGCTGATCGATCGGCACGAAGCTCAGATCGTCGGGGCCGGTATAATTGGCCGAAGGGCGGATGATCTTGTTGTCCTGGCGCTGCTCGATGACATGGGCCGACCAACCCGAGGTGCGCGCGATGACGAAGAGCGGGGTGAACATGGCTGTCGGCACGCCCATCACGTGATAGGAGACGGCGCTGAACCAATCGAGATTGGGGAACATCTTCTTGGCGTCCATCATCGCCCGTTCGATGCGCTCGGCGATGTCGTACATCTTGGTCGAGCCGGCTTCCTTCGACAGCTCCTCCGAGACGGCTTTGATGACCTCGTTGCGCGGGTCGG
>NZ_JAFKHD010000329.1 GCF_017307565.1 Devosia sp.
TGATGAGCGCAGTCTTTCCGTCGAGGCGAAAGGGATTTTCTGACACTTTTGTTCCTCCAGCGTGCGGGTAATCCGGCACTAGGTTGTGTGGACAGTTGAGTCAGAGCGAGCCGAAAATGCCGGTTTTCGAGAACCGGAGCGGAGCGTACATCAGTACGTGAGCACCGGAAGCGGAGAAAATTGGCGTTTGCAGGCCGCTATGGCCAACTGGGCGCACGACCTAAGGCCCCTTATACGCCACGCAGTCGATCTCGACCTTGCAATCGACCATCATGCGGCTCTGCACGCAGGCACGGGCCGGCGGATGCTCGCCAAAATAGCTCTTGTAGACGCCGTTAAAGCTCCAGAAATCCCGCGGGTCATCGAGCCACACGCCGACGCGCACGATATGCTCCGGCCCATAGCCGGCCTCTTCCAAAATCGCGAGCACGTTCTTGATCGTCAGATGCGTCTCGTCGACGATCCCGCCCTTGACGATCTCGCCATCCTTCATGGCCACCTGGCCCGAAACATAGAGCCAGCCGCCGGCTTCCACGGCACGGGCGAAAGGCAGGTTCTGGCCACCGGCACCGGATTTTTCTGCGCCATAACGCTTGATGGGCATAGGGCTCTCCTCTGAGACAAAATGAAACTCAATTTCTCTTTTGGCCCAGAGCTGAGCTAAAAAACAGCCAAAACACCCCTTCTCCGACCTCCAGAATGTAAATTTCTTACGTGAACGACAGGGGGCGATATGCTAATGTCACAATCGGCGCCGGCTCCCGGCGCGTCCTTCATTGGTTCATTTGCTGGAAGTTTCTCGTGCGCGTTTTCACTGCGGCCCTCGCCACCGAGACCAATACCTTTTCCCCCATCGCCATCGACAAGCGCGCCTTTGAAGCTTCGCTGCATGTCGGCCCCGGCGAACATCCGGAAACCCCGACCCTTTGCACGGCCCCGATCACTGTCGGCCGTGAAGTCTGCGCCAGAGAAGGCTGGACCCTGATCGAAGGCAGCGCCTCATGGGCCGATCCCGCGGGGCTTGTCGCACGCGCCACTTATGAAGAACTGCGCGACGCCATCCTTGACCAGTTACGCGCCGCCCTGCCGGTTAATGCCGTGGTCATGGGTCTTCATGGCGCCATGGTTGCGCAGGGCTATGACGATCCAGAGGGGGACCTCCTCTCGCGCATTCGCGACATAGTCGGCCCCGACGTGCTCATCTCGGCCGAGCTCGACCCGCACAGCCACCTCACCGCCAAGCGCGCCGCGGCGGCCGATTTCTTCGTCTATTTCAAGGAATTCCCGCACACCGATTTCGTCGACCGCGCCCGGGATTTGTGGGACATTTCGGTTCGCGCCCTCAAGGGCGAGATCAAGCCGGTCATGTCGATCTTCGATTGCCGCATGATCGACGTCTTCCCGACCTCCAAGCAGCCGATGCGCGGTTTCGTCGACAATCTCATGGCGCTCGAAAAGTCCGAGCCGGGCCTGCTGTCGCTCTCCGTCGTCCACGGTTTTATGGCCGGCGACGTGCCTGAAATGGGCACCAAGCTCATCGCCATCACCGACAATGATGCAGCCAAGGGCGCCGCACTGGCCGAAAAACTCGGTCGCGAACTTTTTGCCATGCGCGGCACCTTCATGGTCGCCCAGGTCGATGAAAAGGTCGCCGTCGAGGCCGCGCTGAAAGCGGAAAAGGGTCCGGTCGTCATCGCCGACGTCTGGGACAATCCCGGCGGCGGCACGGCGGGCGACGCAACCGTGGTCCTTGCCGAGCTCATCGCCCGCGGCGCCACGGACGTTGCCGTCGGCACCATCTGGGATCCCATCGCGGTTCAGATCTGCTTTGCTGCCGGCGAAGGCGCTGAAATCCAGCTCCGCTTCGGCGCCAAGTCAGCGCCCGACACCGGCAGCCCCATCGATAAGCGCGTGACCGTAAAAAAACTCGTCCGCGACGCCGAAATGCGTTTCGGCGAGAGCTTCGCCCCGTTTGGTGACGCGGCCTGGATCAACTTCGACGGTATCGACGTGATCCTCAACTCAACCCGCGCCCAGAGCTTCGACCCGAGCCTTTATTCGGCATTGGGCATCGATCCAAAGTCGCGGAAAATCCTTCTTATTAAGTCGACCAACCATTTTTACGACTCGTTCTCGAAAATCGCCTCCGAGATCATCTACTGCTCGGCCGGCAAGCCCTACCCCAACCGCCCCGCCGAAACGAACTACCGCAAGGCCAGAAAGGATATCTGGCCGATGGTGGAGAACCCCTGGGGCTAGGCCGCCACCGGCCCCTCCCTCGCCCCTTGTGGGAGAGGGACAGATTTTCTGCGTTCAGCAGAAAATCAGGGTGAGGGGTATCTCTCCTCCGCAGAGGAGCGGGGGGTGAAATCCCATACCCATCATCCGCCCTTTGGGCACCTTCTCCACAAGAGGAGAAGGAAGAGTGCCGATGCCCCTCGCGCCTATTCCGGCAAAAAACCCTTCGCTGCGAACGTCACCTTTGTCGCCGGATTAAGATCATACCCGGCCAGCTCCTCCGGCCGCACCCAGGCGTATTCGTCGAACTCTTCGTTGATCACCACATCCCGGTTGCCCGCCTGGCAATCGAAGATCAGGTAGATCATGTAAATCTCTTCCGTCCGCCCATCGGCATAGGTTTTTATCCGCCGATCATCGCGAAAGCGGAATGGGGTCACTGTCTCGATCACCAGGCGATCACCAAGCTCCTCGCGGATTTCGCGGCGCAGGGCTTCTTCCATCGTCTCGCCCAGCTCCATGCCGCCGCCCGAGAGCGCCCATTGGCCCGGAAACACGCCGCGATCCATCGGCATGCGGCAGAGCAAAATCGCGCCATCATTCTCGATGATCGGACAGACTATGGTGCGCTGCTTCATGAAATCCCCCATTTCGCCGGAACGTGACATCAGATGCTAACAGTCTGTCAGCAAAAAGCCGCCGTTTGACAACGGCGGCTTCTCGTTTTTGCAGGCCTTGTTACTCGGCAGCCCAGTTGCCGTACATGATCGGCATCAGCCCGACCATGGACTTGAACCGGTCCCAGCTCTTGCGCTCGGGCAGCGTCCAGCCGGCCTCGGCAATGGCCGAAAGACGCGGGAAAACCAGGCGATCGAAAATGGCCCGATCGGTCATGCTCTCGGACCAGATGCAGCTCTGGATACCCAGAAGGTGCTTGAGCCCTTCTTCCGAGAAACCGGCGCGCGCTTCGAACTCATAAGTCTCCTGCGGACCCGACCACCCGGCCCAGCCGGCGCCCGGTTCGGCCCAGGAAATTCCGTTCGCCATATCAAGGTAGTAGCGCTGGCCGGGCGAAACGACGATGTCGAATCCCCTCTCGGCGAGCGCCGCGTTGATCTCCACATTGCGCCAGCCGATGACATAGGAGGTCTTCTTGTCGACAGCATCGCCATGCGCCGCTTCTTCCCAGCCGCCGGTGATGGCGCCCTTGGACGCAATGTACTTGTGCACGCGCTTGATGAACTCGGCCTGGATGATCGCCGTGGGCGAACCTTCAATCTCGTCGGCGCCGTGGTGATTGCCCAACTGATTGAATTGCTTGGCATGTTTCTCGCGCATCGCCGGGCCCGCGATCTTCTCGATCATGTCGAGCGCCAGCGGCGAACCGGACCACGCGGCCAGCGGCACTTCATCAGCGCCAAGGTGGAAAATACCCGCCGGGAACATTTCCAACACTTCGTCCACGACCGTCTCGACGAACTTATAGACCGGCTCGTGCGCGGGGTTGAGACTGTTGTTCGGGAACCCCTGAACCGACTGGTATTCACCCTGTTCATTGGGGTCGCGCAATTCCGGCAGGGCCTGCAGAGCTGCATAGAAGTGGCCGGGCATGTCGACTTCCGGGATCACCACAATGCCAAGGCTATCGGCAAGGGCGACGATCTGGCGGATGACCTGCTTGGAATAGAACCCACCCGTCGGCTGCGGCCCCGAACCCAGAAGCGGCGGCAGTGCCTTGCCGTGGCCGCGCCAGGCGGCGACTTCGGTCAGGGCCGGATAAGCATCGATCTCGATGCGCCAGGCCTCGTCTTCAGTAAGATGCCAGTGGAACTTGTTCATCTTGTTCCAGGCCATGATCTTGATGAGCTGGCTGACTTCGCCACCGGTATAGAACTGGCGCGCCACGTCGAGATGAGAACCACGGAACGCAAAGCCCGGCTCGTCCGCAATGACGCCGCCCGTCGGGAAGGTGAAGGTATGCGGATACTGCTTGGCGCCGCGCAGGATATGGCCGAGCGTGACCAGACCATAGAACATGCCCTGCCGCGTGCTGGCCGAAATGGTGGCGCTGTTTTCGGCAAAGGCCAGCTCATAGGCTTCCGCGCCCATGCCGAGTTTTTCGGTGATGTGCACCGGCATGCCGGCTTCCGACGCCGGACGCACCAGCGCTTCGACGGCAAAGAGATCATGCACGAGGCCCGCAAAGGCGGCGGCGGCGCGGTTGGCCGCTTCCCCCTGCGGCTGCAGGTCAAGCCCCGCCGGAGCAATGCGCTGGCCGGTCGTCGCAACCGACTTCGGCCAGGGAATGATCGAGTGCGGCACGGCGGCCTTGGCCGGCACCGGGAACCTTGCCGTGCCCTTCAAGAGCGGCGAATTGTGGCCCTTGCCTTGGGTCGGCTTGGTCGGAATGACGACCGTTTGGCCATTTTCGAGCACGACGTAGGCGGAGTTGGCGCCGTCGCTCCAGTGGCGCAGGCCATAGGAAAGGCCGCGCGCCGTCGAAGTCCAGGTCGCGCCTGGCTCGAGCACGTAGCCATCGGGCGGCGCGATCAGGGTGTGGCTGGAGCGGCGCTTCAGCAGCTTGCCGTTTTCGAGCGTCGCGTGCGGATCAACGCGAGCAGGACCGGAAAAGCCGAGCTGAAAATTTGAGACGGGCTCGTCGCCGATATTGGTCAGCTCCAGCCCGTAGCCAAGCGGTTCGCTGCCCGAGGCCGGGGTCCAGGTGGTCACGAGAGAAAATTTGGCAGTCATCGCGTCAGACTTTCAGTAGACCGCATCCTGAGCCTGTCGAAGGACGGGGTCGTGACAAATTTCGTGGCTGCAACCTCATGGTGCGACAAGCTCACCATTGGGTCCGGGATGGCTTTAGTCCCCGAGGGGCTGGGCGTCGTCGCCGTCACGCGTGACGACGAGCTGGTGCTTGATGCGGCGCATGCTGGCGATGGCCGAGGGGCCAAGACGGGTGGCGACGGTCTGGGCGAGCACGTCGACCGTGGCGAGGAAAGCGTAGCGACCGGGCGTCGGGCGCAGTATATCGGCGTTCTCGTGCCAGTTGACCGGCAGGAGAATGTCGGACTGGGCCGAGACCATCGAGCCCGAGCGCGTCGCGACAACGCGGGTCAGGCCATATTCCCCCGCAACCGTCAGGGTTTTCGCCAATTGAGCATTGTTGCCCGAAAGCGAGAAGGCAACGATCACGGTGCCCGCGGGCGCCGCGGCGACGCGCATCAGTTGCAGCTGATGGTCGTCGGTTGAAGCAACCTTGAGGCCGAGGCGGAAGAACCGGGTCTCGATCTCGCCGGCCATCATCGAGGAGGCGCCGCCCGAGCCGAAGGAGAGGATGAAGTTGGACTTGGCAACGCTCTCCGCCGCGCGTTCGACGGCAGCGAAATCGAGATGCTCGAAGGTCTCGTAGATGATCGACTGGATGCCGTTGACGACGCTCTGGGCAATTTCGCGCACCGAGGTCGGGCCGGCGGCCGGCGCAAAATAGCGCTGGCCGACAAAGCGGGACTGCGCCAGGCGCACCTTGAAATCGGCGTAGGAGTCGCAGCCGAGGCGCCGGCAGAAGCGCGTCACCGTGGGCGGGGACACGTCGGCCTGCGCCGCCAGGTCCACGATGCTCATTTTCAGCACCGAGTCGACATCGGCAAGGACGATGTCGGTCAGTGCCCGTTCGGAGCGCGTAAAGTCGTTCTTCTCGGTCTGCAACAGGCCGACAATATCGAGCATCTTCCGTCTCCCCGGCGGGCCCCAAGTGGCTGTTAGTAGACTGCCAGGCCCCTGGCGTCGAACAGGTGCACGTGTTCGATGGCAAAGCCAACGGTCAGTGCCTTGCCGTCTTCAATGCTCGGATCGCCATCGAAGAGGCCGATGAAGGGCTCACCACCGGGCAGCGTCGAATAGCTGATGGTGTGGATGCCCAGGTGCTCGACAATGTTCGGCGTGGTCTGAAGCGTAAACTCGCCCGAACCGAGCTGCATGTGTTCGGGGCGGATGCCCACGGTCACGTCCTGGCCGGCAACGGCGGTGCTGGTGCGCGGCAGCACCAGCGTTCCGAGCGAACCGAGGTCGATGGTGACCTTGGCGCCATCGGCGCTGCGCACCTTGCCGTTGATGAAGTTCATCTTCGGCGAACCGATAAAGCCGGCAACGAAGAGATTGTCGGGCTTGTGGTAAAGTTCGAGCGGCGAGCCGACCTGGCTGATTTCGCCGGCATTGAGCACGACGATCTTGTCGGCCATGGTCATGGCTTCGATCTGGTCGTGGGTCACATAGATCATGGTCGAGCCGAGGCGCTTGTGCAGCTCCATCAGTTCGATGCGCATTTCCGAGCGGAGCGCGGCGTCGAGGTTGGACAGCGGCTCGTCGAAAAGGAAAATCTTGGGCTGGCGCACGATGGCACGGCCGATGGCGACGCGCTGGCGCTGACCGCCGGACAACTGGCCGGGGCGGTGCTGCAGGCGGCTTTCGAGCTGGAGGACCTTGGCAGCGGCGCCGACGCGCTTGTCGACTTCGGCCTGCGGTAGTTTTTCAACGCGCAGCGGGAAGGCGATGTTCTCGTAGACGCTCATATGCGGGTAGAGCGCATAGGACTGGAACACCATGGCGATGCCGCGCTGCACGGGGGGAAGGTCGTTGACGACCTTGCCGCTGATCTCGATGTCACCGGCGGTGACGTCTTCGAGACCTGCGATCATGCGCAGCAGGGTGGATTTGCCGCAGCCCGAGGGGCCAACGAAAACCACGAACTCACCATCGGCGACCTCGAGGTCGATGCCCTTGATGATGCGCGCTTCGTTAAAGCTCTTTTCGAGTCGCTTGAGGCTGAGTTGCGACATGGTTCGCGTCTCCGGTCGGCGGGGCGGTTCCCGCGGGCAGGCATTCTGGGACTTTGGGTGCCGCCGCCCCGAAGGGCGGCGGCGGGGTCAGATTACTTGTACTGCTCGAGTTCGGCAGCGGCCTTTTCAAGGGCAGCCTGGGGCTCGGCAGCGCCGGTCACGACCGACTGGACCATTTCGATCATGGTGTTCTGCAGACCGATATAGTCGGTGAACAGCGGCTCGGGACCACCGAACTCGATACCGTCGAGGAACGGCTTCCAGTAGGGCTTTTCGGACAGCAGCGCAGAGGTCTGCGGTTCGAGCGGACGGAGCGGGGTCAGGCCCTGCGCCATTTCGGCAGCCCACTGGCGTTCGCCGGTGGTGATGTACTTGGCAAGGCTGGTGGCCTGCTCTTCAACGCCGGTGCCCTTGAAGATGGCGAGGGCGTCGGTGATCAGCAGGGTGCCGGGCCCCTTGGCATCAGGACCGAGCGGCAGGTTGGCAACGCCCCAGTTCATGCCAGCTTCCGTGCCGCGGATGGCGGCGCCGGGCGAGGCTTCGATCATGGCAACGCCACCGTCGAGCCAGATGGCGCGGACTTCGTTCTGTTCGTAAGCGGTCGGGCCTTCTTCGCCGTAGGGAACGATGTCCTTGAGGGCGGTGAGAGCAGCCAGAACCTGCGGCGAGTTCAGGGTGATGTTGCCTTCGGCATCGATCACCTGACCGTTGTTGGTGTAAACCCAGTGCAGGAACTGGTGCATGGTGTTGTCAAAGGTCTTGGCGACAACGCCGTAGCCGGCTGCATCGGTCTTTTCAGTGATCTGCTTGGCGAAAGCGATCTTTTCTTCCCAGGTCTTGGGCGGGGTTTCCGGGTCGAGGCCAGCGGCCGCGAACAGGTCCTTGTTCCAGAACAGGGCCTTGGTCGAGAAGGCAACCGGAACGCCCCACTGGGTGCCGTCGAAGGTCACGGTGTCGGGAACGTAGTTGTAGTAGCTGGCCTTTTCTTCGTCCGTCATCGGGACGGGAACGATGAGGTCGTTCTGGGCGAACTGCTTGAGGGTACGCGAACCGACATAAGCGAGCGACACCGGGGTACCGGCGGCAGCCAGGGTCGTCACCTTGTCCTGGCACTGGCCCCAGCCAACGATTTCCGGAACGACCTTGTAACCGGGATTGGCGGCTTCCCATTCGGCGAAGTATTCGGCATAGCCGGCGGTCAGCTCGTCGCCGCAGTTGATGAAGGAGATTTCCTTCACGTCCTGGGCGAAGGCGCCGGAGGTCGCGCTGGCGAGAGCCAGCATCGATACGGCCATCAAACCGATAGTCTTGTTCATTGTAGTCTCCCTTGAATTGGGTCCCCTCGGACCCTTCTCACTACTGCTTCACGGCCCCGGCGGTGAGGCCGGCGACGAGATAGCGCTGCAGGACCACGATCACGATCATGACCGGCAGGATTCCGACGAACGAGGCTGCCATCAATTCATTCCAGACCACTTCCTGCTTGCCGAAGAAGGCGAAGAGCCCGATCGGCAGCGGCATGAATTCGGTCTTGGAGTTGAAGGTCAGCGCGAAGATGAACTGTTGGGCATAGGCACCGATGAAGGTCATGATGGCGACCACGACGATGCCAGGCATGGCGAGCGGCAGGATGACGCGACGCAGGGTGTAGAGACGGCTGGCGCCATCGACCCAGGCGGCTTCGTCGAGCTCGCGGGGAATGCGCAGCATATAGGTGCGCAGCAGCCAGATCGAAGACGGGATGAGGAAGGCCGCACCCGGCACGATCATGGCGAAATAGGTGTTGAGCAGCCCCATGCTGCGCATCAGGCGGAAGAGCGGGATCAGGAGCACTGCGCCCGAGAACATGTTCACCGCAAGGAACATACCGAGCAGCATGCCCTGACCGCCAAAGCTGAAGCGGGCGAAGGAATAAGCCGCCGGCACCACGATGACGACGACGATGAGCGTCACCACCGAGGAGATGAAGAAGGAATTGAAGATGTGCATGCCCAGCATGGGAACCGAGGTCCACATGTTGACATAGGCATCGAACGACCAGGTCTTCGGAATGAAGCTGTAAGGGGTCGAGAACAGCTGCGCGAGCGGCTTTAGCGACACCAGGAAGCCTTCGATGAACGGCGCCAGCACGAAGAACAGGAACACTGCGATGCCGGCATAAAGCGCCAGGACCTCAAACCACTTGTAGCGGTCGATCATCGCCTTGGCGGACCGGGCTTTGGTCTTGACCTTGGCTTTGCTGATTTCGGCGACCGAGCTGGCGCTAGCGGCCAGGGGATTGGCACCGGCAGGCAGGGTTACCTTGGAGTCATGAAAGCTCATTTGGCTTCTCCCTGCTGGAGCTTGCGAACGGCACGGAAGTAGGCGAGGCAGAAGAGCGACACGAAGATACAGATCACCACGGCGCGGGCCGCGCCTTCGCCGTACTTACGGCTGCCCATAGCGGTCTTGTAGGTGTCGATGATCATGGTGGTGGTCGAGCCCGACGGACCACCCTGGGTCAGGATCCAGATGATGTCGAACGAGTTGAACGTGGCGATCAGCGACAGAAGGCTCATGGTGATGATCGCCGGGATCATCAGCGGCAGCGTGATGCGACGGAAGCGGTAGAAGCGGCCGGCGCCGTCGGTCCAGGCGGCCTCATAGAGGTCCTTCGGGATCGACTGCATGGCGGCGAGGAAATAGATGGTGACCATGGGCACGCCGATCCACACGTCGGTCACGACGGTCGCCCAGAAGGCGGTGTTGCCATAGGCGAGGAAGGCGATCGGCCCCTTGGTCAGGCCGAAATTCTGCAGCAGGCCCGAGATCATGCCGAACTGGCCGTTATACATCCAGCCCCACATGAAGATGCCGATGGCCATGGGAACGATCCAGGGCGGCATGGTGAGGATGCGGAAAACGGTCTGGCCGGGAATGGCGGCATTGAGCAGCACGGCGCCGGTCATGCCGATGACCATTTTCATCGAGACCGAGAAGAAGGTCCAGATGAAGGTCCTGAGGATCACGTCGGTAAAATTGCCCGCCGTGAAGATGCGCTGGTAGTTGGCCCAGCCGACGAAATCATAGTCGGGCTTGAGCGAGGCATTGGTGAAGGAGAGGATGAAGGTGTCGACCAGCGGATAGGCGACGATGGTCAGAATATAGAGAAGTGCCGGAGCCAGAAGGGCCAGGGCGAAGAGGGTGGCGCCACGCGTACTGGTCATCGGCTTATCTCCTTCAGACCCGTCGCCCAAGGGCAGCATCGAAACGCTGCCAGATCGGGGTCATGTCGACGACGGACTTGTTGCGCATGGCCTCGTCCATGGAGAGAGCGAGGAGGCCCGCCTCGAGGGCATCGACGACCGAAACCGGCAGCGGCGCGCCATCAACGAGGTGTTTGAGAATATCTTCGGCCATCTGCTCGTCGGCGCCATAGTGACTCGAGAGCGAGCTGACTTCATAGGTCTTGTCTTCGAGACGGTCCGAAGTGCGGCTGTCGGTGACCTTGAAGTAATTGCGCACGAAGTCGCCTTCGGCCATGCCCTTGGCGCCGATCACGGCAAAGCGCCGGAAATCGTCAGCCACGTTGAGATTGGTGTGGAAGGTCAGCGCGGCGCCGTTTTCGTACTGCACGAGGGCGGTCTGGAAGTCGATGATGTCGCCATCGCTGTCAAAGACCTTGTCCGTACCCATCCAGCCCGAAGGCTTGCGGTGGTAGACTTCCAGGTCGTTGATACCGGCAACCTGCGGCGCGTTTTCCGGCACGAAGCTGCGGCGCCCGCCGAAGCTTGCGACATAGCGCGGGCGGCAGCCCATGACGCCATTATAGAGATCGAGGTCGTGGCAGCACTTTTCGAGCATGAAGCTGCCCGAATATTTGCCGTAGCGGCGCCAGTCGCGCATGAAGAACGCGCCGTGATAGGGCGGAATGGTTTCCGAGGCTTCGATCGAGGCAATATTGCCCAGTTTGCCTTCGGCCTGAGCCTTGCGCAGGTCGACATAGAGCGGTGCGTAACGCAGTACCAGGCCCACCATGACATTGTCCGAGCCGTATTTGCCGATGAGTTCGGCAACGGCCATCGTGTCTTCGATGGAGGTAACAACCGGCTTTTCGGCAAAGATCTTCATGCCGCGCTCAAGTCCGATACGGATGTGCTCGAGGTGCATGTGATTGGGCGAACCGACCATCAGCAGGTCGAGATTGCCATTGTCGATCAGCGCTTCGAGGCTGTCATATTGCTGGCCGACGGAAACGCCGTGCTCTTTCGTATAGGGGAGGCCAGCGGGGGCAGGATCGACATAACCGACGATCTCGAAATCACTCCGGGCAGCAGTAAAAACCCGCGCCAGATAAGCCAAGCGATAGCCAAGGCCGATAATGCCTACCCGCATATTCCCTGTACCCTATTTTCCGCCAATCTCTTCCGGATTAGTCGGCGTTTCTGTAAACGATTTTCAAGACTAGGCGCCTTTATGACACAATGTCAACACAGATTCCGAGCCTTGACAATACCAATTTAAGCCACCCTGAAAAGACGCCTCTTTGCACGGCACTTCGCCGCATTTCTAGGCGTTTAGCAGCCGATTGTCGGAAGAATCGATGTGGACAAGACCTGTGAAAGCGCGCAGCATGTCGCAATTGGTATCCATGTGGCCTCTTTCTGGGAGATCACTGTAGATGACATGCCTGAAAATTTCATACAGAGTGCATCGCGCGACCCACAATGAGGAGAGGGTCGCCCGAGAGACCCGAAAGACCCCATAATGAGCCTTTCCACCAATCCGTTTCCCAACGATCCCGACCGCTCCGACATCTGGACCATGCTGGTGCCGCGAGATATCGCCGCCTATTTGGCTGCCGACTGGTCCATGGTCGCAGGCGATTTCGTCGTCGATGATTTCGTGGGCATCAACGGCAACAAGAACGACAATCCGGACGGCTGGACCATCAGCTTTCCTACCCTCGAAAACTATCGCGACGAGTGGCTGCGTCAGGCCCATGAAGGCCAGAAGCAGTCCTATGCCGAGGACGTCGAGGCGGGCATTCACCGCGCCACGAGCCTGACCGAAATCGAGATCAGCGGCGACCGCGCCATCGCGCACAAGAAGTTCAACGGCGAAATCAAGCTCACCGATGGCGGTGTCGATCGCCTCAACTGGCAGACCCTCTATTTCTGCCGCAAGGTTGCGGGCCAGTGGAAGCTGACGGGGTTTGTGGGTTACCTGCCTTACCCCATGGGCTCGCCAGCGTCCCGCTAGGGCAGATCGCTCCGGTGGAGCGATTTGAGGCGGCGAGGCCATGAGCGCTATGCGCGAATGGCGGGGTGCCAGCCGCAATCGCAGATCTGCCTCCCTCCTCCTTGTGGGGAGGGATTGAGGGTGGGAGGCGGTAAACTCCACTGCTACCGCCCCACCCCTACCCTCCCCATAATGGGGAGGGAGAACCGCATCGTGGCTCGCCGGGGCTGAGCCGGCACGAACACATTGAGCAGGCCCATGTCCTTCCTCTCCCCCCAGCGCCTGACCATGCTGGTCTTCTTCCTCCAGCCGATTGCCTTCGGTTCCTGGCTGCCGCGCATTCCGGAAATCCAGGCCGGGCTTGGCCTCGGCCCCGCCGCCCTCGCCCTTGCACTTCTCGGCATGCCCTGCGGCACGCTCATCACCCTGCCCTTTGCCGGCCCGCTGGTGGCGAAGATCGGGGCGCGCAGCGCTATCATCTGGGGCTTTGTGTTTTACACCATCGCTGCGAGCCTGCCGGTGCTGGCGCCGCACCCGATCCTCTTGTTCATCGCGCTGATGTTCGCGGGCTCCGCCATTTCCTTCGTCGAACTCGGGCTTAACGTGCAAGCCGACCTCGTGGAAAAATCGAGCGGCAAGCTGATCATGAACACCTCCCATGGCTGCTGGTCGCTCGGCATCATGGTGGGCAGCCTCATCGGTTCCGGCTTTGCCGCCATCGGCGTCATCCCCCAGATCGCCGTGCCGCTCCTTGCCGTGCTGGTCCTGCCCGTCGCCATGGCCACAGGCTATGCCCTGCCAAAACTTCATGACACCCCGGCCGAAGGCCAGGCACAAAAGTCCGCCTGGTCGCTGCCGAGCCCGGCGCTGATCGGCATCTGCCTCTTCGTCTTCGGCATCACCATGACCGAAGGCGCCATGGCCGACTGGTCAGCCATCTTCCTCCGCGATGCGCTCTCCGCAGAAGGTGGCCTCGTCGGCCTCGGCTATTCGTTCTTTGCCTTCATGGTCGCGGCGGGCCGGTTTGGCGGCGACACGCTGAAGCGCACCTTTGGCGCGGTGAACACCGCCCGTCTCTGCGGCGCGCTGGCGGTTCTGGGCGGCATCACGCTCTACTTTGCCCCCGGTGTGGAGCTGGCACTGGTTGGCTTCGGCATTATCGGGGTCGGCGTTTCCGTCGGCTTCCCGCTCGCCGTCACTGCCGCCGCCGGCATCGGCGATCGCGCCGCCTCGGCCAATGTCGCCGTGCTGTCTTTCGTCGCGCTCACCGGCTTCCTCATCGGGCCGCCGCTGATCGGCTTTGTCGCCGAACATTCGGGTATCCGCTTTGGCATTGCCTGCGTCGTACCCTTCCTGCTGCTGAGCCTACTGCTCACCGGACGCCTGACGCCACGCCCGGTCAAAACCAATCACAATCCTGAAGCCGAAGTTCCTGGAGTGCTCTGATGCGCATTGCCGTTGCTGGCCTGCATACCGAATGCAGCACCTATAACCCCGTCATCGCCCGCGAGGCCGATTTTCGCGTGCTGCGCGGGCCGAGCATGCTCAAGGATCAATACTTTGATTTCCTGACGCATTTCCCGGCCGAGTTCATCACGATCCTGCATGCCCGCGCCATTGCCGGCGGCCCGGTTGAACAGGCGCTCTACCAGAAATGGAAAGCCGAAATCCTGGCCGGCATCAAGGCCGCCATGCCGCTCGATGGCGTCTACCTGCCCATGCACGGCGCCATGTTCGTCGAAGGCATGTTCGACGCCGAAGGCGATTTCATTGCCTCGGTGCGCGAACTCGTCGGCCCCGATGTAATCATTGCTGCCAGTTATGATCTTCATGGCAATGTCAGCCAGAAAATCGTCGATGGCCTCGACATCTTCTCGACCTATCGCACCGCGCCCCACATCGACACGCCCGACACCATGCGCCGCGCCGTGACCATGCTGGTACGGGCCCTGCGCACCGGCGTGCGCCCCAAACTCGCCTGGATCCCCGTTCCCGTGCTGCTGCCCGGCGAGCGCACCTCCACCCAGGACGAGCCGGCGAGGAGCTTTTACACCCAGCTCCACGAGGTCGAAGAACCGACCGGCATCTGGGATGCGTCCTTCCAGGTCGGCTATGTCTGGGCCGACGAACCCCGCTCCACCGCCTGCGCCGTCGTCACCGGCACCGACAAGGCGGCAATGGAAAAGGCCGCCAAAACGCTGGCCCAGAACTATTGGGACATCCGCGAGCAATTCGTCTTCGGCATGGAAACCGGCTCCATCGAAGAGTGCGTCGACCGCGCCATTGCCAGCAAGACCGGTCCGGTCGTGCTCGCCGAATCCGGCGACAATCCAACCGGCGGCGGCGTCGGCGATCGTGCCGAAGTGCTGGCGGCGCTAATTGCCCGCAATGCCCAGGGCGTGGTCTTTGCCGGTATCGCCGACAAGGCTGCAACGGAAGCCGCCTATGCCTCCGGCGTCGGCGCCACCGTGTCGCTCCATATCGGGGCGAGCCTTGATCCCTCCTCGACCCCGGTCGATACCAAGGCGGAAGTTGTCTTCCTCCTCGAGCATGACAATCCGCTTTTCCGCGAAGCGGTCGTGCGCATCGGTGGCATCGACCTCGTCCTCACCGTCCGTCGCCGCCCCTTCCACAATATCGCTGATTTCACCAAGCTCGGCCTTGATCCGCGAACGGCAAAGATCGTGGCGGTAAAATCGGGCTATCTCTCCCCTGAACTCGGCCCCATCGCCAATCCCGGCATCATGGCCCTGTCACCCGGCGTCGTGGATCAGTTCGTCGAACGCACGGTGCGCAACCACACGCCGCGCCCGAGTTTTCCGTTCGAGCGGGATTTTGCGTTTGTGCCGACGCTGAAGTGGTCGGCTCTGGCCAAGTAGTTCCGCGCCCGCCGTCCCCACCTCCCCCATCAAGGGGGAGGTGGGGGGAGCCCCGCACTTGAACCACCCTTCCCCTGCCCCCCACTTTCGTTTACTCACGAACCGAAAGCGGCAGGCTCCCATGAATCCCCAGATGCGACAGGCTCAGATCGTCGAACTCGCCCGGAAAAAGGGCGGGGTCACGGTGGAGCAACTGGTCGAAGCCTTCGACGTCACCCCCCAGACCATCCGCAAGGACCTCAATCTCCTCTGCGACCGGGGCGCCCTTCGCCGCACCCATGGCGGGGCCATGCACCCCTCGGGCGTCGAGAATGTCGAATATGAAGCGCGTCGCCAGATCGCGACCGACGAGAAGCACGCCATCGGCCGCGCCGCCGCCGCGCTGATCCCCGACAACGCCTCGCTCTTCATCAATATCGGCACCACCACCGAGGCCGTCAGCCAGGCCCTGGCCGAGCATCGCGGCCTCATGGTCATCACCAACAATATCAATGTCGCCAATCGCCTGCGCGTCGCCCCGTCCATGGAAGTGGTGATCGCTGGCGGCGTCGTGCGCTCGTCCGATGGCGGCATCGTCGGCGAGGCGGCGGTCGATTTCATCCGCCAGTTCAAGGTCGATTTCGCCGTGATCGGGGTTTCCGCCATCGATGCCGATGGCGCGCTCCTCGATTTCGATTTTCGCGAGGTGAAGGTCGCGCAGGCCATCATCGCCAATGCCCGCCACGTCATCCTCGTCTCGGATTCTAGCAAGTTTTCGCGCACCGCCCCGGTGCGTATCGGCCACCTTTCGCAGGCCCACACGTTCATTACCGATCACTGCCCCCATGATTCCATCCGCCGGCTTTGCGCCGAGGCGGGGATCACGCTGATCGAAACCGCTTCTCCCTAACCGAAACAGGATTCAAGATGACCGTTAGCCAAGAGAGCCTGGCAAAGGCGCTGATATCGGCCCATGACGGCGGCCCGCTGGTCGGCCCGGTCGATGCCGCTGACATTCCCGCGGATATGGCCGCGGTCTATGCGCTGCAGGACCGGATCATGGCCGGCATCGGCCCCAATGGCGGCTGGAAGATCGTTGCCGGTGGCCAGGGCGAACCGCTCTGCTCGCCCATTCCGGCCAATCGCTACTTCTCCAATGGCGCGACGCTCGATGCCAAGATCCATCGCCACTTCTTGGCCGAGGTCGAAGTCGCCGTGCTGCTCGGCGCCGACCTCTTCGACACGCCCAACCGCTTCGAGGTCGAGGCTGCCATCGCTTCAGTGAACCCTGTGCTCGAAATGGTCGCCAATCCGTTCGTCGATCGCGATGCCACCCCGCGCAACCTGCAGCTCGGTGACCTCCAGAGCAATGGCGCCGTGGTCGTCGGCCCGGCCGTCTCCAACGACATTCGTGCCGCCCTGCCGACCCTCGACGTGTCGCTGAGCTACGATGGCAAGACGGTTAAGGATGTCGGCACCGGCGCCTCCTGGGACGACATCATTGCCGCCCTCGTCTGGCTGGCTCCCCATGCCGAAAAGCGCGGCATGCCGCTCAAGGCCGGGCATACCATCATCACCGGCGCCCGCATTGCCGAACCCCTGCGCGAGGCCGGCCTTGTCGAAGGGCGCCTCGGCGACTGGGGCAAGGTTTCGGCCCACTGCACCTACTAAGAAAAAGGCCCGCTCCGGCGGGCCTTTTTGCTTCAGAACATCAGCGCTTCGAGATCCATATCGTCGGCGGGCTCTTCCACCGCCGACGCGCTGGGCGCACCGAACAGACGGTTGTGAATCTGCCGCTCGGCCTCCATCGTATAGGTCTTGCGCAGGCGCTCCAGCACCGGCGTCAGCTCTTCTGCCAGCGGATTGGGCATGGCATCGGCGGAGAGCCCGGCGATCTGGAGGGCAATGTCGTCCATGCTCTCGGCCAGTCGTGACTGACCATCAATGCCGCGCGCTGCCGCCTGTAGAAGCGCAATGACCTTGGGGCCATCGACATTGAGGCTCGCCATGGCAGCCGAAAGTCCCTCGTCGAGACTGGTCAGCAGCGTCATGGCGTGGTTAGCCTGCTGTTCGAGCCGGCCGATCTGGCCCGCATTGTCGCCGCCCGCCGCCGCGCCAAAGGCTCCTGCCAGTGCCGAAGCCTCGTCGAGCCGGGTCATGGCCGCTTCTGCCGCCACCACGGTTTCCGTCGTCAGTTCGCGCAATTGCGAGGCGATCACCGTCAGTGAAGCGCCGCGCGGGCCGAGCTGGGCGCAGCGCACCGCTGCATTGAGCGAGACGAGCCGCATATTGGCTTCGATGTCCTGCACCGCCGCAACATGCCCCAAAAGCACCGAAACGGTCTGCTGCACGGCGGCAGCCACGGCTTCAAGCTTGCTGCGCTCCATTTCGCAGTCGCGCAGAATTTCCGTCGCGGTGCGCAGCTGCGCGCTCAGCACGGTCAGGGCAGAGGCCTCCTCGGCGCCGTCACCATAAAGGTTGCGGCTGCGCGTCATGATGGTGCCGGCATCGCTTGCCAGCGCCTGGAGGGCCTGCTCCGCCTCCCCGACTTCGCCGGCAAAGTCGCTGGCTGTCGCCCGCAATTGTTCCTGCTCGAGAAGGCTCAGCGCCGTCACCGCTTCCCCGCCCACGGCCTCATCAAGGCTCATGCCGTCGACCGGCTTGCCGCCGACGATATCGGCGAGACAATCAAGCCCCGCCTCGACGTGTTCGAGCCGCTGACGCGTGGAGTCGCCCACCTGCAGGGCCATGACGGCGCTGCCGATCCGTCCCACGATCTGACGCGAAACGCGGCCGGTTTCAGCCGAGCCTTCGACTGCCGACTGGCGCTGCCGATCGAGCGCATCGAGCGTTTCGTCGAGCGATTGCGCCAATTCGGAAAGCGTATGGGCATGGGCTGTGTCGAACCGGTCGCGCTGGCTGGCGGCTTGGCCGACCTCGGTCACCAATTGGCGATAAACCTGGCTGAACTCATGGATGGTCGACCGCGCCGAATCCGACAGGGTCGAGATATCGGTCGTGAACACCTCAAAATCGTCGCTGTCCCCGACAATGCCGGCCGCGGTGACGCGGGCATTGATCGAGACGATGCCGATCATTTTCACCGTGCGGCGCAGTTCGCCGATCGGGCCATTGGCGGCTGCCACCACTTCGACGAGACGGGTAAGGTCGGCCTTTTCCTTGGCAAAGTCCGCAGTCAGCTCCAGCGCCTTGCGCGCCACGGCCCGCAGCTGGCTGCTCGATTCACTGACTTCCTCACCCTGTAGCGCCGCTGGCAGCGCCTCGAACTGGCGCGTCAGCTTGTTGAGCATGGCCGCGCCTTCCGACAGCCGCGAGCCGACGGAGACAAAGGCCTCCTCGATCTCCTGGCGCGGTTTGGCGAGCGCCGAAGAAAGCGCGGAAATATCCCTGGCTTGGGGCTTGTTATTGGTCATGCCATGCCTCCCGTTGTTCTTGGGGCGTTGCGCCCGAAATTGACGATCTCGGTCGCCATGCGCGAAAGCGGCAGCACACGGCCGGCGGCCCCGCGCTGAATGGCTTCCTTCGGCATGCCGAAAACGACGCTGCTTTCTTCGTCCTGCGCCACGGTCGGGCTACCCATCTGGCGCATTTCGAGAAGACCACGCGCTCCATCGTCGCCCATGCCGGTGAGCAGCATGCCGAGCGCATTGCGGCCGGCGGCCTGCGCGGTCGAGCGGAACAGCACGTCGACCGAGGGCCGGTGCCGCGACACATGCGGGCCTTCGACGATCTTGACCGTATAGCGCGAGCCGTTGCGCACGAGCTGCATATGCACATTGCCCGGCGCGATCAGCGCCCGGCCAGCCAGCACCAGGTCGCCGTCCTCGGCTTCCTTGACCTCGATGGCGCAGGTGGAATCGAGTCGGCGGGCAAAGGCGCCGGTGAATTTTTCCGGCATGTGCTGGACGATGAGAATAGCCGGGCTACTTGCCGGCAATTCCTCCAGCACCTCGCGCAGGGCCTCGGTGCCGCCGGTCGACGCCCCGATCGCAATGATGGGTTCGGTCACCGGCATACGGGCAATCAGGCTATCCCGGCGCGTATCGGAAATGGGTGGAAGCACGGCGTCGGCCGTCAGCTTTGCTTCCACCTTGAGTTCCGGCGCAGCCTTCTTGAGGCCCTTCAATTTCGCATGCGCGGCGGCCTTCGCGGCGTCGCAGATGCGCATGCGCGACTCTTGCAGGAACTGAGCCGTGTCGATGCGCGGCTTGGTCACCACATCGACCGCGCCCGCCTCGAGGCACTGCATCAGCGTATCGGAGCCCGCCTGCGCCACGCCCGAACAGATGACGACCGGAATCGGCCGTTGCGACATGATCTTCCTCAGGAAGGTCAGGCCATCCATGCGCGGCATTTCGACATCGAGAAAGATCACGTCGGGCACTTCATGCCGGATCTTTTCGACCGCCACATAGGGGTCGGCCGCCGTCGCCATGACTTCGAGGTCAGGGTCGGCGGCGATGATTTCGCTCAGCGTGGTCCGGACCGAAGCGCTGTCATCAACGATCAGCACGCGGATCTTACTCATGACTATTCAGCTCTCACACGCGCTGGAAGACGGCAGGGGCAACCTGCCGGACGGGGATCGACGTGCCGATCATGGACTCGGAATGACCAAGAAGTAGATAACCGCCGGGCCGCAAATGCCCGACAAGCCGGTTGATCACCTTGGCCTGGTCGGCCTTGTCGAAATAGATCAGCACATTCCTCAAGAGGATGATGTCGACATCCCGGTCGAAGGGATATTTCTCGTCCATCAGGTTGAGCCGGTGAAACTGCACCAGGCGCCGCAGCTCGGGCACGATGCGCACATCGGGCCGGATGCCGGCCTTGCGCGACCACATCAGATACTTTGCCTGCATCGACTGCGGCACGGGCACGATCTGCTCGGCCGGATAGACGGCGCGCATGCCCTGGTCGAGCACGTCGGTCGAAATATCGGTGCCGAGGATCGAGAAGCGGAAATTTCGCGTTTCGCGAACCATGTCGGCCAAAACCATGGCGCAGGTGAAGGCCTCGGCCCCGGTCGAGGACGCCGCGCTCCAGATCTTGAGCATCGGATTGCGCTCGCTGCCCCGGGCGTCGAGCAGTTCGGGCACCATCTTCGAGCGCATGAGCTCGAAATGCTCGGGCTCGCGGAAAAAGTCCGTCTTGTTGGTGGTCACCACGTTGATGAGATAGGGCAGCTCGGCCTTGAGCCCATCATGACGGAAGATATGGTCGCAATAAGCGTCGAAGGTCGGGATTTGCAGGGCCCGCAGGCGACGGCGCAGCCGGCCTTCTACCATCAGGCGCTTGGCCGGTGGCAGGCGGATACCCGCTTCGCTACCGATCAGGGTAGCGATCTTGGCGAAATCGGCATGGCTGAGGTGATCCTCGCCATCGGGTTCAATGATTTGGGCACGCGATACCAGAGCCACTATAATCTCCAATAGGGGAGAGGGCTCGCGCCACAGGGCGCGAGCCGATCAGGTTCAGGCGGCCGAGAGGGCCCCTGCCCCCTCGCCCAGCAGTTTGTCGAGATCGAGCACGGTGACGAAGGCGCCATTGCGCCGGCCGATCCCCTCGATGCAGTGGTTCTGCCAGCGGGCATTGACCGCGGGCGCCGGATCGAGCTTGTCGCTGTCGAGCACCGTCACCTCGAAGACGCGGTCGGCCCGCAGGCCCAGCGTCACCGGGCCGGAGATGCTGTTGACGCTGAGAACGACGATGCGCGTCGTTTCCGTGTCGGCAGCAGGCTCCATGCCCAGGGTCAGCCGCAGGTCCAGCACCGGCACGCCCTGACCGCGCACATCGATGATGCCGAGAAAATTCTCCGGCGCCCGCGGCATCACGGGAGCGGCGAAGAGTTCCTCCGCCACGCCCAGGGTTACATATTGATTGTGGTCGGCCATGAAGCCCTCCTGCTAAGCCGAAATACGGGTGAAGCCAGCATCGATCTCGTCCGAACCGGCATCGAGCGACAGATCGAAACCGCCGGAACTGGGCTTGGCCCGGGCGACCGGCTTGGTCATGTGGGGAACCGCCGCCAGCACGGCACTCTTGAGATCGCGTTTGGCGGGCTTGGACGCCACCATGGCGGTCGAGGCCCCAGGGGCGCTGAGACGGAAATAGCTGATCGCAGCCTGGAGCTGTTCGGACTGGCTCGCCAGCTCTTCCGCCGTCGAGGACATTTCCTCGGCTGCCGAGGTGTTCTGCTGGGTCACCTTGTCGAGCTGCTGGATCGCGGTGTTGATCTGGGCGGCACCAGCATTCTGCTCGCGGCTGCCAGCGGAGATTTCTTCCACCAGTTCTGCCGTGCGCTGGATATCGGGCACGAGCTTACCGAGCATTTCGCCCGCCGATTGGGCCGCCTTAACCGTCGTGCCCGACAAAGTCGAGATTTCAGCAGCAGCCGCCTGCGAGCGTTCGGCAAGCTTGCGCACTTCCGAGGCGACGACCGCAAAGCCACGACCATGCTCGCCGGCTCGCGCCGCTTCCACGGCCGCGTTAAGGGCCAGAAGATCGGTCTGGCGGGCAATTTCCTGCACGACCATGATCTTCTGAGCGATGGTTTCCATCGCCGTGACCGCGTTGTTCACTGCTTCGCCCGAGGCGATGGCGTCGGCAGCGGACTGGCGCGCAATCCTTTCGGTCTGGGACGCATTGTCGGCCGATTGCTTGATGGTCGCAGCCATTTCTTCCATCGAGGCGGACGCCTCTTCGGTCGATGACGCCTGTTCGGTCGCCCCCTGGCTCAGTTGCTCTGCCGTTGCCGACATTTCCTGGGCGCCGGCTGACACGTTGTTGGCCGAAGAGATCGCATCGGCGATCACATCGCGCAGTTTTTCGACCATGCGCTCGAGCGCGATACCCAGCGTGTCTTTGTCCGACAGGCGCTTGGGTTCGACGGTCAGGTCGCCGCCGGCGATCTGATCGGCCACCTGCGCGGTCGTGCGCAGATTTTCGGTCATGCGGTTGACGGTCTCGACCACATCGCGGATTTCATCGTTGCTGGTGATCTTGATGCTCTGATCGAGATCACCGATGGCCACTGCGTCGATGGCGTGCTTGATGCTCGCAAGCCCCTTGGCGACACCCATGGCGATCCAGACCGCAGCGCCCAATGCGAAGAGCACGGCGAGCGCGGAGATGATGATGGTCAGGGTCGAGGTTGCTGCATACTGCTCGTTGGTGCGGTGATCGGCCTCGTCAAGAATGGTCTCGGCGCGCGCGATCAGCTGCTTGATGGCTTCATCCATTTCAACGATTACGGCGCGCGACTCCCCGGCCGAGAGCTGGTTCGCGGCGGCCATGTTGCCGGCTTCGATAAGGCTCACCAGACGGTCGCTGATGGAGTCGAAGCGCTTGCCGATCTCGCCGGCCGTGCGCCAAAGGTCCTTGGCCTCTTCCGGCGCGGAGGCTTCGCCCGTCGTCTGGGCGCTCCAGAAGGTGTCGCGCACGGTCTTCATCTTGGCGACATAGCCCTGGATTTCCGAGGGGCTGACGGCGAGCAGCATGTTCTTCTGCTGACGGACGCTGTCGAGGGTCGCAATCTGCAGGCCCTGGGCGAGTTTTAGGCGCTCGACGGGACCATGAATGACTTCGGTGATTTCATCGTTGATACGACCCAGATTCAGCATGCCGAATGTAGAAACGCCGATCATCATGACGATGAGGAGGCCGAAAGCGGCAGCGAGTTTGAGCTTTATGGTTAGGCGCATTTGGTTGATCCAAGAGGGACGACAAAAAAGTTTTGACGCTAGGCTCGCCGCAAGTGGGGCGCGTACGATTTTCCCTCGACGCGCCGCAGAGTGCGGCGCGTCAGCTTGGTCAGATCAGGCGGCGCCAGCGCGGGAGAACTCGCTGTCGAGTTCATCCGCTGCACCATCAAGCTCGAGATCAAAACCTCCCATATTGGCCTTGGCGCGGCCCTTCTGTGCGGTCATGTGCGGCGCCGCGGCGGTTACGGCGGCGCGAAGGTCGCGCTTGGCCGCAGGCCGACGGGGCGTCACTGTTGCGGCCGAAGCCGCATTGGCGTTGAGCCGGAAGTAGCTGATCGCTGCCTGCAACTGTTCGGACTGGGTCGCCAGCTCTTCAGCCGTCGAGGACATTTCCTCGGCTGCCGAGGTGTTCTGCTGGGTCACCTTGTCGAGCTGCTGAATGGCAGTGTTGATCTGGGCCGCCCCGGCATTCTGCTCACGGCTGCCGGCGGAGATTTCTTCCACCAGTTCTGCCGTGCGCTGAATGTCGGGCACGAGTTTGTTGAGCATCTCGCCGGCCGATTGTGCCGCCTTCACCGTTGTGCCGGAGAGGGTCGAGATTTCGGCGGCGGCGGCCTGAGACCGCTCGGCGAGTTTTCTGACCTCGGAAGCCACGACCGCAAAGCCGCGACCATGTTCACCGGCGCGGGCCGCTTCCACGGCCGCGTTGAGGGCCAGAAGATCGGTCTGGCGGGCGATTTCCTGCACCACCATGATCTTCTGAGCGATGGTTTCCATGGCCGTGACGGCATTGGAGACCGCTTCGCCCGAGGCGATCGCGTCGGCAGCAGACTGGCGGGCGATCTTTTCGGTCTGGCTGGCATTGTCGGCCGACTGCTTGATGGTCGCAGCCATTTCTTCCATCGAGGCGGACGCCTCTTCGGTGGACGAGGCCTGTTCGGTCGCGCCCTGGCTCAACTGCTCCGCCGTTGCGGACATTTCCTGGGCCCCGGCCGAGACATTGTTGGCCGAAGCGATGGCGTCGGAGATCACGTCGCGCAGCTTTTCAACCATCTGCTCGAGAGCGATGCCCAGCGTGTCCTTGTCCGACAGGCGGCGCGGCTCGACGGTGAGATCGCCACCGGCGATCTTCTCGGCCACCTGGGCCGAAGCGCTGAGCCCCTCGACCATGCGCTGCATGGCCTGGCCGAGTACGTCCTTGTCCGAAAGCACGGTCGGCTTGGCGCTGAGGTCGCCATAGGCCACCTGATCGACCACGGCGGCCGAGGCGCGCAGGTTGTCGGTCATGACGTTGACCGTATCGACGAGGTCCTTGATCTCGTCATCGCTCTTGATCTCGACGCGCTGATCGAGGTCGCCTATGGCGACGCCATTGACCACCTGCTTGACCCGGTTGAGGCCACGGCTGATGCCCAGCACGATCCAGGTTGCGGCAAGGCCGGCAATGATGGCCGAACCAATGAGCAGGCCGATCAGCACCATCATGCTGTTTTGATAGGTCGTGTTGGCCTCGGCTGCCGAATTGGCAAGCATGGTGCGGGTGGTGTCGACCATGCCCTGCAGGTCGTCATTGGTGATGTCGCGCAGTTCCGCTGCGTGATCGGCAGCCTTCATCGCGGCGAGGTCGCCGCGGGCCATGCTGGCTTCGACCGCCTTGTCCATGGCAGCGACCATGGCCTCGTAGGCAGCTTCGGCATTGGACACGAGGCCAGCCTCGGCCGAGGTCACGGCACGACGCAGGTTCGGCATATTGGTTGCGATTGCGGCGATGCCGTCGACATAGTCGGCGTGCCACTTGTCCTGCAGTTCGGGATCATCGGAGGCGAGCAGCACGTTGCGCTGCTGGCGGAAAATATCGGTCATGGTGAGAAGCATGTCCGAGGTGCGCTGATAGGCCGGGAAGGCCGACAGGTCGCCGCTTTCGACACGAACGGCCAGCGCGGTCTTGAGCGCGGCCATGGTCTCTTCGACCCGGCCGAGGGTTGCACTGCCTTCCGAGCGGCTGATGGCGAGCGCCGTCACGTCGCTGTTGATGCGACCGAGGTCCTGTGCCTCGTTGATCGCGGCCTGAAAGGCTCGAACCTTGGTCTCAAAGCCGTCGATGGTCGCGAGGTTGGTCTGGTCGGTGACATTGGCGCGTAGTGCGGCAATGCTGGCGATCAGCTCATCGCCGTCTTCGGCGATGCCGCTGACATAGCCGTCGATAGCGGCCTGGTCATCGGTCAGGATGAGGGCACGAATGCGCGACCCCATGCTTTCCAGATTTACCTGCATGCCGGTAATGTTCAGCGCATTTGCCGTGCGCACGTTGACGATATTGTTCAGCGAGTCATTGAGCTGACCCAGATTCTGGATGGCAAGCACCATGCTGCCGGCAGATAGGGCCACCACTACCGCGAATGTCGCGGCAAGCTTGGCCTTGATGGTAAAACGCATACTAGATTGCCCCTTCTAGGCAGTAGGATAGACGTCGCCTTCAGCGATCGAAGACGGATGCCGCGAGGCCGCGACATCCAGGAGCGTGTTAGGGATCAGGCGACGCCGCGACGCGCGAACTCGCTGTCGAGGTCGTCCCGGCCTTCGTCGAGGTCGAGGTCGAAACCGCCGGTATTGGTTTTGGGCTTGGCCGAGGCCTTGCTCATGTGCGGAGCCGACGCCATCACCGCCGAGCGCAGGTCACGCTTGCTGGCCTTGGCAGATGGCGCGGTATGCAGAGCAGCAGCAGCCTTGGCGTCGAGACG
>NZ_JAFKHD010000386.1 GCF_017307565.1 Devosia sp.
TGCCGGCAATAAGCGACACGGCCTCGAGATCATAGCCGCTCATGGCGCTCCAGGAGACGTCCCGGAAAAGCATTGGAGAACCCCATCAACAAAACGACCCGCGCGAAGAACGCGCGGGCCGAAGGATTGCAGATAAGCGTGACGCTTACTTTTCGTCGCGGCCCTTGAGGGCAGCGCCGAGGATGTCGCCGAGCGAAGCGCCCGAGTCCGACGAACCGTAAGCAGCAACAGCTTCCTTTTCCTCGGCGATTTCGAGCGCCTTGATCGAGAGCTGGATGCGGCCGGTCTTGCGGTCGTACTGGGTGACGCGTGCGTCGACCTTTTCGCCCTTGGAGAAACGCTCCGGACGCTGGTCGTTGCGGTCGCGGCTGAGGTCGGCGCGACGGATGAAGGCGGTCACATCGCTATCGGCGATGCGGACTTCAATGCCCCCGTCGTTGACTTCGATGACCTCGGTGGTCACGACAGCGTTCTTGCGCAGAGCGCCGCCATCGTTGGAACCGGCATCGGCCAGATCATCAGCAGCGAGCTGCTTGATACCGAGCGAGATACGTTCCTTCTCGACGTCGACGTCGAGAACCTTGGCCTTGACGATGTCGCCACGGTTGTAGTCGTCGAGAGCGACTTCACCGGACTTCTGCCAATCGAGATCGGAGAGGTGAACCATGCCGTCCACATCGCCTTCGAGGCCGATGAACAGACCGAATTCGGTCTTGTTCTTGACTTCGCCTTCGATGGTGGCGCCAACCGGGTTCTTCTCGGCGAAGGCTTCCCACGGGTTCTGCAGGGTCTGCTTGAGACCGAGCGAGATGCGGCGCTTGTCCGGATCGACTTCGAGCACGACCACGTCGACTTCCTGCGAGGTCGAGACGATCTTGCCCGGGTGGACGTTCTTCTTGGTCCAGCTCATTTCCGAAACGTGGATCAGGCCTTCGATGCCCGGTTCCAGTTCGACGAATGCGCCGTAGTCGGTGATATTGGTCACGCGGCCAGAGAACTTCGCACCGATCGGGTACTTGGCTTCGATGCCTTCCCAGGGATCAGCCTGGAGCTGCTTCATGCCGAGCGAGATACGGTGAGATTCGTGGTTGATGCGAACGATCTGGACCTTGATGGTCTCGCCGATCGTGAGCACTTCCGACGGGTGGTTGACGCGACGCCATGCGATATCGGTGACGTGCAGCAGGCCGTCGATGCCGCCGAGATCAACGAACGCACCGTAATCGGTGATGTTCTTGACCACGCCGTCGACAACTTGGCCCTCTTCGAGCTGCTGTACGATTTCCGAACGCTGTTCGGCGCGCGATTCTTCGAGAATGGCGCGGCGCGAAACGACGATATTGCCGCGACGCTTGTCCATCTTGAGGATCTGGAACGGCTGCGGCACGTTCATGAGCGGAGCGATATCGCGGATCGGACGGATGTCGACCTGCGAACGCGGCAGGAAGGCCACGGCACCTTCGAGGTCGACGGTGAAACCACCCTTGACCTGGTTGAAGATGGTGCCTTCAACGCGCTCATTGGCGTTGTACTTCTCTTCGAGCTTGACCCAGCTCTCTTCACGGCGGGCCTTTTCGCGCGACAGCACGGCTTCGCCCATGGCGTTCTCGACGCGGTCAACATAGACCTCGACTTCCGAACCCACGGTGATCTGGCCGTCACGGAATGCCTGGCCGAATTCCTTCAGCGGAACGCGACCTTCGGTCTTGAGACCGACGTCAACGATGGCCAGGTCCTTTTCGATGGCGACGACTTTGCCACGAACAACGGTGCCTTCAGCGGCATCGTTGTCGACAAAGGAGTCGAGCAGCATCGATTCGAAATCTTCTTTAGTCACAGTTTGCTGTGCCAAACTTTTTCTCCGTTGCGCCGGTCGTTGAGGGGTTGCTGATCCCATTGAGAATTCGGGTCCGCTTCGATGAAAACACCAAAGCCGGCGCACGGAGCACCGCTTCTCGAACAGGATGATTTGTTTAGTCGGTTTCCGGGCCAAAGCCTTGGATGAGTGCCGGAGCCAGAAGCCTCAAGGAGGAAATTAGGAGAACGAACGTTCCCCTGCCTTGAGCGCCATGGC
>NZ_JAFKHD010000330.1 GCF_017307565.1 Devosia sp.
ATGAAGTCGCCCAGAAAGCCGGGAATGATCAGCAGCACGGCGGCAATGGCGAGCAGCATGCCATCAAACAGCGCCTGGGCCGGCAGCGTATTGGTCTGCATATTGCTGCGCATGCGATTGAGTATGCCCAGACCCTGCTGGCGCAGGATAAAACCGCCCGCGATAACGGCGGCAATCACAAGGCCCAGCGTCGGCAGGACGCCGATGGC
This sequence comes from Devosia sp., assembly GCF_017307565.1. GTDB lineage: Bacteria > Pseudomonadota > Alphaproteobacteria > Rhizobiales > Devosiaceae > Devosia. The sequence continues at coordinate 210 of NZ_JAFKHD010000330.1, forward strand.
CCGCCCAACGACAATGAAGAGCGCGATCTCGATCAGTGGCAGAGCCAGAAGAAGCAGCGGAATGAAGCGGAGCAACCGGGTCATCCTTTGTTTGTGAAGGGCGCGGCAAATCGCGCAACCTTGAGTGAACTGGTTTTGAGCTAAAGCTTTCCCTATATATAGGAACGACAAAAGCGCTCGGCGAGCGCCCAACTTCTCAGGTGCACCGATTCATGGACGATTTTCTCGATCTGCCCACTCTCATCGCCATCGTGGTCGCGGTTTTCGTGCTCTTCCGCCTCCGCTCGGTATTGGGAACGCGGACCGGCAATGAACGCCCGCCCGTAGACCGCACCCGCTCCACGCCGGTCGAGAAGAAGGCAGCCAATGGTGACGACACCGTGGTGCCGATCCGCCCGCGTCCGGCCGATGCGCCCAATCTTGATGACGAACGCCGCACCCGCAAGCTCGAAGCTGAAATCGAGCAGGCGGCATCAGGCAATGCCGATCTCGCAACCGGCCTTCGCGCCGTGGCCGAAGCGGACCCGACTTTTACGCCCAAATCCTTCCTCGAAGGCGCCAAGCAGGCCTATGAAATGATCGTCACGGCCTTTGCCGAAGGCGATCGCCAGACGCTCAAGAACCTTCTCGACACGGATGTCTACGACAGCTTTGCCCGCGCCATTTCCGATCGCGAGGCTGCTGGCCAAAAGAACGAATTCACTTTCGTGGGCCTGCCCAAGATCGCCATCGTCAATGCCGAATACGACAAGAAGAACATTCTGGTGACCGTCGACTTTCACGCCGAGGTCGTCTCCGCCATCCGCGACAAGGACGGCAATCTCGTCGAGGGCAATGCCGACCAGGTGCAGACCATCGCCGACGAATGGACCTTTGCGCGCAATCCCAAATCGCGTGACCCCAATTGGAAGGTCATCACCACGAGCCAGCTCGACTAAGTCAATTTGCGGCAGGCCCTTCCATGTCCAAGCGCGACGCCAGGCGCCTGCCGCACGACTTTCACCTCTGGACGACAGTGTCGGCCACGGTCGAACCGCTGCGCCGCAAGGGCCTGCTTAAATTCGGCCACGACCCCCTGCCGATCCCAGAGCCCGAACCGGCTCCCGCCATCAAGGCGCCGCCCCGGATGGGCAAACCCAAAAAGCCGTTCCTGCCGCCCTATCAAGCGCCGACCCAGCCGGCTCAGGTGGTCGAAAAGAATGTCGATCCCGCCATCCATAAAAAAGTCCGCCGCGGTCGCATCGACATCGACGGCACCATTGATCTGCACGGCATGACACAGGCCGAGGCCCGCGAAACGCTCCGCCGCTTCATTGGTGCCCGCGCCGCCCGCGGCGATCGCACGCTCCTCGTCATCACCGGCAAGGGCGCCAAGACCGAAAACGACTATATCGCCGCCATGACCGAGCGCGGCATTCTGCGCACCATGCTGCCGATCTGGCTTTCCGAGCCCGGCCTTTCGCACATGATATCAGGCTGGAGCCTTGCGGCCCGTGGCCATGGTGGGGAGGGCGCCTGGTATGTGCGCCTGAGGCGCCCATGACCCCGCTTGGTGCAAAATTCCGCGCCCTGCGCGAAGCCCGCGGCGTTTCGCTGAAGGAAATGGCTGCGGCTCTGAACGTGTCGAGCGCCTATCTTTCCGCTCTCGAACATGGCCGCCGCGGTCAGCCCACGAGCTTCCTGCTCCACCGCATCATCGCCTATTTCAACGTCATCTGGGACGAAGCCGAAGAGCTGCAGCGGCTAGCCGAAATTTCCGATCCCAAGGTGACCATCGATACCGGCGGACTTGCCCCCGAAGCGACGGAATTCACCAACCGCCTCCGCGACAACATCGAGCGCCTCGACCCCGAAGACCTCAAATTTTTGCGCGACGAACTGGTGAAGCGCGCGACAAAGAAGCGCTAAGCCACCGCCCCTCCCCTCGCCCCTTGTGGGAGAGGGGCAGATTTTCTGCGTTCAGCAGAAAAGCAGGGTGAGGGGTATCCCTCCTCTGCAGGGAAGCCAGCAAAAATACGCTTCATCCGGCGCCTACGCGCCGCCTTCTCCCTCAAGGGAAGAAGGGAGGTCGGAAAACTCGGCGCAAAAGAAAACCCCCGCTTTCGCGGGGGTTTCTGTCTCGCAGCAAGCCCTAAAGCACGAACTTGCTGAGATCCGTATCCTTGGCGAGGACCCCGACCTTCTCGCGGACAAAGGCCGCGTCGATGGCCACCGTCTGCCCGGCCTTGTCGGGCGCATCGAAGGAAATCTCTTCCACGAGCCGTTCCATCACCGTCTGCAGCCGCCGCGCCCCGATATTCTCGACGCTCTCGTTGACCTTCACCGCCGCATCGGCAATCGCCTCGATCGCATCCGGCGTAAATGTCAGCGTGACCCCTTCGGTCCCCATCAGCGCCACATATTGGCGCACCAGGCTCGCCTCGGTGTCATTGAGGATGCGAATAAAATCCTCGCGGGTAAGAGCTTTCAGCTCCACCCGGATCGGCAAACGACCCTGCAATTCCGGCAGCAGATCGCTTGGCTTGCTCACATGGAACGCGCCCGAAGCGATGAACAGTATATGGTCGGTCTTCACCGGCCCATACTTGGTCGCAACCGTCGTGCCTTCGATCAGCGGCAGCAGGTCGCGCTGCACACCTTCGCGCGACGGACCGCCGGAAACGCCGCCCTCGCGGGCCGCGACCTTGTCGATCTCGTCGATGAAGACGATGCCGTGGTTTTCGACGAGCTCGATAGCTTCGGTCTTGAGCTGTTCCTGATCGAGCAGCTTGTCGGCCTCTTCGGCGATCAGCGGCTCATAGGCGTCCTTCACCTTGACCTTGCGCTTTACGCCGCGACCGCCCATGGCCGACTTGAACATGTCGGAAAGGTTGATCATCCCGATGCCGCCATTGGGCATGCCGGGGATTTCAAACCCGCCCGTATTCGGCGCCGGCTGCATTTCGATTTCTATCTCTTTGTCATCAAGCTCGTTGTTGCGAAGCTTGGTGCGGAAAGAGTCGCGCGTCGACGGCGTCGCCGACGTCCCGACCAGCGCGTCGAGGACCCGCTCTTCGGCATTGTGATGGGCCTGGGCCTGCACATCCCTGCGCCGCTTATCGCGCAGGACGGTGATCCCGGCCTCGACAAGATCGCGAACGATCTGCTCGACGTCGCGGCCGACATAGCCGACTTCGGTGAATTTCGTCGCTTCAACTTTTACGAAAGGCGCCTGCGCCAGACGCGCCAGGCGGCGCGAAATCTCTGTCTTGCCGACGCCGGTCGGCCCGATCATCAGGATATTCTTCGGCGTCACTTCGCGGCGCAGCTCGGGGGAAAGCTGCTGCCGGCGCCAGCGATTGCGCAGTGCCACGGCCACGGCGCGCTTGGCGTCATGCTGGCCGACAATATTGCGGTCCAGCTCCGAGACGATCTCGCGCGGCGAAAAATTGGTTTCACTCATTTTTGGTCTCCTGGTGCCTTGTCGAGGAAGCGCACCATCAGGTGTTCGTCGATGTATCGACCGTTCACATAGAGGTAGCGGGGCTCTGTTCCGTAGGTCTCAAAGCCCAGCTTCTGGTAGAGGCGGATGGCTGGCTCGTTCTCGGCCCAGACCCCGAGATGGATCTGGATGACCTTGTCCCGGGCATGGTCGACAAGATGCTCGACCAAAGCCTTGGACATGCCCGTGCCGCGATGTTCCGGCCGCACATAGACCTGGATCATCCAGCCGCGGTGCCGTTCCTTGTGGCCGTCATTGCGAAAGAACGCATTGATGCCGCCAATGGACCCATCGGGCAGAACGGCGCCAAAGATGGTCAGCGTTTCCAGCATCTGTCGCACTTCTGTGTCAGATTTCTGGGCAAACCCTTCGGCCGAAGACACGAAGGCCTCCGGATGGTTGGCCAGCGCTTCGAGCCTGATGGCCCGATAGGCCGCCGCATCTTTCACGCCGAGTTGCCGGATGGAAAAGGTCACTTAGAGCTCGATGGTTTCGAGGGTCACATTGCCATTGGTGTAGACGCAGATTTCCTCTGCGATCTTCATGGCGCGGCGGGCGATGTCTTCGGCATCGAGGTCGGTTGCCTGATGCAGGGCCAGGGCCGCCGAATGCGCATAATTGCCGCCCGAGCCGATGGCGATGACGCCATGGTCCGGCGTCAGCACGTCGCCAGTGCCCGTAAGAACCAGCGTGTCGGTCTTGTCGGCCACGATCATCATGGCTTCGAGTTTGCGCAGATAGCGATCCGTCCGCCAGTCCTTGGCCAGCTCAACGGCCGCGCGCATCAGCTGGTCAGGATACTGCTCAAGCTTGCCTTCAAGCCGCTCGAAGAGGGTAAAGGCGTCGGCAGTCGAACCGGCAAAGCCGCCAATCACCTTGCCGCCGGCGAGCCGGCGAACTTTCTTGGCCGTATGCTTCATCACCGTCTGGCCCATGGAAACCTGGCCATCGCCAGCAACGACAACCTTGTTGCCCTTGCGCACGGAAACGATGGTCGTCCCGTGCCACCCGGGAAATGCACTGTCACTCATTTGGGGAGATACTCCGAACTGTTGAATGATATTTAGGACGGTCCCCACTGATTGCAACCTGCCCGTTCGCAACGGCACCTAAGCCATGCGCGTTAGACCGCCATGAGAGGTGGGAGGAGGCACGATGATGCCAGAAGCCAGCCGGGTCACGCCCATGCTGGGTCGGTATTCTGAAGCCTAGAACAGGCGTCCCGCCTATACGCCGGCGTCATGGAGGCAAGCAGAAGCAGGGCAGCAAGAAGAGGCCGAATGGGCTGAAAACGCTGTCGACAACCTGGCCCGTCATGCTGCGCCCCGAAGTGGCAGTCTCTGAACTTCAACCCAATCTTCACGCCGCCATGCCTATCTGCTACTGAGCCCCGTACCTTCGGAGACTGTCCAATGCGCACCGCCACCATTGCCCGCAAGACCAACGAGACCGAGATCACTGTCTCGATCAATCTCGACGGCACCGGCGCGCATAAGATGGCGACCGGCGTCGGCTTCTTCGATCACATGCTCGACCAGCTTTCGCGCCACTCACTCATCGACATGGATGTCACCTGTAAGGGCGACCTGCACATCGACTTCCACCATACGGTGGAAGATGTCGGCATTGCCCTCGGCCAGGCCATCAGCCAGGCGATCGGCGACAAGAAGGGCATCCGCCGCTACGCATCCTGCGACCTGCCCATGGATGGCACGCTGACGCGCGCCGCGCTCGATGTCTCGGGCCGCCCCTTCCTCGTCTTCAAGGCCGAGTTCAACCGCGACAAGATCGGCGACATCGACACCGAACTCTTCCGCGAGTTCTTCCAGGCTTTCGCCATCAATGCCGGCATCACGCTGCACATTGAAAACTTCTACTTCGACAACAACCATCATCTGGCCGAGTCGATGTTCAAGGCCGTGGCCCGCGCTCTGCGCGACGCCCTCGAAATCGACCCTCGCCAGGCCGACCGCGTGCCATCAACTAAGGGCACGCTGTAAGCAATCGCCGCTACTTCAGTTGTCGTCACTGCCGGGCTTGTCCCGGCAGTCCATGCCTCGGCAAACTGGATCGCCCGGTCAAGCCGGGCGATGACGACGCCTGAAAGCGGTCGTGGCCTTTCGCATTTCCACATTTTGCACTAAGTGGACCTCATTCCGTCCTGGGAGTTCCCCCGTGACCCTCTTTGCCCTTTATCGATCCGTCGACGACCCGACCGCCCTGCCTGTCGCCGTCTCCGAGCGCTTCTCCTGGTTTGCGGCCCTGCTGCCGCCCGTCCATGCGCTCCTCCATCGACATTGGGATCTCTTGGGCCTCTTTGTCGTCGGCCTCGTTGCGCTGATTTTTGGCGCGCGCTATCTCGGGCCCGACGCAAGCCTCTGGCTTTACATTCTCCTCGCCATCGCCTGCGGCTTTGCCGCACCGGGCGCTGAGCGTCGTGCCCTCAAACGTCGTGGCCTTGTTTCCGCGGGCCACCGCTTTGCCGCCGATGCCGATCTCGCCCGTCTTGCCGTTATGGAATCTCGTCCATGAGCACTGTTGCCATTATCGACTATGGCGCGGGCAATCTCCGCTCCGCCGCCAACGCCTTCGAGCGCGTCGCCGCCTCGTTGGTGAATAGCCCCGAAATCATCGTCACCGCCGACCCCGAAGTCGTCCGCCGCGCCGACCGCATCATGCTCCCCGGCGTCGGCGCCTTCGCCGATTGCAAGGCCGGCCTCGACGCCGTCGCCGGCATGACCGAAGTTTTGGAAGAACGCGTCATCCGCGGCACCACGCCCTTCCTCGGCGTCTGCGTCGGCATGCAGCTTCTCGCCAGAGAAGGCCGCGAAAAGGTCATCACAGAGGGCCTCGGCTGGATCCCCGGCGCCGTCGAAAAGATCAAGCCGACTGATCCAAACCTGAAAATTCCGCACATGGGCTGGAACACCATCTCGGTGACAAAACCCCATGCGCTGCTCGAAAACATCCCGGATGGCCCCAATGGGCTGCACGCCTATTTCGTGCACTCCTATCACTTCCTCACCGAGGACCCGGACCACCTCCTAGCGACTACCGATTACGGTGGCACGGTGACCGCTTGTGTTGGGCGCGACAATATTTTCGGGACGCAGTTCCACCCGGAAAAGAGCCAGGCCCTCGGCCTCAAACTGATCGAAAATTTCTTGGGATGGACGCCATGATCCTCTTTCCAGCCATCGACCTCAAGGACGGTCAGTGCGTCCGACTAAAGCTTGGCGACATGAACCAGGCCACCGTCTTCAACGACGATCCCGCCGCTCAGGCAAAATCGTTCGAAGACCAGGGCTTTGAATATCTGCACGTCGTCGACCTCAACGGCGCTTTTGCCGGCGAGAGCGTCAACGGCGCCGCGGTTGAGCAGATTTTGAAGACCGTAAAATTCCCCGTCCAGCTTGGCGGCGGCATTCGCACGCTCGACCATATTGAAGCCTGGCTCGACAAAGGCCTCGCTCGCGTCATCCTCGGCACGGTCGCGGTTCGCGATCCTGAGCTGGTGAAAGAAGCCGCCAAAAAATGGCCCGGCCAGGTCGCCGTCGGCACCGATGCCAAGGGCGGCATGGTCGCGGTGGAAGGCTGGGCGGAAACGTCCGAGCTGTCCATCGTGGAGCTCGCCAAGCGTTTTGAAGGCGCCGGCGTCGCGGCCATCATCTATACCGACATCGACCGCGACGGCATCCTTGCCGGCATAAATTGGGATTCGACCCTCGATCTCGCCCGCTCGACCTCGATCCCCGTCATCGCCTCCGGCGGCCTTGCCTCCATGGACGATATCGAGCGCATGACGCGTCCCGAATATCAGGTGCTCGAAGGCGCCATTTCCGGTCGCGCGCTTTACGATGGCCGAATTGATTCACGTGAAGCACTGGCAAAGCTGAGGGCCGTGGCGTGAGCGAAGCGCGGCCTGCCCGATTTCCGTGGTGGGCCTATGGCCTCTTCCTGGCGGTGATCGCGCTCTTCGCCTTTGCCCCCGTCCTCTCTGTCCTCGCTGCCACCTTCATTGCCGACAGCAATGGCTGCTACGTTAACGAGGGGGGCATCAATCCCTGCATGATCGGCGGCGCCGATTGGGGGCAGGCGCTCTACACCCTCTTCGTGCTGGGCTGGTTCATGTTGGCGACGATCCCGCTTGGCGGCGCCGCCTTTTTCGTCTGGCTCGCCACGCTCATCATTCATCGCATCGCCTGGGGGCAGATGCAGAAGGGCAAACGCTCATGACCCTGAAGACTCGTATTATCCCGTGCTTGGACGTTGCCGGTGGCCGCGTGGTGAAAGGCGTCAATTTCGTCGATCTCATCGATGCCGGCGATCCGGTCCAGGCGGCCATCGCCTATGACGCAGCCGGCGCCGACGAGTTGACCTTCCTCGACATCACCGCCAGCCACGAAGGCCGCGACACGATTTTCGACGTCGTCGCCCGCACGGCCGAACACTGCTTCATGCCGGTCACAGTCGGCGGTGGCGTGCGCACAGTGGAAGACATTCGAAAACTGCTGCTGGCCGGTGCCGACAAGGTGGCGATCAATTCTGCCGCCGTGAACGATCCCGACTTCATCGCTCGCGCCGCGGACAAGTTCGGCAATCAGTGCATCGTCGTTTCGGTCGATGCCAAGCAGCGCCTCGACGCAAAGGTCGGTGGCGACAATCGCTCCGAATGGGAAATCTACACCCATGGCGGCCGCCGCCCCACCGGCATCGACGCCGTCGAATTCGCCGCCAAAATGGTCGAGCGCGGCGCCGGCGAACTGCTGGTCACATCCATGGATCGCGACGGCACCAAGTCCGGTTTCGATCTGAAACTGACCCGCATGATCGCCGATGAAGTCGAAGTCCCGGTCATCGCCTCGGGCGGCGTCGGCAAACTGCAGGACCTTGTCGATGGCGTCACCGAAGGTCACGCCAGCGCCGTCCTTGCCGCGTCCATCTTCCACTTCGGCACTTTTACGATTCCCGAAGCCAAGCGCTACATGATGGATCATGGCATTGCCATGCGCATGGATGCGGCTGCAGCCTAAGGACAGAGGGACCAAAAAATGACCCTTGAAGAACTCGAAGCCCGCATCGCCATCCGCGCTGCCGCCTCGCCAGAGGAAAGCTACACGGCAAAGCTCATCGCTCGCGGCATGAAAAAGGCCGCCCAGAAAGTTGGCGAGGAAGCGACCGAAGCCGTCATCGCCGCCGTCACCGGCGACCGGGCCGAACTGGTCAAGGAGTCGGCCGATCTCCTCTACCATCTCCTCGTCGTGCTCAAGGCAGCAGACATTCCGCTTGGCGAAGTCATGGCCGAGCTTGATGCGCGCACCGCCCAATCGGGTCTCGCTGAAAAAGCCTCGCGATCGGAAAAGCAGTAATGGCGCACCGCTCTCCGGCGCTCGACCCCTATCACCACTTCACCAAGGCCGAGTGGAGCACGCTGCGCGACGGCCAGCCGATGACGCTCGACCAGGGCGATCTCGATCGCCTGCGCGGCCTCACTGATCCGATTTCGCTGCAGGAGGCCGAAGAGGTCTACCTGCCGCTCTCGCGCCTTCTGTCCTATTACGTCGAAGCCATCCAGGGGCTTCACAACGTTCAGTCGCGGTTTCTTCAAACCCCGCATGGCCACAAGGTGCCCTTCATCATCGGCGTCGCCGGTTCGGTCGCCGTTGGCAAATCGACCACGGCCCGTATCCTGAAAGCCCTTCTGTCGCGCTGGCCCTCGACGCCCCGCGTCGACCTCGTCACCACCGACGGGTTTCTGTACCCCAATGCGGTCCTCACCGAAAAAGGCCTGATGGATCGCAAGGGTTTTCCCGAGAGCTATGATCGGCCGCGCTTCGTCAATTTCCTGGCCGACATCAAATCGGGCAAGTCGAGGGTCAAGGTCCCGGTCTATTCCCATCTCGTCTACGACGTGGTTTCGGGTGAAGAGATCGTGGTGGATCGTCCCGACATCCTGATCGTTGAAGGCCTCAACATTCTCCAGCCCGGCGAATTGCCGCGTAACGGCAAGCCGATCCTCTTCGCCTCCGACTTCCTCGATTTCTCGGTCTATATCGACGCGGACACGGACGAACTCGAAGACTGGTTCATGCAGCGCTTCTTTCGCCTCAGGGAAACCGCCTTCAAGGACCCCACCTCCTTCTTCCGCCGCTTTGCCGAAATGAGCGAAGAAGAAGCCGGATCATTCGGCCGCCAGGTCTGGCGCTCGATCAACCTGCCCAACCTTGTCGACAACGTCCTGCCGACCCGCGGTCGGGCGGACCTGATCCTCAAAAAGGGCAAGAACCACCTGATCGAGAATGTCAGCCTGAGACGGGTGTGACGTCTAGATCGCGTCCCACACACCGGCGCTCCCCTCGCCCCTTGTGGGAGAGGGACAGATTTTCTGCGTTCAGCAGAAAATCAGGGTGAGGGGTATCTCTCCTCCGCAGAGGGGCCAATGGCGAAACCGCATACCCCTCATCCGCCCCGCGGGCACCTTCTCCCTCAGGGGGAGAAGGGAAGGAAGAAAACCTAATACGTCCCCGGCTGCGGCTGGCTCAGTACCACCAGGTTCCCGTCGGGATCCCGCAGTTTCGCGGTCTTGAAAAAATCCCCGATCGCCTTGGCCACCGGCTTGATCCCATACATGTCGAGCCGGCCCAATTCGTCGGCGATGTCATCAACGATCAGCATCAGCACGCTGGCCCCTGCCCGGTCGGCATCAGTCGCCACATGCACCCAGGCCCCGCCGGGCAGCTTCCATTCGGCGACATCGGCCATGGGCCGCGCATCGGCAGGCCGCCCGAACAGATATTCGTACCAGACCAGGGAATCTGCGAGATTGTCGACGGCAATGCTGGCCAGCGCATTGGTGATGGTCATTGCGGGTCCATGTGTTCGCTTTGCACCAGCCTAGAGCGCTTCGCGCAAAAGTGGCAACGGTTTTGCGGTTCAGAAGCGCGACAAACCAAGGCTGGAGTGCCGATCTGATGCAATCAGAGCAGCACTCCAGAAGTCTCCCGCCGATTGTGTCGATTGCGAAGCATTCATCCAATCGCCGCATGGAGTTGGCGGCTGGCCATGGCACTGATATAGGCCTTAACGACTATTTTTGGAGATCAGGCATGACCGAGCTCAGAACCATTGTCGCCGGCGCGGGCGGCCGCATGGGATCAGCCAATATCAAGGCAGTCGCAGCTAGCCATGGTCTCAAACTCGTCGGCGCCGTCGATCGTCCTGGCGCCTCCTCGATCGGCAAGGACGCCGGCATTTTGGCCGGCATCGATGCGCTTGGCGTCACCGTCACCGACGATATTGTCCCACTGCTCGACGAGGCCGATGTCATCATCGACTTCACCGCTCCCGCTTCCAGCGTCGCCCTGGCAAAACTCGCCGCGACCAAGGGCATCGTACATCTGATCGGCACCACCGGCTGCTCCGAAGCCGACGACGCCGAAATCGCCGCCGCCGGCGCGGCCGGTGCGCGCATCGTCAAGTCAGGAAACTTTTCGCCCGGCATGGTCGCCCTCGCCGTCCTCGTCGAAAAGGCCGCCCAAGCCCTCCCCGACTACGACGTCGAAGTCTTGGAAATGCACCACAACCTCAAGGTCGACGCCCCCTCGGGCACGGCCCTGATGCTGGGCGATGCCGCTGCCAGGGGCCGCAATATTTCGCTCAAGGACCATTCGGTTCGTGTCCGTGACGGCCACACCGGTCCGCGCGAATTCGGCACTATCGGCTTTGCGACCCTGCGCGGCGGCAATGTCATCGGCGACCACATGGTCATCCTCGCCGGTCCCTCCGAGCGCATCGAACTCAATCACCGCGCGCAGGACCGTACCATCTATGCCAATGGCGCCGTCCGCGCCGCCCTCTGGGCCACCCACCAGCCCGCAGGTCTCTATTCCATGGCCGACGTTCTCGGCCTCAACGACTAGTCTGAAGGATTGAAAGAATGTCCGGCACTCTGATCCTGGTCCGTCACGGCCAGAGCGAATGGAACCTGAAGAACCTCTTCACCGGTTGGCGCAATCCCAACCTCACCGAGCAGGGTGAAGGCGAAGCCCGCGCCACGGGCAAGGCGCTCAAGGCCGGCAAGTTCGCGCCCGACCTTTTCTACACCTCGGCCCTGCGCCGGGCACAGCACACGCTCGATCTCATCCTTGAAGAGATGGGCATTCTCAACGTGACGATCACCCGCAACGTGGCGCTCAACGAGCGCGACTACGGTGATCTCTCGGGTCTCAACAAGGACGACGCCCGCGCCAAGTGGGGCGAAGAGCAGGTCCTCATCTGGCGCCGGTCTTTCGACGTTCCCCCTCCGGGCGGCGAAAGCCTCAAGGACACCGCAGCCCGCACCCTGCCCTATTATGAAGCCGAAATCCTGCCGCAGCTCAAAGCCGGCAAGACCGTCCTCATCGCTGCCCACGGCAACTCCCTCCGCGCCCTCGTCATGGCCATCGAAGGTCTCACACCTGACGAAATCCTGGCCCGCGAAATCGGCACCGGCGAACCCACCGTCTATAAGATCGGTCCGGATGGAAAGCTCGTCGAGCGCTTGAAGCTCTGATTTCAGATTGCAGGATTCACGTGAAACGCGGCCCCAAGAGGCCGCGTTTTTTTAGTGCGCCGCTGAAACCACCCCGGCCTCCCAGCCAAGTATCGCCCGCTTGCGCGGCACCCCCCAGTGATACCCGGTCAGCGCCCCAGACGTTCCCACCACCCGGTGGCACGGCACCACAAAGCTGATCGGATTTTTGCCAACCGCCGCGCCCACCGCCCGCGACGCCGTGGGTCGTCCGATATGATTGGCAACGCTCGAATAGGTGACCGCCTGCCCGCACGGAATTTTAAGAAGGGTCTCCCAGACTTTTACCTCAAAATCCGTCCCAATGAGCACCACCCGCACGGGATGATCCGGTGACCAACGGCCCGGCTCAAACACCTGCGCTGCCATCGGCGCGATCCGCGCATCATCCCGCTTAAACCGCGCCTTGGGCCAGCGATTGGCGAGATCGGCAAAAGCCTCTTCGACACTCATATCCGCATCGGCAAAGCCCAGGCCCGACATGCCATATTCCGTCGCCGTCACTACCGCGAGCCCGAAGGGCGATGGCGCCACGCCCCAGAACATGTCGATCCCCTCGCCCCCGGCGCGGAACACGCCCGGCGGCATGGCTTCATGGGTCACGAACAGATCGTGCAGCCGCGAGGTCGAAGAAAGCCCCACCTCATAGGTCGTGTCCAAAACACTCGCTTTGTCGCGCAACAGCGACTTCGCATGGTCAAGCGCCACCGCCTGCGCAAAGCTTTTTGGACTAAGGCCACACCAGCGCCGAAAGAGATCGGTCAACTGCCGCTCGGTCAGCCCAAGCGCGCGCGAGAATTTTCCGAGATCGGTCGCATCCGGACCGTTCTCGCTGAGATAGCGAATAGCCGCGCGAATGGTGTCGTAGTCGCTGGCCGGGGCGATATGGGCAAGCTGGTTCATGGCCGTATCTTTCAATTGAACGTTTGCCCTTTTTACCGCTGGCGCCAGCAAGCATGCGACCCGCTTTTGACGGACCAGCCAGCCCCATGAAAAGTCAGCCGCGCCGCGCCTTGCGCAACGCCTGCCCAAAAGCCCGGGCGAAGCTCGACTTGTCATTGACCGCCATGAAGGCGCCGATTTCGATGCGCTCAGACCCATGGGTGAGATACATGGCGGTCGTCCGCTCGTTCTCGTCCCGGGTCAGCACCAGCCGCACCCTCTTGGGGTCCAGTCGACGCAACTGCCGCTCCTGCTTGCGGCTCGCCGACAACAGCTCGATCTGGTCGGGCCACACCGTCACCCGTTCAACCAGCCGTGCCCGCCGCGCCTGCCGTATGGTGAGGACGGTCAACCCACCCGCGGCAATGGCAAAGCCGACAAGGCTCGGCAGCAAAAATTCGGGTACAGTGACGACAAAGGGCAGCCCGAACAACGCCGCCGCAGCAAGGCCAATCCAGCCGCCTGCAGCGCGCAATGATCTGTCCGGCCGCAGCGTGGCCGAAAACAGGGGACTGGTCGTGGTGCTGGTTTGCATTGGCATGATGGACTCGCCCTGAAATATTGGCAGAGATTCGGGGTCGAGAGAATGCCAAGTCCTAAAAAAGTGAAAAAGCTAAACCGCGCCCAGGCCGAGGCGATCTTCGAGCGGTTCCATCAGATCGAGCCCGAGCCCAAGGGCGAGCTCGATTATGTCAACGCCTTCACCCTGCTGGTCGCCGTCGTTCTCTCCGCGCAGGCGACCGACGCCGGCGTCAACAAGGCAACCAAGCGCCTCTTCGAACTCGCCCCCTCGCCCGAAGCCATGGTGGCCCTGGGCGTCGAGCAGATCACCGAACTCGTCAAAACCATCGGCCTCTTCCGCGGCAAGGCCAAGAACGTTTTTGCCCTTTCGCAAATCCTCATCGACCAGCACGGCGGCGAAGTCCCCGACAGTCGCGAAGCCCTCGAAGCGCTGCCCGGGGTCGGCCGAAAGACGGCGAATGTGGTCTTAAATATCTGGTTCAAGCAGCCGACCATCGCGGTGGACACCCACCTCTTCCGCGTCGGTAACCGCACGGGCCTGGCCCCCGGCAAGACGCCGCTCGCGGTAGAACAGGCTCTGCAAAAACAGATCCCCGAGCGCTTTATGCTCCACGCCCATCACTGGCTGATCCTGCACGGCCGTTACATCTGCAAGGCCAGAAAACCCGAATGCTGGCGCTGTCCGATCAGCGAGTGGTGCCTCTTTGAGCCGAAGTCTCCACTGCCCAGGGCGGCCTAGAAGCTTCACTTACCGCTCGATGTCATTCCTGCGAAAGCGGGAATCTCTGTCTATCCGGGCGCAGTTCTCCCCCTCCTCTCCATCGTCACCACCGGGCTTGTCCCGGTGGTCCATGCCATCCGCAGGATTGCCGGGACCGGCCCGGCAATGACGACAGAACCGGAAAAGGAGCCTAGCTCCCATACCCGCGAGCCATTGCCGCCGCAAAAAGCGGGATCAGCACCAGCACCCCCGCCTGCAGATGCACAAACCGCCGGCTCGTCCCGATTTCGGCAACCGGCGCCACATAGTCGGCAATCCCCTCGCCCGCCTTCACCCAGCGCCGGATGGCAATGGTCGGCTGGATCGTAAGCAGTCCCATCACCAGGAACGCCGCCATCTTCCCCCAGAAGGCGTGATTGCCGAGATAATACCAGGGGTCGATGCCTCCAAAGCAAACCCGCAAGACGCCAACCGCCACTACGGTCATCGCCACCGCCCCGTAAGCCGCATCGAGCCGCGCCAATTGCGTCAGCCGGGTGCCGCCAAGCCCGGGACGCAACAGCGCAAACTCCGCCGCAAAAATCCCCACCAGCGAAAAGACCGCCAGATGGTGGGCGCAAGCCAATATCAGATTCGAATCCATTGCCCTGTCCTCACCTAGGTGTTAATGGTGCTCACATCTATCCTCCTCATGTAAACAATGTCAACATCCGCCAATTCGCCTTATCACCACGGCAACCTGCGCCAGGCCTTGCTCGAAGCCGCGCTGATCATTCTCGAAAAGGAAGGCGAGACCGGTCTTGGCCTGCGCGACCTCGCCCGCGCAGTCGGCGTCTCCGCCGCCGCGCCCTATCGCCACTTCGATTCCCGCGCGGCCCTCCTTGAAGCGCTCGCCGTCACCGGCTTCCAGCGTTTCTCCGCCGCCATGGAAGCGGTGGCCGCGGGCAATCCGGCCGACCCTATGGCCGCCATGGGCAAGACCTACGTGCTCTTTGCCCTCGGCAATGCCAATCTCTTCCGTCTGATGTTCTCGCCCCAGCTCAAGAAAGACGGTCGCCCTGGCCTCCGCATGGCTGCCGACGTAGCCTTTGATACCCTGCGCCACGTCGTCGGTGGCGACATGCAGACCGGGCGCGCCAGAGCCCTGGCCGCCTGGGCCAAGGTCCACGGCCTCTCCATCCTGCTCCTCGATGGCCAGATCGCCCTCCGCGCCGGCGAGGACACTGAAGCGCTGATCGCCGAAATCATCGGAAGTCTCTAGCGGGTTCGCGAACTTGGCTGAGGGAGCAAAAAACCCAAAACATTGCCCCGGCCCCTCGCCTGCGCTAAACCCTCTGCGTTTCCCCTCATCTTCGGACTGCCCGCATGACCCAGACCCGCTTCGACGTGCTGACGATCGGTAATGCCATTGTCGATATCATCGCCCCCGTCGAGCCCGGCTTTATCGAACGCGAAGGCATGAAGGAGGGGATCATGCACCTGATCGATACCGATCGGGCCGAAGACCTCTATTCAAAAATGCCGCTCACCCGGCAGCAGATTTCGGGTGGCTCCGCCGGCAATACCGCCGCTGGCGTCGCCTCGCTTGGCGGCCGCGCCGCCTTCATCGGCAAGGTCGCCGACGATCCCTTGGGCGATGTTTTTGAGAACGATCTGAACGCCATCGGTGTCCACTACAACACCTCGCGCCTCAAGAATGGCGCGCTGACCGCCCGCTGCATGATCTTCGTTTCCGAAGATGGCGAGCGCACCATGAACACCTATCTCGGCGCCTGTCACCAGCTGACCGAAGCCGATATTCACCCCGACGAAATTGGCGGCGCCGCCATCACCTATATGGAAGGTTTTCTGTGGGACCCGGTCGAAGCCAAAAAGGCCTTCGTCCTCGCCGCCCACTATGCCCACAAGCATGAGCGGGCCGCGGCCTTCACCCTGTCCGACCCGTTCTGCGTCGATCGCTACCGCGCCGAATTTTTGGATCTCATCCGCTCCAAGACGATCGACTACGTCTTCGCCAACGTCCACGAGCTGAAATCGCTCTACGAAACCGACGACCTTGGCACCGCCGTCCGCGCCATCGCGCAGGATGCCGAATTGGCCGCAATCACCATGGGCGCCGAGGGTGCTATGGCGGTATACAATGGCGAAGTCGTCTCGGTTCCCGCCTTCCCGATCGATAGCGTTGTGGATGCCACCGGCGCCGGCGACCTTTTTGCCTCGGGCTTCCTCCTCGGCATGGCCCGAGGCCAAAACCTCGAATCCGCCCTCAAGACCGGGTGCCTCGCCGCCTCCGAAGTGATTTCTCATATCGGCGCCAGGCCGCAGCTCGACCTGCAGGATCTGTCCCGGCAGCATGGCTTGGTTGGCTGAGAGCTAGCCACACCCACCGGCCCTCCCTCGCCCCTTGAGGGAGAGGGACAGAATAATCTGCGTTCAGCAGATTATTCAGGGTGAGGGGTATCTCTCCTCCGCAGAGGGACGAGTGGTGAAATCCCATACCCCTCATCCCAGCCGAATTCGCGAACGCCAATTCGGTGACCCTTCGGGCACCTTCTCCCTCAAGGGGAGAAGGAAGAATCTGTGGCTAGCCCAAGCTCGCCCGCATCTGCCTCAACGCAGCATCCGTCCCGGCCGTCGGCCGGAACTCCAGCCCGACAAAGCCATCATAACCCTGCCCCCGCAACCACCCGAGCGGTCGCGTCAAATCCAGCCCGCCACTCCCCGGCTGATTGCGCCCAGGGTGATCCGCCACATGCACATGCACAATGTGCTTTGCCCGATCGCCAACCACCTCTTCGGGCACCTCACCCATCACCATGGAATGATAGAGATCATAGGTGATACCGATCTCCGGCCGATCGACCGCATCCATGATATCAAGCGCCTCAACCGTGCTGGTGAGATAGTATCCCGGATGATCCACGCGATCATTCAGCGGCTCGAGCCCGAGCTTGACGCCTGACCCCTTCAGCACCTCGGCCGAACGCTGCATGGCAATCGTCAGCCCCTCATGCTGCTTCGCCCGCTCGATCCCCGGCAGCAGCGGCCCCGACTGGCAAATGAGCACACCTGCCCCAAGTCGCAGCGCCACATCGCGGCTCTTTTCGAGTCCCGCGAGGAACCGGTCATGGTCCCCCTCGCGCGTCAGCTCGGCAAAAGGTTCGGCTACGATCCCGGCGAGTTTTACGCCGGTTTCATCAAGCACGCGCTCCATGGCATCGAGGTCCTTGTTCGACCACAGCCAGAATTCCACCGCCTCAAAACCCGCCGCCGTAGCAAGGCGCACCCGCTCCACCGGATCAGCAGTTTCCGGCACGAACAGCATTTCGATACAGGCAGAGTATCGCATCAGGCCAACCGCGTCCCGGAACCAGCCATTTCGGCCAAGATCGCCCGCGCCGCCGCTGCCGGATCGGGCGCCTCGACGATTGGCCGTGCTACCACGAGATGGCTCGCGCCCACCGCCAGCGCTTCCGCCGGCGTCATCACCCGCTTCTGGTCGCCCAAAGCAGCGCCCGCCGGACGAATCCCCGGCGTCACGATGGCCATTTTTGGCCCCAGAATAGTCCGCACCATTTCCGCTTCATGCGAGGAGGCGACAATGCCGCCGATCCCGGCTTCCTTGGCCTGCTGCGCACGCAGAGCCACGAGCCCCGCGGCATCGCGCTCATAGCCGGCTTCCTTCACATCGGCATCGTCCATGGAGGTGAGCACCGTCACGCCCAGCACGCAAAGATCAGAACCCTGTGCCGCCTTGGCCGCCGCCTTCATGCATTTGGGATAGGCATGCACCGTCAGCATCGCCGCGCCGGTCGCGGCAATCGCCGCCACGCCCTTTTCGACCGTGTTGTCGATATCGAGCAGTTTGAGGTCAAAGAACACCTTCTTGCCCGCCGCGATCAGCTCCTTGCCGAGCGCAAAGCCATCGGCGCCATAAAAGCACTGATAGCCGATCTTGTAATACTCGACCGTATCCCCCAGCGCGGTGACGATCTCCTCGGCGCGGGCGCGCGTCGAAACGTCGAGCCCCACGATCAAATGGCCGGCCATGGCAAAATCCCTTCTGTCGCTGATTTGGGTTGGGGTCGCACATCGCCGGGCCCGGAGCAAGGCGAAATCGCCGACCCTATGCCGCCATAGTACCTTGCGGGAAAAATCCTATGCCGTCATAAGACGGCCGATTCATCTCTAGTCTGAAAGCAAAATGCAGCAGCAGGCCCTTTCCACCCTGGTCGCCTGGATGCGGCTCGATTCCGCCATCGCCGCCTTCCACCTCGAACTGAAACAGCGCCACGGCATCACCGGCCTGCAGCTCGCCGTGCTTCATACGCTGGCCGAACGCCCCCACATGGCCCTGGCGGCCCTCAGAAAGGGCCTCGACATGCACGCGGCAACTCTGGGCCAATCCATCGACGAACTCCGCCGCCTCGACCTCTGCATCGTCCGCACCGACCCGCGCGATCGCCGCGCCCGCCTTGTCGCCATCACGCAAAAAGGTCTCGACCTCGTCGGCGCCGTTCCCCTCGCCGGCCCCAATCGCCTGCGTCAGCTCGAAACCGACCCGGCGCGCCTCGATCGTCTCACCGAAGCCCTGGGTGATGCCCTCGATCTTTTTGCGCTGAACGAAAAGAAGGCCTAGTGCCACCAATCGTCCGGCAGGTCTTCCATGGCCATCCATTCGGTGTGCAATTCCGTCCCCGCCAGATCGAACACAAAGGCATTGCCGCCCCCGCGGTGGCCATGCCGGCTCTGGTCCTCGCTGCGCGCAATCGGCCGCCCGCCCAGATGACATTTGAGCAGCGTCCCCACGGCCCCGTGTCCGCAGAAAATCACCGCCGTCCCCGGCGGCACGCTTTTCAGCGCTGAAAGTACCGTCTCGATGATCCGGCGCTGCGCATCCGCCGCCTTTTCCCAGCCGTCGACGCTCACCTCCGGCTCGGCAAAAAACTTGTCCGCAGTTTCCTCGAACAGCGCCGGCGGCAAGAATCCCGTGGCGTTGCGATCATTCTCGCCCATCAGATGATCGGCCAGTACCGGCGTTCCCGCTTGCGCCGCGACAATCTCGGCCAGTTCGAGCGCTTTCGCTTCCCGGCTTGAAAACACAAAAGTGCCCGCCGGGATGATCCGGCGCGCCGCAAAGGCTTCGGCTCTCTCCCGCCCTTCATCGGAAAGGCCCCAGAGCGGCACGGGCACGGCCGGGTCCATGCGCACCTGCGGATGGGTCAGATAGAGAGCCTTCATCGCCTAACCCCGCGAAAAGTGAGTGAGTTCGTGCACCATCTGCTCAACCTTGCGGATGATTGCCGGTTCCACCGGATCGCCCTTTTCGTCAAAGGCCTGGTCCGCCGGACCGATCCCCAGCAAGGTCGGCACGACGAGCGTTCCGACTTTGCTCAGCGAGTCGCGCAGGTGGCTGAGGTTCCAGATCGTCCCATATTTTCCCGAGCTCACCCCGCCAATGCCAAAAACGGCGTGCCGGAACGGGCTCGGCTTCTGCCGGCTCAGCCAGGTGATCGTGTTGACCATCAGCGGCGACACCCCGCCATTGTATTCGGGCGTCGCGATAAAGATGATGTCATGGCTCCGCCAGAGCTCGGCCAGTTTCACCGTCGCCTCCGGCACGGAATCGACCTCGAGATCCTCGTTGAAGATCGGCATGGGAAAGTCCGTCAGGTCCAGCTCCGTGACCTCAACCCCCGCTGCCGTCAGGGCCCGGCCCATATGCTGCTGCAGGACACGATTGTAAGATTCCTTGCGGATCGACCCGGAAAGGGTAAGCGCCGTCTTCATGGTGACTCCAAAGCTAGCATGTCTCCCGAAAGTGGATACCGGTTTTGGGACAAAGACATGCGTCAGGAAAAATCTCGGCTGTCGAAAATGGCTTGGCTCGTCCGTCGAAGGCAAGAGGATTGACTTGGCCAAGGCAATCCAACATTACTTAAGAAAATACCTAACCATTGGAGAGAACCATGCCCTCGATGATTTTCGTCAACCTGCCGATCGCCGATCTCGCCGCGTCCATGGCCTATTACAAGGCGTTGGGTTTCGATCACAATCCCCAGTTCACCGACGAGACGGCCGCCTGCATCGTCATCTCCGACACAATTTTCGTGATGGTTCTTACGCACGAAAAATTCAAGGAATTCTCCCCGCTGCCGATCCCGGATGCCAAGGCAGGCGTGCAGGCGCTTTACGCCCTCTCCCGCGATAGCCGAGAAGCGGTCGACGCCATCGCCGAGGCAGGTTTGAAAGCCGGCGGCAAGGAATTCCGCCCGGCCCAGGACATGGGCTTCATGTATTCCC
>NZ_JAFKHD010000331.1 GCF_017307565.1 Devosia sp.
CTCGAACGGCTTGGCGAGCGCATCGTTGTGCCCCGCATCGCGGCTCGCCGGCCCTGCGCCGTCGCCGATATTGGCCGAGAGCATGACAATGGGGTCGGCAAAGCCGCGCTCGCGCAAAGTCGCCACCAGATCCCAGCCGCTCATGCCCGGCATGCGGATATCGATGAAGAACATGTCCGGCCGCGTCAGCGACACCTCTTCGAGACAGGCAAGGCCATCACCCGCCGTCAGCACCACAAAGCCGAGCGGCGACAGCATTTCGCGCATCAGCTCGCGATGATCCTGATTGTCATCGACCACCATGATCACCCTGGTGGGCCCGGCATAGCCGATGATCCGCCGCAGACCGACCAAGCGCCGGCTCGTCCGCTCGACCTTGGCCAGCATCAGCCGCGCCTGGAAGCGCGTCCCCACCCCAACCGTGCTCGACACGGTAATCTCACCACCCAGCGTTTCCGTCAGCAGCTTTGTAATGGTCAACCCAAGGCCAAGGCCCGGCGTGAACCGATTGTGCTCAGCCTCGCCGCGCACGAAGGGCTCGAAGATATGGTCGAGATCCCCAGCGGAAATGCCGCTGCCGCTATCCGATACAGTGAACGTCGCCACCTGCATGCGATATCCGACCTCGAAGCTCACATAACCTGAACTGGTGAACTTGATGGCATTGGACAGCAGATTGACCAGAATCTGCCGCAGCCGCTTCTCGTCGGTTCGCACATAGACCGGCAGCGCCTTGGCGCGCGAATGGCGGAATTCCAACCCCTTGGCCGCCGCTTGCAGCCTGAACATGTCGACGATCTGATCCAGAAAATCTTGGATATTGATCTCGTTGGAATAGACGTGCAGCCGCCCCGCCTCGATCTTGGAAATATCGAGCAGGCCATCGATCAACCCCGACAGATGCTCCGCACTCCGCCGGATCACCTGCACCGAACCGCGCCGGTTCTCCGGCACCTCTGGATCGCGCTCGAGGATTTGCGCATAGCCCATCACCGCATTGAGCGGCGTGCGCAACTCGTGGCTGAGGCCGACAACATAGCGTGACTTGGCCTGATTGGCCGCCTCGGCCTTTTCCTTGGCCCGCTGCAGCTCGGCATCGGTCTTGCCATGCGCATCGATTTCCTTGAGCAGCAAGGTGTTTTGCCGCGTGCTCTCCTCTTCGGCGACAAGCCGGCTGTCATGCGCCAGCACCAGGAACCAGGTCATGATCCCCGCCGCCACGGCAAAAACGAAGAACACGACCAGCAGCGTGCCTCCCACCACATCCGAGGTGTCCGGCGCCGATTGACTGGCAAAATAGTAGATGAGCCCCAGAATGCCGCCGAGAATGGCCGTTGCGATGCCCATGGACATGCCATAGCGCCCAATCCGGGTCTGCAATTTCTCAATTGCCCATTGCGGCAAGACACTCGACGCCACTGCATGCGTCTGCGCCCGGAAATGCGCATGCGGCTTGCACATGTCATGGCACCGCGCATCGAGCGAACAACAGAGCGAACAGATCGGCGCCGCATAGGCCGGGCACCACGCCATGTCTTCCGGCTCGAAGGGGTGCTCGCAGATCGAGCAGGTCAGCGAAGTCTTGTTCGCCCACGCTTTTCGCGGTTTGCGTGCCAGATAGTATTTGCCCTTGGTCGCCCAGGCGATGGCGGGCGAAGCAATGAAGCAAACCACCAGCGCGATATAGGGCGCCAGCGCAGCCGCCATTCCGCCAAACGCGCCAAAATGCGCCGCCAGCGCAATCACCGCCGAGAGCAGCATCGAGCCAACACCAACCGGATTGATGTCATAAAGATGCGCCCGCTTGAACTCGATGCCCGGCGGCGAAAGACCCAGCGGTTTGTTGACGAAAAGATCGGCCGAAATCGAGCAGAGCCAGGCCATGGCGATGATCGAGAAAATCCCGAGCGTCTCCTCAAGCAGCCGATAAATCCCAAGCTCCATCAGCAGCAGCGCGATAGCGACGTTGAACAGTAGCCAGACGACGCGGCCCGGATGGCTATGCGTCAACCGCGAAAAGAAGTTCGACCAGGCCAGCGACCCGGCATAGGCATTCATCACATTGATCTTGAGCTGGCTGACGACGACAAAAACCGCCATCAGCATCAGCGCTACAAGTTCATTGGGGATCATGTAGCCAAAAGCCACGGCATACATGTAACCGGGCTCTGACGCATGCTCCGGCGAGACACCTGACGACAGCGCCAGAAACGCCAGAAACGACCCCGCAATCAGCTTCGGCGCGCCAACGACAACCCACCCGGCCCCCGCCAGAAAAATCCCGAGCTTCTGCCGCCACTTCGGCGCGCCTTCGGCAGGCAAAAATCGCAAAAAATCGACCTGCTCCCCGATCTGCGTCATCAGCGCCAGAATGACCGCCGAAGCCGCACCAAACTTGGCGATATCGAGGGGCGAGATCGTCCCGGCCGCCCCTTCCGGCTGGCCCAGCCCGGCAAAGGCCCGCCAGAGGTCAAACTTCTCCCAATCCATGAAGGCGATGAAGAAGAATGGCAGGATGTTCAGCACGATCCAGATCGGCTGCGTCAGCACCTGAAAGCTCGAAATCATCCTGATGCCGTGCGTCACCAGCGGAATGACGATAACAGCCGAGATGATGTGCCCCATCCAGAGCGGAATGCCGAAAGCCAACTCCAGCGCGCTCGACATGATCGAGGCTTCGATGGCGAAGAGGATGAAGGTGAAGCTCGCATAGATCAGCGAGGTGATCGTCGAGCCGATATAGCCAAAGCTGGCACCGCGGGTAAGGAGATCGACATCAACCCCATGCCGCGTCGCATAGCGCGAAATCGGCACGCCGACGAGCAGGATGGCGATTGACGCGACGACTATCGCAATCAGCGCATTGGTCGTCCCATATGACAACGTAATGCTACCGCCAATCGCCTCCAGCGCCAGAAACGATATCGCGCCAATGGCCGTTTGCGAGATTCGATCATTGGAAAAGCGGCGTGCAGACTTGGCCGTAAAGCGCAGCGCATAGTCTTCCAGCGTCTGATTGGCGACCCAGCGATTGTATTCGCGTCTGATGGGAATGATCCGCTGTCGCGCCATATTTTTAGACAATCCAACGCGTTGCTCAAAAATTCACCAAAGCCGTCTTAGCACGGATTTGAGCAAAATCACGCGGTTTTTCAGGCGCTTCCAGCAATGCGCGGAATCTGACCCTCAGCCGGTTACGTCAATCGACGTATAGGGCTCCCCCAAAAAATCGTCTCAGGTGCCCCCATCGAGGCGCCTCCCTTGGCTGTCTCCTGGGGTCAAACAAACTAGAGGGACGAACACATGAACTTCTCGCGCGCCAAAAGCGCCCTGCTCGCCGCGGCACTCGCCGGCAGCGTTTCCCTGCCCATGGCTCCGGCCATGGCCCAGGAAGACACCATCAAGGTCGGTATCCTGCACTCGCTCTCGGGCACGATGGCGATTTCGGAAACCACCCTCAAGGACACCATGCTGTTCCTCATCGAACAGCAAAATGCCAAGGGCGGCGTTCTCGGCAAGAAGCTCGAGCCCGTCGTGGTCGACATCGCTTCAGACTGGCCGCTGGCCGCCGAACTCGCCCGTCAGTTGATCGAAGTCGACGATGTCGACGTGGTTTTTGGCTGCTGGACCTCGGTCTGCCGCAAGTCCGTGTTGCCGGTCTTTGAAGAACTGAACTCGCTACTCTTCTACCCCGTCCAGTACGAAGGCGAAGAATCCCAGCGCAACGTGTTCTACACCGGCGCCTCCCCGAACCAGCAGGCCATCCCGGCCGTCGACTACCTGATGAGCGAAGACGGCGGCTCGGTCGAGCGCTGGGTCCTCGCCGGCACCGACTATGTCTATCCCCAGACCACCAACAAGATTCTCGAGCAGTACCTGCTCGACAAGGGCGTGGCTCCGGAAGACATCATGATCAACTACACGCCCTTCGGTCATTCCGACTGGCAGACGATCGTCTCCGACATCAAGACCTTTGGTTCGGAAGGCAAGAAGACCGCCGTGGTCTCGACCATCAACGGCGATGCCAACGTGCCGTTCTACCGTGAACTGGGCAACCAGGGCATCAAGGCCGAAGACATCCCCGTCGTCGCCTTCTCGGTCGGCGAAGAAGAGCTTTCCGGCTTCGATACCACCCCGCTCGTGGGCCACCTCGCCGCCTGGAACTACTTCATGTCGGTCGACACGCCGGAGAACGAGGCGTTCATCGCTGATTGGCAGAAGTTCATCGGTTCGGACACCCGCGTCACCAACGACCCGATGGAAGCCCACATGATCGGCTTCAACCTCTGGGTGAAGGCCGTGGAAGCTGCCGGTTCGACCGAAGCCGACGCCGTGATCGACTCGATCGTCGGCCTCGAAACGCCGAACCTGACCGGCGGCACCGCCAAGATGCTCCCGAACCACCACATCACCAAACCCGTGCTGATCGGTGAAATCCAGGATGACGGCCAGTTCTTCGTGGTCTGGGAAACCGAAGACCTCGTCCCCGGCGACGCATGGTCCGACTACCTGCCCGAATCCAAGATGTTGGAAGCCGATTGGACCGCCCCGATCAACTGCGGCAACTACAACACCGAAACCAAGACCTGCGGCGGCTCCGCACAGTAAGCGAACCGCTTGAACCCGGCAGGGGCGGCTACCGCCCCTGCCTCTTTCTCTCGCAGCGACAAGGACTTTCCAAGCGATGCTGACTCAAATTCTCCGCCTGGCACTTCTCACCCTGTCGCTTCTGCTGCCTACGCAGATGGTGCGCGCTCAGGACGCCGCAGTCGATATTCCGGCTCAAGTCACCGCCTTGGGCGAAGCCAGCCTCCGCGAACTCGGTACGATCATTACGACACTCGCCTCGACTGGCGATCCCGCGGTCGTTCCGGTCCTCACCGCCCTCGGCGAAGGCAATCTCTATCTCGACGAAACCTCCGGCGCGGTCGTCATCCAGCGCGGCTCGGCTATCACCGACCCGCTGACAGGCGAGGCCGTCGACCTCGGCGCAGACGCCGACCTCTCGCGCATCCGCGTCAACAACGGCCTCCGGCGCGACATTTCCGCGGCCCTCTCCGGCATGACGCTGATGAGCGACAACCCATCGACGCGCCTCTCCGCCGCTCGGGGTTTTCTGTCCAAGCCAGACGCGGCCAACCTACCTCTGCTTGATGAAGCCATCGCCGCCGAAACCGAAGCCAATGTCCGCTCCGTCATGCAGGCCGCCCGCGCCGTCACCATCCTGACCAGCGAAGATGCCAGCATCGAAGACAAGCTGGCTGCCGTGCCACAGATCGTCTCTGGCGCCGGCCGCAACGCCATCACTATTCTCACCGGCGCCCTCGCCAGTGCGCCCGACGAAGTGAAGCCAACGATCCAATCCGCCATCTCCGGCCTCGAACAGGGTCGCGCCGTCTGGGGCGCACTACAGAACGTCTGGTTCGGCGTTTCTCTCGGCTCCGTCCTCCTCCTCGCCGCCATCGGCCTCGCAATCACCTTCGGCGTCATGGGGATCATCAACATGGCCCATGGCGAAATGGTCATGCTCGGCGCCTACACGACGTTCCTCGTGCAACTCGTCATCCGCCAGAATTTTCCGGGTCTGCTCGATTATTCACTGCTCATCGCCCTGCCCGTCGCATTCCTCGTTACCGGCGCCATCGGCGTCGGCATCGAGCGCGGCATCATTCGCTGGCTCTACGGTCGCCCGCTCGAAACCCTGCTCGCCACCTGGGGTCTATCCCTGATCTTGCAGCAGACCGTGCGCTCGATCTTCGGCCCCACCAACCAGATGGTCATCGCGCCAACCTGGATGTCCGGCTCCACCGATTTCTTCGGTCTCGCCATCACTTACAACCGCTTCTGGATCGTGATCTTTGCGCTGATCGTCTTCTTCATGCTGCTGCTGATCCTCAACCGCACGCCGCTCGGCCTGCAGATGCGCGCCGTCACGCAGAACCGCCGCATGGCCTCGGCCATGGGCATCCGTACCCCCTTCGTCGACGCCATGACTTTTGGCCTGGGCTCAGGCATTGCGGGCCTCGCCGGTGTAGCGCTCACCCAGATCGACAATATCTCCCCGAACCTCGGCCAGAACTACATCATCGACAGCTTCATGGTCGTGGTCTTCGGCGGCGTGGGCAACCTCTGGGGTACCTTTGTCGGCGCGCTGACACTCGGCGTCGCCAACAAATTCCTCGAGCCCTATGCCGGCGCGGTGCTCGGCAAGATCCTGATCCTGGTGCTGATCATCCTCTTCATCCAGCGGCGTCCGCGGGGCCTTTTCGCCCTCAAGGGAAGGGCGATCGAACAATGATCATCGTTCCTCCCCGCACCCTGACTTCCGGAGACATCGCATGCTGACCCAAGCCCTGTTCCGCGCGCTCGACAAAAAGGCCGTATGGGTCATCGGCATCTTCCTCGCCGTTGCCGTGCTCGTCCCTATAGCCAATCTGCTGGTCCCCCCAGGCCAGTTCGGCCACGTGCCGACCTATCTTGTCTCGCTGCTCGGCAAATATCTCAGCTACGCCATTCTGGCGCTCGCGCTCGACCTCGTCTGGGGCTATGGCGGGATTCTCTCTCTCGGCCACAGCGCCTTCTTCGCGCTCGGCGGCTATGCCATGGGCATGTATCTCATGCGCCAGATCGGCACCCGCGGCGTCTATGGCAATCCGACACTCCCCGACTTCATGGTCTTCCTCAATTGGAAGGAGCTGCCCTGGTATTGGCTGGGCTTCGATAATTTCTGGTTCGCCATGGCCATGGTCGTCGTAGTGCCCGGCCTCCTCGCTTTCATCTTCGGCTTCTTCGCCTTTAGGAGCCGCGTGACAGGCGTCTATCTCTCGATCATCACCCAGGCGATGACGTTCGCCCTGTTGCTCGCCTTCTTCCGCAACGACATGGGCTTTGGCGGCAATAACGGCCTCACCGACTTCAAGGACATCCTCGGCGCCCCTGTCCAGGCTCAGACGACGCGCGTCATCCTCTTCGCCGCAACGGCGATTGCGCTGGCCCTCTCCGTCCTCGTCTGCTCGATGATTGTCAATTCCAAGCTCGGCAAAGTCATGGTGGCCGTACGCGATGCCGAAAGCCGCACGCGCTTCATCGGCTATCGCGTCGAATACGCAAAACTCTTCGCCTTCACCGTCTCGGCCATCATGGCGGGCATTGCCGGTGCTCTCTATGTGCCGCAGGTCGGCATCATCAATCCCGGCGAATTCGAGCCCGGCAATTCCATCGAAGTCGTCATCTGGACCGCCGTCGGCGGCCGCGGCACCCTGGTCGGCCCGATCATCGGCGCCATCGTCGTCAATCTCGGCAAATCCTGGTTCACCAGCGCCCTCCCCGAATTCTGGCTCTTTGCACTGGGCGCCCTCTTCATCTTCGTGACGCTCTTCTTACCCAAAGGCATCGTCGGCCTCTGGAAGCAGATTTTTGGCGCCAATCGCAAGAAGGCCGAGGAACCGTCCTCGCCAACCCCAGCCCAATCGGCCGACATCGAGCGCGGTGAAGACCCCAGCACTTTCGACAATGTTCACCCCCGGCCGGCGGAGTAAAGCCAATGAGCAAAGCTCAGGATACGATGCTCTACCTTAACGGCGTCTCGGTCGCCTTTGACGGTTTCAAGGCCATCAACAATCTCTCGATCATCGTCCGGCCCACCGAAATGCTGGCCATTATCGGCCCCAATGGCGCGGGCAAGACCACGATGATGGACATCATCACCGGCAAGACGCGGCCAGACGCCGGCGACGTCATGTTCGACGGCCGCACCGACCTGACGAAACTGGACGAAGCCACGATCGCCAATCTCGGCATCGGCCGCAAATTCCAGAAGCCGACCGTCTTCGAGAGCCACACCATCTGGGACAATCTCGAAATGGCGCTGAAGAAGCCGCGCGGCATCTTCAATGCGCTCTTCTACACTGCCAGCGACGATGACGTCGCCCGCATCACCGAAATCCTCGAAACAGTTCGACTCCTCCACCGCAAGGATGAGCTCGCCGCCAATCTCAGCCACGGCCAAAAGCAGTGGCTCGAAATTGGCATGCTGCTTGCACAAGATCCGAAGCTCCTGCTCGTCGACGAACCCGTCGCCGGCATGACCGACAGTGAAACCGAGGAGACCGCGAAACTGCTGCGCGAAATCGCCAAGACCCGATCCGTCGTAGTGGTCGAGCACGACATGAGCTTCGTGCGCGAGCTGGGTTCGCGCGTCGTGTGCCTCGCCGAAGGCGCTGTGCTGGCCGAGGGTTCTCTGGACCAGGTCAGCGCCAATCCCGTCGTGATCGAAAGGTACCTTGGCCGATGACCGCAGCACTCTCGATCTCAGCCATCGACCTTCACTACGGCGCCGCCCAAGCGCTCAAGGGTGTCTCCATCGACTGCCAGCCGGGCAAGATTACCGCCGTCCTCGGCCGCAATGGTGTCGGCAAGTCGTCGACCCTCCGCGCCATCACCGGCATCAATCATATCTCGTCGGGTGCCATAACTTTCGGCAGCGACGTGCTCAAAAAAACGCCACCCTACAAGCGCGCGCGTATGGGTATCGGCTATGTGCCGCAGGGTCGCGAAATCTTCCCGCTGCTGACGGTGAAAGAAAACCTCGAAACCGGCTATGCCGGCCTCGCCCGCAGCGACCGCAATATTCCCGAATACATCTTCGAGCTGTTCCCCGTGCTCAAGTCCATGCTTGGGCGGCGGGGCGGCGATCTCTCGGGTGGCCAGCAGCAGCATCTCGCTATCGGCCGCGCTCTGGTCACCCGACCCAAAGTTCTGGTTCTTGATGAACCCACCGAGGGCATCCAGCCCTCGATCATCAAGGACATCGGCCGCGCGTTGCAATTCCTGCGCGACGAGAAGGGCATGACCATCCTGCTCGTTGAGCAGTTCCTCGATTTCTGCCGGGAAATTGCCGACGACATCTACGTCATGGACCGCGGTGAGATCATGCACCAAGGCCCTGCCAGCGATCTCGACCGGCCGGATGTACGCAAACACCTGATGGTATGAAAAAGGCACCCAGCGCTGCCGGGTGCCACTTAACCGCGATGAGCGATCGATTATTGAGTGACGAAGCCACCATCGATGCAGGCCTGAAGACTGATCGTGTCCAGATCAATCTTCGTGGTCGCATTCGCCAATTCGTTCGTTTCCGGAGCATTTTCGAGCACTGCATCATTCGACGCGTTGGTGTCGTTGGTGTCGTTGGTGTCGTTCGCATCATTTGCGTCGCTGTGAGTGTCACTGGAGTTGTCCGTCAGGGACTGCGTCGCGGCAGCATTGGACAGCTGGTCGCAGCGTTCCTGCACGGCCGGCATGTCGGATTCGGAGACGGGGGCGCCATTCATTGTCATTCCCTGCGCAAAGGCAGCACCGGTGAGGGCAACGGTAAGCGCGGCAACGGACAGAGCAGATTTAATGGTCATTTGAATAACCTCTTGAAAATTCTCAATGAAAGAGCGTTTGCTCGTGTAGACAACGAGATGATCACAGGATCGTTGCAATGAATTTTGCCGCAGTGCCAAATTCTGATCCGGTAGTATCCCCGCCAGTGTTGCAGCGGGCCAGGGGCATTGCCCGCATCGGCACCAAGCAACGCGACGGAAAGACTTGTATTGACAAGCTTTTCCAGGAGGGGTGCGGCAAGATACGCTTGCCCCGCACACATTCTTCCGCGCTCGAGGCGGTGTTCATCAATACTGCCGGTGGCATTACTGGTGGCGATCATCTGCAATGGGGCGCGGACGTTGCCCCTGGCGGGCGCCTGGTCATCACCACCCAGGCCTGCGAGCGCAGCTATCGCTCGACCGGCGACACAGCGCATGTCGAGGCCGATGTCGCCGTTGGCGCCAATGCCCACCTGGATTGGCTGCCGCAGGAGACCATTCTCTTTGCCGCCAGCAGGCTCGACCGGCGGCTGACCATTCGCCTCGATGAGGGCGCCACGCTCACCGCCATCGAGGCTGTGTTGCTGGGCCGCGACGCCATGGGCGAAGAAGCCCGCGACGCCCGCTTCTCTGACACCTGGCGCATCTATCGCCAGAACCGCCTGATTCACGCCGAAGCGACCCGGCTGACTGGCGAGGGCAGTGAACGCGACGGCCTCTCGCTGCTGCGCGGCTGCCGGGCCTTCGCCTCGGTGCTGCACGTCGCAGCAAGTCCCGACATGGCCGGGCGCATGCTGGACCGTGTCAGAGCCCTTCCACCCGCAAATGGCCTGATCGCGGCCAGCGCCAATGGCGAACGCCTCGTTGTCCGCGCCATGGCACCCACCGGGCTCGCCCTCAGAAAACTACTGGTTCCAACTCTCATCGAACTGACCGGCGCCGGCTCGCTGCCGCGCCTGTGGCATCTCTAGGAAACGGCCGATGAACCTCACCCCACGTGAAAAAGACAAGCTTCTCATCGCAATGGCCGCCATCGTCGCGCGCAAGCGCCTCGAGCGCGGCGTGAAGCTCAATCACCCAGAGGCCATTGCCCTCATCACCGATTTCGTCGTCGAAGGCGCCCGCGATGGCCGCCCCGTCTCCGAGCTCATGGAAGCGGGCGCCCATGTGGTCACTCGCGCCCAGGTCATGGAAGGCATAGCCGAGATGATCCACGACGTGCAGGTCGAAGCCACCTTCCCCGACGGCACCAAGCTCGTCACCGTCCACCAACCCATCCGCTAAAGAGGCCCAATATGCTCAAGCGCATCTCCCTGGCTCTCGCCATCACCGCCGCGGCCACCCTGCCCGCCTTCGCCCATCTTGATCCGATCGAGCACGGCTCTTTCGCGGCCGGTTTCAGCCATCCCCTCTTCGGCCTCGATCATATCCTGGCCATGATCGCCGTGGGCCTTTGGGCCGCCATGCAGGGCGGCCGCGCCATCTGGCTTGTGCCCGCAGCCTTCGTCGGCACCATGGCCCTGGGCTTTGTCGCCGCCATCGTCGGCATGCCTCTGCCCTTCGTCGAGCCGGTCATCCTGGCCTCGGTGATCTTCATCGGTATCGCCATTGCCCTAGCCCTGCCCGTTCCCACCGGCGCAGTCGCGGCCATGGTTGGCTTTTTTGCCTTCTTCCACGGCCATGCCCATGGCGGCGAACTCGGTGAGGCCGGCGCCTGGCAGTTCGCCATCGGCTTCGTCATCGCCACCGGCGTGCTTCACGCAGTCGGCATCGGCGCGGGTCTCTGCTTCGGCCGCTTCGGCGGCAAGGCGCTGTCCCGCCTGGCCGGCGCCGCCACCGCTCTCGGCGGCCTCTGGCTCGCCTTCGGCGCGTGAGGCAGCCATGATCCCGGGCCAAGTCATCCCCGCCGCCGGCACCATCGAGCTCAATGCCGGGCTCGAACAGATCGTGCTCGAAGTTGCCAATACCGGCGACCGGCCGATCCAGGTCGGTTCCCACTACCACTTCTATGAGACCAATGCGGGCCTCAGCTTCGATCGTGAAAAGGCCCGCGGCATGCGGCTCGATATCGCCGCCGGCACCGCCGTGCGTTTCGAGCCAGGCCAGAGCCGTGAAGTGCGCCTGATCCCCATCGGGGGCGATCGCAAGATTTACGGTTTCCGCCAGAAAGTCATGGGGTCGCTGTGACCATGTGGGCACGCTTCGGCAAATCTTGGCGCATGCCATGGCAATCGCGGGCGAATGGTGGTTTAACCTCCGCCACTCGAAGCTGCCATTGCCTGGATGACCATGACTGCCGAAGCCCCGACCACAGAAGTCCGCAACGCCGAATTCAAGCAGCGCTTCGCCGCAGTCCTGGCCGATATTCAGAAGGCCGGCCAGGAAGATGGCGAGGCCCTTGGGTTGATCGGCCATCTCGCCAGCGATCTTGCCAAAAGCCTGCAGCAGCCAAACTGGTCCAAGGCCAAGGCCGTGATCACGCCGCAGACCTACAACGATCTGCTGAAGATCTTCGAGCAGCGCGGCAACGAGTACCATCAGGCCGGCCAGACCAAGCATGCCTACGCCATTCAAGCGCTGGCCATGTCGCTGATTTCGGGCACCATGCGCAAGGATCCGCAGTTGGCCGAAGGCGAGAAGTATCTCGACACGATCATCGACCGCTCGATCGCAATCTACCAGTCGCTCAACCCCGTCACGCTCAACTAACCGCCTCCAAAACCTCTCATAACAACGCGACCGCACGCACGGCCCTTCCGGGCCGGGCGTTTTCGTCGTTTGCGCCAATCGTTCAACGCCTCTCCTGATTTCCGGAGTTTCGACATGCCCGCCCGCATTTCCCGCGCCTCCTATGCCGACATGTACGGTCCCACCACCGGCGACAAGGTGCGTCTGGCTGATACCGAGCTCTTCATCGAGGTGGAGAAGGATTTCACCACCTATGGCGAGGAAGTGAAATTCGGCGGCGGCAAGGTCATCCGTGACGGCATGGGGCAGTCCCAGCGTACTCGCGCCGAGGGCGCCGTCGATACCGTCATCACCAATGCGCTGGTCGTCGACCATACCGGCATTTTCAAAGCCGATATCGGCCTCAAGAACGGCCGCATCGTCGGCATCGGCAAGGCGGGCAATCCCGACACGCAATCGGGCGTCGACATCATCATCGGCCCATCGACCGAAGCCATCGCCGGCGAAGGCAAGATTCTGACCGCAGGCGGCATGGATGCCCATATCCACTTCATCTGCCCCCAGCAGATCGAAGAAGCGCTGATGTCCGGCATGACCACCATGCTCGGCGGCGGCTCCGGCCCGGCCCATGGCACGCTCGCCACCACCTGCACCGGCGCCTGGCACATCGAGCGCATGATCGAAAGCTTCGATGCTTTCCCCATGAACCTCGCTCTCGCGGGTAAGGGTAACGCCGCGGTTGCTGCTCCGATCGAAGAAATGATCCTCTCCGGCGCCTCCGCGCTAAAACTGCACGAAGACTGGGGGACTACCCCTGCCGCCATCGACAACTGCCTTTCGGTTGCCGATGCCTATGACGTGCAGGTGATGATCCACACCGACACGCTCAATGAATCCGGCTTTGTCGAAGACACGGTCGGCGCCTTCAAGGGCCGCACCATCCACGCCTTCCACACCGAAGGCGCCGGCGGCGGCCACGCCCCCGACATCCTGAAGGTCGCGGGCCTGCCCAACGTCATCCCTTCCTCGACCAATCCAACCCGGCCCTACACAGTCAACACCATTGCCGAGCATCTCGACATGCTCATGGTCTGCCACCACCTCGACCAGTCGATCCCCGAAGACGTCGCTTTCGCCGAAAGCCGCATCCGCAAGGAAACCATTGCGGCCGAAGATATCCTGCACGATATGGGCGCCCTCTCCGTCATTTCCTCGGACAGCCAGGCCATGGGCCGCGTCGGCGAAGTGCTCATTCGCACCTGGCAGACTGCCGACAAGATGAAGCGCCAGCGCGGCAAGCTCTCTGAGGAAACCGGCGACAACGACAATTTCCGCGTCCGCCGCTACATCGCCAAATACACGATCAACCCTGCCATCGCCCACGGCATGAGCCAACACATCGGCTCCATCGAAGTCGGCAAGCGTGCAGATCTCGTGCTCTGGAACCCTGCCTTCTTCGGCGTAAAGCCCGAAATGGTGCTTCTCGGCGGCTCCATCGCCGCCGCCCCCATGGGCGATCCCAACGCCTCGATCCCGACACCCCAGCCCATGCACTACCGCCCCATGTTTGGCGCTTACGGCAAGCTGGTCAGTCGCTCCTCCGTCACCTTCGTCTCCCAGGCAGCCCACGACGCGGGCCTGCGCAACCGCCTCGGCGTCGACAAACAGCTCTTGCCGGTCACCAACACCCGCGGCGGCATCGGCAAGGCGGCCATGAAGCTCAACGCCGCGACACCCCATATCGACGTTCACCCCGAAACCTACGAAGTGCGCGCCGACGGCGTCCTCCTGACCTGCGAACCAGCAACCGTCCTCCCCATGGCCCAGCGCTATTTTCTGTTCTGACAAGGGGCGGTTCGAAGCTACGTCTTGGACCTGCTTCACGACCGGCCCAAGACGCAAATATGGATTCGCCACTCGCGACCTCAAGAAAATCGCGCCTGCAACCCTCTATGAAGCCTAGTTTTTAGGCTCCGGACATCTTGCCAGAACAAGCAATCACCATGATTGTGAGGACAGACTCCTTGGTGCTTCGCACTGTTTCCAACACTATCGAGGAAAAATCATGATCGATTTGAGGAGCCTGATCGCCGGCGGCATCGTCCTGTGCGCGGCATCCGCCGCCCATGCCCAGGAGGCACCTGCAGCCGAAACGGCAACGGCCACCACGCCTCCTGCCGTCACCGCGACCCTCACCCTGACGCTCGACACAACCGGTGATATCGAGCGGCGTACTGTCATCTATCAGTGCGACAATGGCGAAGGTTTCCGCGTCCAATACATCAATTCGTCGCCGAACTTTCTCGCCATCCTTCCGGTAGACGGCGAAACGCACATCTTCGCCACCGCGCTTTCCGCGTCCGGCGCCCGCTATGTCTCCGGTCCTTATGAATGGTGGAGCACGGGCGACGAGGCCACGCTGCGCGATCTGCGCTCCGAGGAAAACGATCCGCCCCTCGCCAGCTGCCTTTCAGCGGTCAACACTCCCTAGGCCACCATGGAACCACACGCGCCCGCCGAGATATTTCCCCATATTCGCATCGTGATGGGCACGGTGGTCGGTTTGGGCATCACCCGCCTGCTGATGACCTTCGCGGGAATGGTGCAGCACCCGAGCCGTCCGGGGCGCTCTATTCTTCACCTGTTGTGGATGGGCTCGATCCTGCTCGAGCTCATTCTGTTCTGGTGGTGGGAATTTGCCCTGTTCCAGCTCTCAAACTGGACCTTCGGCATCGCCTTCTTCATCATCTTCTATTCGGTCGTGCTGTTCCTGATGGCGGCCCTGCTCTGTCCGGACAATGTTACCGAGTACAACGGCTACGAGGACTTCTTCCTCAGGCGCCGCCCGTGGTTCTTCGGGCTCCTCGCCACGACGTTCATGCTCGATACGATCGACACGATCATCAAGGGCGGCACGCATCTTGCGCGCTTCGACCTGTCCTATTTCATGCAAGTACCCGTAGGTCTGGTCCTCTGCATCTTCGCTCTGCGATCGACCGACCGACGATTGCACATGTTCATTGTCATCGTGCACATCATCTATCAGTTCTACCTGATCGCACGTTTCTTCAACACCACCCAGTGACCCAGGAACCCGCCATCGCCGCCATGCTTCGAGCCGTCGCCCAACTGCCCGCCCACCATGGCCGTGGCGCCGCCATGGACAGCATCACGCTGGCCCATGACGAACGCCGCCTGCGCCGCAAACTGCTCACGGGTCGGAACGGCACCGAAGTCCTCGTCGATTTCCCCAACACCGTAACCCTCGACCATGAGGGCGCGCTGGAGCTCGAAGACGGCAGGCTGATCGAAATCCTCGCGGCAAATGAAGTCCTCTATGCCGTCACCGCCAAAGACGCCGCCCACCTGTTGCGCCTCGCCTGGCACATCGGCAATCGCCACACCCCTGCCCAGCTCGACGCCGATCGCATCCTGATCAAGCGCGACCATGTGCTGAAAACCATGCTCGAAGGCCTCGGCGCCCGCGTCACGGATGTAACCGAACCCTTCTTTGCCGAGCACGGCGCCTATCACAGCCATAGTCACGCCGATGCCGGCCATGCCCTGCTCGCCCGCCAGTGACCGCTGACCTGCAAAAACTGCTGACCTGGCTGTCCCCCGCTTTCCCGGTGGGCGCCTTCGCTTGGTCCGCAGGCCTCGAAACCGCCATCGCTAGCCTCCTCGTCCACGACCGGCAAACGGCCCAGGACTGGATCACCGGCGCGCTCCTTCACGGCAGCATTCGCACCGACGCAATCCTGCTTGCACATGCCCATCAGAACCCTCGCGCGCCTGCCATTCTGCAGGAGCTGGCCGACCTCTGCCTCGCGCTGACGCCGGCACGCGAGCGGCACGCCGAAACGACCCATACCGGCAACGCCTTCGCCACCGCCAGCGCCGCCTGGCCGGTCGACCAGCCGCTCGAACTCCCACACCCCTGCCCCTATCCGATCGCTGTCGGCGCTCTGGCCGGCGCCCACGCCATCGGGCTCAGGGATACTCTGGTCTCGTTCCTCACGGCCACGGTGCATGGCCAGGTCTCGGTCGCCGTGCGCCTCGTGCCGATCGGCCAGACCGATGGCCTGACGATCATGGCCGCTCTCGAACCCGATATCGGCAAACTGGCCGATCTGTGCCAGCATGCCACACTGGACGAAATCGGTAGCGTCGCCTATGGCGCCGATATAGCCCAGATGCAGCACGAAACGCTGCCTACAAGGATCTTCCGTTCATGAACATGTTCATCGCGTCCATGATGTTCATCGCTCTCTTCGCCGTCTCGCTGGCGCATTTTCTCTGGTCGATGGGGCGCACCTGGCCGATCCGCAGCGAGAAGCTGCTCGCCCAGACCGTCGTAGGTTTCAAGGACATCGAGCGCATGCCGCCGCGCCTGGCCTCGTTCGCTATCGCCCTCGCCACCTTCGCCGCCGGCATCTATGCCCTGGCGCTTGCCGACCACGACAGCGGCGGCATCTGGCTCAACCTCGGCGGTTTCGCCCTTGCGGCTGTTTTCCTTGCCCGCGGCATTGTCGGCTTCACCGACTGGTGGACCAAACTGACGCCCGAGCCGAATTTCCGCCTCAATGATCGCCGGGTCTATTCCCCGCTCTGCATTGCACTTGGCCTCGGCTTCCTCGCCCTGGTCGTGTTCCGCCTTACCTGATCTGGAGTCTTGCCATGACCAAAAGCCTCAATGGACCTCTGCGTATCGGCATTGGCGGTCCGGTTGGTTCGGGCAAGACCACCCTCTGCGAAATGTTGCTCAAGGCCATGCGTGATCGCTATTCCATGGCCGTGGTCACCAATGACATCTACACCCGCGAGGACGCCCTGATCCTCGCACGCGTCCAAGCCATCTCCGAAGACCGCATCGTCGGCGTCGAAACCGGCGGCTGCCCACACACGGCCATCCGCGAAGACGCCTCGCTCAACCTTGCGGCCATTGATGACCTCAATCGCAAATTTCCCGATCTCGATATCGTCCTCGTCGAGAGCGGCGGCGACAACCTGGCGGCGACCTTCTCGCCCGATCTGGCCGACCTCACCATCTACGTGATCTCTGTAGCCCAGGGTGAAAAGATCCCGCGCAAGGGCGGTCCGGCCATTTCCCGCTCCGACCTCCTGGTCATCACCCACACCGACCTTGCCCCATATGTCGGCGCGAGCCTTGAGGTTATGGAAAGCGACACGCAGAAGGTGCGCGAAGGCCGTCCCTACGTCTTCACCGACCTTCTGCGCCGCGAAAGCCTCGACCAGATCATCGGCTTCATCGAAAAGCACGGCGGCTTCCAGGCCGTAGCGGCCGAGTAGAGACGTGGCGCAAGTCCTGCGTCTGCGCAAGGCGCTGAGCGGCAGCGAGACCTTCCCGGCAATGCCCGAAGGTCTCCGACACCTCCCCACCGCAGACGCCGCCCCGATCGCGCTCCACGCGCTGCTGGCTGATGCCTACACAAATGGTTTCGGCAGCGTCCCGGCGTTTGCCCAGTGGTGGCCCTCCATCACCTCGGACGAAGAATACGACCCCGCACTGCTCGTCATCCTCGCCGACCAGACAGGCCACCCGGCGGCTCTAGCCCTTTGCTGGAACAGCGGCTTCATCAAGGATCTTGCCGTAGCGCCCCCCTGGCGCGGGCGTGGCGTCGGCGACGCGCTCCTCGCAACGGTCTTCGCCACCTTTGCAGAACGCGGCTTTCGGCGGATCGACCTCAAGGTCATGGCCGCCAATAGCGCTGCCATTCGCCTTTATCGCCGCGCCGGCATGGAAGAAGCCCCGCTCTAGCTTTCAGCCCACCATCACCACGTGGGTGACCAACCGCCCATCGACATAGTGGTGCAGCAATAGCCCCGGCGGATCGACGATTGCACTTTCCTTGCCATCGAGCCGCAGCCGATTGGCCAAGGTGACCGATGGCGCCATCGTCGCCTGTCGTCCGGCAAATCGGGTGAACATCGGCCTGTGCACATGCCCGCAGGTCAGCGCCAGCACGGTGTCACCCGCCGCCTCGATCACCGCCGCCAGTCTGTCGCCATTGTGACAAGTGTTGCGGTCTTTCCCGTCGATACCGGTAAGGAAAGGATGCTGGTGCTGAAAAATCAGCGTCGGCTCGTTCGACGAACTAAGCTCGTCCGCGAGCCAATCAAGGATCGGCGCCGCATCGCCGTAATGGCCATCCTCAACCGTCACGTCGAGCCCGATGATCCGCAGCCCCTCTACGCGCCCGACCACATTGAGCGGCCGGTCGCTCGGCCAGCCGAACCGCGCGCCAAATGCCTGCCGCATGTCACCGTGGTCATCGACATTACCCGGCACGACGAAGAACGGGCAGCCCACCGCTTCAAGCCGCTCGCGAACCGCGCGATAGCTCTTGTCGAACGCCGCCTCAGCCAGATCGCCGCTGACAATCAGGGCATCCGGCCGCATCGGCTTGAGCCAGTTCAACACCTTGTCGAGGCGCTCAAGGCGTCCGCCCGAGCCATCGGCATGGATATCGCTGAGTTGGGCGACAATCATTGCTTTGGCGCCTGCGGCCGCACCAGCGCCAATACGGAGCGGGCGCCGACCACCACCTTGCCATCGCTAAAGGTCACGGCCGTATCGGGGTCAGAATCGATGCCCACCACCCATTCCCCGGGCGGAAGCGTGGCTTCAACCGGATCGATCCGCCGATTGAACCACACCAGCACTTCGTCGTCCTTGTGCTTGAGGTCCATTCCAAGCACGGATGCGCCGCTGTCGTTCCAGTCGCCCTCGTTCATTTCGCGCCCATCAGGATGCAGCCACATCACGTCACGGAAACCGTGCCGGTCCTGCCCGGTCAGGAAATGGTCGTGGCTGATCGCCGGATGCGCCTTGCGGAACACATTCACCGCCGCAACGAAATCGACCAGTGCGCCGTCGGCATTGTCCCAGTCGACCCAGGTGATTTCGTTGTCCTGCGCATAAGCATTGTTGTTGCCCTGCTGGGTCCGATACATCTCGTCACCCTGCTGGATCAGTGGGGTCCCCCGCGAGAGGAACAGCGTCGCCAGCAGCGCCCGCACGTCGCGCTTGCGCGCCGCATTGATCGCGGGGTCATCGGTTTCGCCCTCCACCCCGCAATTCCACGAGGAATTGTGGTTGTGCCCGTCGCGATTTCCCTCGCCGTTCGCCTCGTTGTGCTTGTCGTGGTAGCTCACGAGATCGCGCAGGGTAAAACCGTCATGCACGGCCAGCATGTTGACGCCATTGCTCGGCTTACGGCCCTCGACGTCGAAAATCTCGGAAGAGCCGGAAACCTTCCCCGCCAGCGCGCCGATCTTGCCCGGCTCACCCTTCCAGAACGAGCGCACTTCATCGCGGAACGTGTCGTTATGCTCCTGGAATTCCTTGCCGAATTTCCCCAGCGCATAGCCGCCCGGCCCCGGATCCCACGGCTCGGCCACCAGAATGGCCTTGCTCAATATCGGATCGGCCTTGATCTTCTTGATCATTTCCGCGTCGGGATTGAACCCGGGCTCGCGGCCCAGAACCGTTGCGAGGTCGAAACGGAAACCGGAAACACCCATCTCCTCGACCCAATAGCGCAGGCTCTCGATCACCAGGCGCTGCACGGCCGGATGGTCACAGCGCAGCGTATTGCCGGTGCCGGTATCGTTGACCAGGTGCTGTTTTCCGTCGACCTCGACGAAGCGGTAATAGGTGTGCGCATCGAGCCCCATCATGCTCAGCATCGGGCCCTGCGCGTCGCTCTCGCCGGTGTGGTT
This sequence comes from Devosia sp., assembly GCF_017307565.1. Taxonomy (GTDB): domain Bacteria; phylum Pseudomonadota; class Alphaproteobacteria; order Rhizobiales; family Devosiaceae; genus Devosia. Next base: position 19,803 of record NZ_JAFKHD010000331.1, read on the forward strand.
ATAAACCACGTCAAGGATCACCGAGATGCCGTTCTTGCGGTAGAGATCGGTCATCACCCGCAATTCCTGCGGGCCGCGGGGCGCCAGCCGCGGGTCGATGGCAAAATAAGCCACCGGATTATAGCCCCAGGCGTTGGTCAGCCCCAGCGCCGGCAAATGCCCTTCATCAATCCAGGCGGCAGTCGGCATCAGTTGGACGGTGTCCACCCCGAGATGCTTGAAATGGTCGATCACCCACTTGGTGGTGAGCCCGGCAATTGTCCCGCGCAGCGGCCCCTGCACGCTCGGATGGCGCATGGAAAACCCGCGCACATTGAGTTCGTAGAACAGACTCGGCGCTTTCTTGCGCGGCAGGATGTTCTCATTGCCATCGCCGACCACGATCGCCTTGGGGATCAGCGGCGCGGTATCCACCGCCTCCTCGCGCGGCAGCCGCAGGCGCGGCGAGCGCACGAAAACCCGGTCGAGCCGCCGGGCATAGGGATCGACCAGCAGCTTGTGCGGATCAAAGAAATAGCCCTGATCCGGATCATAGCG
>NZ_JAFKHD010000332.1 GCF_017307565.1 Devosia sp.
GGTGAATATCGACGCCGCCCAGGCCATATGGGTTTGGGTTACGCGTGACCTCTGCAGCGACATCTTTACGCCCGAAAAAGTCAGTGCTGGCACTTTGCCCGCTTCCGAGGTGGAAGCGGCGATGCCCGAGATTCTCGGGCGCATGAAGGCGGGGCTCGCTCAGGGCCAATCCGACGTCGAGGGGGCGCGGCGACTGGCCGCGCAGCTTGGCCGGGAAGATGCACGCCAGCTGCTGCCAACGGTGATGCTGGCACTGCGCAACCGCGCACTGCTGGGCAAGGCCCAGGCTTTCGGCAAAGCCACCAATACCATCTCCGAAGAGACAGCGCTGGGCACGGCCATGCAGGCCATGCCCCTGCAGGATCCTGAACTGGCCGCGCTGGTTTTCCACGCGGCTCTGGGGCAGGTGACGCAGCCGACCAAGCTTATTCTCGCGGCCATCAAGGTTTCGGGCGCGGCCACCGAAGTTTCGGTGCGGCGCGCCGGTCTTGGGCCGCTGATCGATGCCTGTATCGCCCATGCACAGAACCAGCTGCGCTTTTTCCAGGCCATGGGGCCATTTGCCGACGTGGACCTGATCTGCAGGGCGCTCGAACGCTTCCACAAGCTGGTGCGCGCCCTGACCGGCTATCTCGAATTTGCCCGCAGCAGCCAGTCGACCACCGTGCTCTCGGCTATCACCAAGCACGTTTCGGACCGGCTGGAGCCGCGGCTCAAGGAGGTCGTGACCGATCTCAACCAGGCCATGCGGCGGCGCGAGAGCGCCGACCGTCTCGATACCGACAAGCTGCTGGCCGCGGTGGGCGGGATTTATCTCCTCGCGACCGTGCGCGATTGCCGCGATTCTCTGGCCCTCAACTCGGTCTTCGAACAGGCATGGCACCAGTCTGGCCAGGCGCTGGAAATCCACATCCAGCGCAATATGGACCTGTTCAAGGAAAACCCGGACGACGCCAATACCATTGCGCGTCTCGATGCCGTCATCCAGATGGCGCATGTCCGCTTCTCCCCCGAATATGCCGAAACGCTGAAACGCGCGCGACAGGCCGTGGAGCGGCGGAGCTAGGACTGGATCTCGGCCGGGATCGCCTGGCCGAGATCTCTCACCACCAGCTTTTTTGCCGATGCGGCGAGGAGGGCCTCGGTCTTACCATCGCGCGTGCGCAGGACGACGCCGATGGCGCGGCGCGGATCGAGCGCGTCTTCATCCTCAAAAATCAGTGCGCCGGCGCCCAGTTGCCACGCTGGATCGTGTCGCAGCACCACGAGCGCGGCGTGGGGGCCAAAGCGGTCAGCGAGATAGGCGGGAACGGGCGGGGGCTCGGCCGGCGTGACGGCTTGGGCCGAAGACGCCGGGTGGAGCGGCACGAGTGCGACGCGCTCCTGCGCCACGATGCCAGCCGATTCCTCAGGAATGAGACCAATGCCGACGCCGGCGCAGATGGCACCGATCGAAAGCGGCTGCGGCGCTTCGGAGAGTACGCGCACAGGGGTTTTACCCGGTCCGCGGAATATCTGCGTCCAGTGCCGCGGCTGCGGCGCTGCGGGGCGCAGCATCAGCGCGTCGTCGGCATCAAGATAGGTCGGTGCGGCGGCGTCTCCGCTCGCTTCGGCTGACATTTGCCGATCGGGCGTTTCATAGTAGGCGTCGATGACCGGATCGTCGACGCCAGGGCCGGAGCGGCCGAGCAGCCGGTCCACGGCGTCCAGGCCGCTGGTGAGGCAACCGCGACGCGTGAAATGGCCGGCGGCGGAACCGGCGAGGACCACACCGGGCACGGTGCCAATTGGCTCGAGACGCTGGCGCTTGGGGTTCCAGCGGCTTTCGCCGCCCGACAGATGCCAGAGCGTCAGGTCGGGCTGCCAGCCGCCGCTGAGGACCAGCCGGTCAACGACGACAGGCTCGCCATGGGGTAGGGCGACCGACAGGCGGCCATGTTGGCCCGGGGTGATGGCGGTGGGGACCGTGCCGGGGAACTGGCGGATGCCATAGGCCTTGCAGAATTCGATGTAGCGCGAGTTGGCGTGGTCGCGCCCTTCAAGGATGCGATCGAGCGTCGCGCCGCTGCCATCGAGCAGGGTCGCTAGGCGATAAGCGGGATTGCCCGAGGTGGCGAGCATCCAGGAATGGCCGGGCCAAATGCCATAGCGATAGGCCAGTTCAAACGCTTCCTGAGCCCCGGCGATCCCCGGCAGGCGATTGCCCGAGAGGACCGGCAGACGCTCGAAGGCGCCGGTGGCAATGACGATATGGCGGGCCGAGAAATCGACGACCCGTGAAGTTACCGGCTCGGCTTCGGTATCGAGCTGATGCACGCGAACGAGGTTTTCGCCGATGGCAAACACCTCGGCATGGGTGAGGACGGTGATCGCATTGCTGGCGATGATCTCGGACACCAGCGCAGCAATGTTCTCCTGCGGCGTGTTTTCGCCGTCCTGGGTGCCGAAGAGGCCGGAATGGCCGCCGACATGTGGGCTGGCTTCGAGAAGGGTGACCTGGAGACCGGCCCGCGCGCCCGCAAGCGCCGCCGCCATGCCGGCAACGCCGCCGCCGATGACGACGAGATCGGTCGAGGCGCCCCGCTCGCCCTTGATGGCGCGCCATGGGCGCACGAGGCTGCCATTGGCATTGAGCGTCAGGCCAAGGGTGCGCCCAGGCTGGAAGAGACGGGAAAAAAGACCCGGAGAGGGGCCATTCGCAAGGATGCGATATTCAACGCCATCCCGGGCGGGCGTGCGCTCCATGGGGAGAGCGTGGGTGGGCGCGTGGGCATAGGTGATGGCTGGCGCGGCGCTTTCGCGCAGGCCGATGGGCGAGCCCGAATGTGTGCCCATCGTGTCGACACCGGAGGCCAGCAGGGCGCTGAGGATGGTATCGCCGCGAAAACCGGGAATGACGCGGCCATTGATGGTGAACCGGATTGGCCGGTCGCGCTCGATATAGGCGCCGGCAAGTCCCTTGCCGGTGGTGGCGGGTAGGCGATTGGTGTCAGGCCTCATGCCGCCCGCTCTTCAAATCCGGAGGTGAATTCGGCGACGGAAGCGCCGCTATTGCCGCGGTCGGCGCGGCGCGCATCGCACCATGCGCCTTCCTCGGCGCTGGCCTCGCCCGCCAGCCAGCGCGCCAGAACCGGCGCGAGGAAAATGCCGGTGGGGCCAAGACCGGTCAACAGCTGCACGCCCTCCGGCACGACTGGGCCAAGCAACGGCGCGCCATCGCTTGAGGCGAGAGCTTCGAAACCGACCTGACCAACCTGCTGCAACTGGCCGGATTCGGCTGTTAGTTCCGCAATCGCGGTGGAAAATGCCCCCAACGTCCCAAGGCCCATGGCTGCCATGCCGCCCTCTTCATGTTGGACGAGCACCGTGCCGCTATCGAGTTGCAGCATGATCGGGCCGGCCAGGTGCTGACTCGATGCGGTCAGAATGCTCGCCTGCTGTCGACGCAGCAATTGCGAGGGCCACTGCCACCCCGGCAGATGGTTCAGAATGGTGGTATCGTCGACGAGCACGGCGTGCCGCGCCGCAACGAGGTTTTCGCCGGCGCCGATCTCCACCGAGCCGGCTTCGCCAAAGAAAATGGCAGCATCGGAGAGGCGTTTGACGCCCTCGCGGGTGAGCCAGGCTTCGAGGGTGGGTTCAAAAGCGGGGCGATTGATGGTCAGGGCATCGCCGATACGCAGGGCCTTTCGGCCCTCACCGATTTTCGAGGGGGGCACGGGTTCGACGAGGATACCATAGGCGCTGGCCATATGGGAAAAGTGCCCCAGGGCTTCGGTGCCGATGGGACCATCGGCGAAGAAAATGGGATCGACACGACGCAGGGCTCCGCGCCCGCCGATCTTGGCGATGAGCTTTGAGGCTTCCGGTACGGTCGCTGCCAGCAGCGCCCATGTTTCCGGCCGAGTGATCGGGGCAACGGATAGGTCGATGGCGCGCGGCAGGCGGTAGCGCGCCAGGGCAGAACCCACCGTGACCACCTTCCGCCCGTGTTGGCTTGCGAGGAGGCCGGCGATCACCCCAGAGAGGGGGCTCGAGCCGAAGACGGCGAAGTCGACCTGCGTCTCGCTCATCGCCTCAGACTCCTGCGACGAGCCGCCGCAGTGGCAATGCGTCCACAGCGAACACGCGGGTTTTGGTGGTTTTTCGCCGCAATGGGCTTATAGAGAACCCAACCTTGCTCGTTGAGGAAAGCAAGCGTTTGGGGCCCATGATTTTCTGGTTCATCGCCATTGCAGTCACCGCCATTGCCTGCGCCGCGTTGTTGTACGCGGGTCGCCGTCGCGTGGTCAACGGAAGCACCGCCGAAACGGCCGATGCGAACAGCCATTTCCGCCTTGTGCTGGCTGGAATTGACGCCGACCTTGCCGCCGGCAAGATCGGCGCCGAGGAAGCCGTCGGGGCCAAGGGCGAACTCGCCCGCGAAATGCTACGCGCCAAGGCCGACACCGGGCCTGCCGCTTCGGGCGAGATTGGGCGAGGCGCGCTGGTTGCCGGCATTGGCCTCGTCGCGGTAACTGCCCTCGCGCTCTATGGCCTTCTGGGCAGCCCCAATATGCCGACGCAGCCCCTCGCCGGGCGCGCCGATGTGGCGGCGCAGAACATGAGCCTCGAAGCCGCGATCGCGCGTATCGAAGCCCAGCTTGCGACGAACCCCGAGGATCTGCGCGGTTGGACCGTTTTGGCACCGGCCCTGCTCGAAGTCGGCCGCTATGCCGACGCGGCCGATGCCTATGGGCGGGTCATTGATCTTTCCGCCCCGACTGCACAGTTGCTGGCCGACCGCGCCGAGGCGCTGCTGCTGGCGGCAGGCGACGCCGGTTCGGAAGAAGCCATGGGGCTCCTCCGCGCCGCCGCCGAAATGGACCCCAAGCACGTTCAGTCGCGCCTCTATCTTGCAGCCGAGCTGACCCGGATGGGCCAGTATGAAGAGGCCGCCCGCTTCTGGCAGGCAGCGATAGACCTCGCCAAGGGCGACGAAGTCTGGCTGACGGCGGCGCGCCAGGGTCTTTCGGTGGCCCAGAATGATGGCGTCGACACCACGGTGCAGGAACAGGCCGAAATGATCCGCGGCATGGTCGACGGGCTCACCTCGCGGCTCTATGCCGATGGCGGAACCATCGAGGAATGGGCGCAGCTCGTGCGCTCCTACATCGTCCTCGGCGATCTTCCCAATGCCCAGACGGCCTATGATCGGGCGGTCGTCGCCTATCCGCTGGCTTTCGACCGCGGCGAACTCGACAGTATGGCGCTGGGAGCAGGCCTCAAGCTCAATGGAGACCAGAGATGACCATGCCGTCTGCCGTTCGCCGCAAGGGATGGTCGCGCAAGCAGAAACGTCTTGCTGTGATCGCGGGTCTCGGGCTGGTGCTGGTGCTCGCAGCGGCGCTGGTGTTGACCGCGCTGCGTGATCAGATCGTCTTCTTCTATTCCCCGACCGACGTGCAGACCCGCGGCGTTGAGCCCGGCCACCCCATTCGCCTCGGCGGTCTCGTCAAAAACGGCTCCTGGGTGCGCGAGGGGCAGTCGAACACCTTTGTCGTGACCGATGGCGCCACAGAACTGGCCGCTCACTATGTCGGCATTCTCCCCGATCTTTTCCGCGAGGGGCAGGGCGTGGTGGCCGAGGGCTCGATCGGGCCGGACGGCCGCTTCGAGGCCAGTAACGTGCTGGCCAAGCACGACGAGAACTATCTGCCGCGTGAGGTTGTCGACGCTCTCAAGGCGCAGGGCGAATGGCGGCCGGAGGAGACTGCAAAGCCGTGAGCATCGAGCTTGGTCATTTTGCCCTGATCCTTGCCTGCGCCATCGCGCTGGGTTCGGCCGTCGGCGGCCTGCTGTTCTGGCGCAGTGGTCAGCGCCTGTCACAGGTTCTGGCACAGGCATCGGTTCTGCAATTCGTGCTGGTTGCGGTGGCCTTTCTCGCGGTTGTGCAGGCCTTCGTCGTTTCCGATTTCTCGCTGAAACTTGCGGCGGACAATTCGCATTCGCTGAAGCCGCTGATTTTCAAGATCTCGGGCGTCTGGGGCAATCACGAAGGTTCGCTCCTGCTCTGGATTCTGATCCTGGTGCTTTTCGGTGCACTGGTCGCAGCTTTCGGCCGGCGTCTGCCGGCGGATCTTTTGAACCTTGTACTCGGCGCACAGAGCCTGCTCGTCGTCGCCTTTGGCGGGTTCACGCTTTTCACTTCCAACCCGTTCGCGCGGCTGGCCTCACCCCCTCTCGAGGGGGCTGATCTCAACCCCATCCTGCAGGACGTCGGCCTCGCCATTCATCCCCCGCTTCTCTATGCGGGCTATGTCGGTTTTTCGATCTGCTTCTCCTTCGCCATGGCGGCGCTGATTTCGGGTCGGATCGACCAGGCCTGGGCGCGCTGGGTGCGGCCGTGGACCATGCTGAGCTGGATTTTTCTGACCCTTGGCATCGCCATGGGCTCCTACTGGGCCTATTACGAACTGGGCTGGGGCGGCTGGTGGTTCTGGGATCCGGTCGAGAATGCGAGCTTCATGCCCTGGCTTGCCGGCACGGCGCTGCTGCATTCGGCCCTGGTGATGGAAAAGCGCAATGCGCTGAAAATCTGGACGATCTTTCTGTCCATCATCACCTTCTCGCTCTCCCTGCTGGGCACCTTCCTTGTCCGCTCTGGCATCCTGACCTCGGTCCATACCTTTGCCAGCGATCCTACCCGAGGTCTGGTCATCCTGACGATCCTCGCGGTCTTGATCGGCGGCGCCTTCCTGCTCTTCGCACTGCGGGCCAGCAGCCTGCGGCAGGGCGGGCTTTTCGCGCCCATCAGCCGCGAAGGCGCGCTCATTCTCAACAACCTGTTCCTCGCCACGGCCGTGGGCGCGGTGCTGGTGGGAACGCTCTACCCGCTGGTGCTCGACGCGCTGGTTGGGACGACGATCTCGGTTGGTGCGCCCTTCTTCAATCTCACCTTCGGCGCTCTCATGGCGCCGCTGCTGCTGATCCTGCCTTTTGGGCCTTTGCTGCCCTGGAAGCGGGCCGACCTCGTGGCGGCAGGGCAGCGGCTGGCGGGCCTCGCGGCCGTGGCGATCTTCCTCACCATCCTCGTTTCCTCGCTTGGCGGGGTGTCCATTTCACTAGCGCCGCTTGGGCTGTTGCTCGGCTTCTGGGTTACTTTTGGCGCCCTTGCCGAACTGATCGAGCGCAGCAAGCTTGGCCGCATTCCTGTTCGCGAAAGCGTTCGCCGCCTCGTCGGTCTGCCGCGCACCATCTGGTCGACTGCGCTCGGCCATATGGGGCTGGGCCTCACGGTGCTAGGCATTGTCTCGGTGACGGCCTGGGAAACGGAGCTGGTGACGACGCTCAATCCCGGCGAAACCACCGAGCTGAGCGGCTATAGCGTCACTTTCGACCGTTTCGAGCAGGTGCCGGGGCCGAACTATCTCGCCGATACAGGCCGGTTCACCATCACCGCACCGGGCGGTGGCAACAAGGAACTGTCGCCCGAGCGCCGCATCTACGTGGCGAGCGGCATGCCGACGACTGAAGCCGCTATCGAAACCTACGGCTTCTCGCAGTTCTACCTGCAACTGGGCGAACCGCTCGATGACACCCACGTCATCCGCATCTGGTACAAGCCCTATATCCTGCTGATCTGGATCGGCGCGCTGGTCATGGCCGGTGCCGGCGCCCTGTCGCTGACCGATCGCCGCCTGCGCGTAGGCGCCCCGCAGCGCGCGGCAAAGCCCAGCCTGGAGCCGGCGGAATGACGCGCCTGTTCTCGCTGCTCGCGCTGGTTTTCTGCCTCGCCGTGCCCGCTCTGGCGGTCTCGCCCGACGAAATGCTCGACAATCCGGTGCTGGAACAAAGGGCCCGCGATATTTCGTCGGGCCTGCGCTGCCTCGTCTGCCAGAACCAGTCCATCGACGATAGCGATGCCGATCTGGCGCGCGATCTGCGCATTCTGGTGCGAGAGCGGCTGGTAGCCGGCGATACCAATGCCGAGGTCGAGCAATATCTCGTCGACCGCTACGGCGAATATGTGCTGCTCAATCCCCGGCTCAACAACCACACCTTTATCCTCTGGATCGCAGCGCCCGCGCTGCTGCTGCTGGGGCTCAGCGGCCTCATTCTTGCCGTGCGAAAAACCCCGTTCAGGGGGCGGGAGCCGGCGCTGACCGAGGACGAAAAGCGCGTCCTGGTCGAGCTTTCCGAAGCCGACGAGGGCGCTGCGCGAAAGGGCTAGCAGCGGCTTGCTGGCGCCCCGAGCGCAGGATATGCCTCTCCTATGAGCACCATCCTTGCACCTCTGCCCGCCGTTCCGCATCCCGGTTTTGACGCCCTGCTGGCCGAGTTGCCGGCGGCGCTCCTGCCCGCCTTCAAGACGGCCGAACCGACGCTTGGGCCGCTGCTGCAATCTGCGCCTTATCTGCTCGAACTGGCGCGCACGCATGCCGAATGGCTGGCCGATGCCCTCGAGCGGGGCCCCGATACCGCCTTTGCCGATCTCATCGCCGTGGTGGCCGAAACCGGCATCACCGCCGAGGAGGCGGAGCTCGGACAGACGCTGCGCATCGCCAAGGGCCGCACGGCGCTCCTCGCGGCCGTAGCCGAAACCGGCGGCGTCTGGACCACGGCGCGCGCCACCGAAGCGCTCTCCGACCTCGCCGATGCGGCGCTCGAGGCCGCGCTCGATTTCCTCATGCTCCAGGCGTACGACAAGGGACAGCTGGTGCTGCCGCGCGAGGCGGCGCGAGCCAAAAATTCCGGTCTCGCGCTCTTTGCTCTCGGCAAGCATGGCGGGCGCGAGCTCAACTACTCCTCCGACATCGACATCGTCGCGTTCTTCGATCCGCAAAAACCGGCCCTGGCCGACCCCAGCGAAGGCACGAAGATCTATTCGCGCATGGTGCAGCGCCTGGTTGGGCTGATGGAGGACCATCAGGCCCATGGCTATGTCTTCCGTACTGACCTGCGCCTGCGGCCCGATCCGGGTTCGACGCCCGTCGCGCTCTCGGTCGATGCCGCGCTCGCCTACTACGAAGTCCGCGGCCAGAACTGGGAGCGCGCCGCCTGGATCAAGGCGCGTCCCTGTGCCGGCGACCGGCAGGTGGGCGAAGCCTTCGTCAAGGAGCTGGCGCCCTATGTCTGGCGCAAGCATCTCGATTTCGCGACCATCGCCGATATCCAGGCGATGAAGCGCCAGATCAATGTTTCCAAGAAAGTGGGCGACATTCGTGTCGAGGGTCACAATGTGAAACTCGGTCGCGGCGGCATTCGTGAGATCGAGTTTTTTGCCCAGACCCAGCAGCTGATTGCCGGCGGGCGCGACAAGGCGCTGCGCGTACGCCCGACTTCCCAGGCGCTGGCAGCGCTCGCCGCAGCCAACTGGATCAGCCCAACGACGGCCAGCGAACTGACCGAAACCTACTGGTACCTACGCGCGGTCGAGAACCGCCTCCAGATGCTGCGCGACGAGCAGACCCACATCATGCCCGATACGCCCGAAGCCGTGGCGGTCATCGGCCGGCTCATGGGCCAGCCCGACCTGCCAATGTTCGAAGCGACCTACCGCGCCGCGCTGGAACGCGTCGCGCGCTACTATGCCGAATTGTTCACCGGAGGCGAGTCGCTGGGCACCGTCGAAGGCAATCTGGTCTTTACCGGCAGCGACGACGATCCGAACACGCTCGAAACCCTGACCAATATGGGCTTTGCCGATGCGCACAAGGCCATCGAGACGGTGCGCAAGTGGCACTACGGCAGCTACGCCGCCACACGCAGCGCCGCCGCACGGGCGCACCTCACCGAGCTTCTCCCGGCGTTGTTGACGACGCTGGCGGCCGCCGGCAATGCCGATCTCGGCCTCGCCCGCATGGACGATTTCCTCTCGCGCCTGCCCGGCGGCGTGCAGCTCTTCGCCCTGTTGCGCAACCACGCGCAATTGCGCTCGCTGCTGGTGCAGTTCATGGCCTCTGCCCCACGCATGGCCGAGGCGGTCATCCATCGCGCCCATGTCGTCGACGGGCTGATCGACCCGGCCTTTGCCAATGACGTGACGCATCGCGACGTGCTTGTCGCCAAGGTCGATTCCTTCCTGGCTGATGCGCGCACCTATGAGGAGCTGATCGACCGCGCCCGCATCATTGGGCAAGAGCAGAAATTCCTCGTGGCGGCTGGCCTTCTTTCCGGCACGGTCAGCGCAGCAGTCGCCGGCGAACAGTTTACCGCCCTCGCCGAAACTCTGCTCAACCGCCTCTTTGCCAGTGTGCAGGACGAGTTCGCCCGTCGCCATGGCCGCATCGAAGGCGCCTCAACGACGCTCCTCGCCTTCGGCAAGATGGCCAGCGGCGAGATGACCTTCACCTCCGATCTAGACTTCATCCTGCTCTATGACGGGCCGGACGCGGAATCCGATGGCGAACGGCCGCTGGCCACCTCGCACTATTTCGCCCGCCTGACCCAGCGCCTCGTCGCGGCCCTCGCAGCGCCGACCAGCGAAGGGGTGCTTTACGAAACGGATATGCGTCTGCGCCCCTCGGGCAATGCCGGCCCGCTGGCCACTAGCCTTGCCTCCTTCCGCTCCTATCAGCGCGGCGAGGCCTGGACCTGGGAACATCTGGCCCTCAGCCGCGCCCGCGTCGTTGCCGGCACAGGCAGTCTGCCCAAGGTGGTTGAAGACGAAATCGCCGCTGTCATGGCCATGCCGCGCGACAAGGCCAAGACCATCGACGATGTGGTCACCATGCGCGCGCTGATGGCCAAGGAGCGCAAGCCGCGCCACGCCTTCGATCTCAAGCTGGCCGATGGTGGCCTTGTCGATCTCGAATTCATTGCGCAGTCGGCGCAGCTCGTCGCTGGTGCGGCGATTGGCCTGCCCCAGGCAACACCCGCCCGCGTCCTCGCGCGCATGGGCGAAATCGGCCTCCTGCCCAAGGGGCAGCGCCTTGCGGAAATCCACACGGTCTACGCCACGGTGCTGCAGGTGATGAGTTCGGCGCTGGTCAGTCCGTTCAAGGAAGAGGCCTGGTCGCCCGCCTTCCAGGACCTGCTGGCCCAGCTTTGCCACTACCCCGATTTCGGTCGTCTCGCGCTCGATATCGCTGACATGCAGGGCGAAGTCGCCGCGGCCGCCAAGGCATGGTACGAGACGGCGCGGACGCTCTAGTCCGGCCGCTTCGGCGCGGCGATGCCGCGCGCAGCCAGTTCCCGCTTGATGCTCTCGGGCATTTCGCGGCAACCGCAGACCTGAGCATGTTCGATATGCCAGGCGATCCGCTCGTCGAGTTTCGCCTTCGGGCCCAGACGATGCGTTTCGTGCCATTCTCGGTTGATCATGATCAGGCCGCCGCGGTGATTTCAGCGTGTCCTGCCCCGATCGGCAGGGAGATGGCAACGGTGGTGCCGATGCTCGGCGTTGAGTCGATCACCATGCGGCCACCACTCAGCTCGGCAATGGCCCGCGAGATCGAAATGCCGAGACCCGGGCCAACGCCGTCGCGCGTGAAAGTCGCATCCCCGAGGGCGAAGGGCTGGCGCAGGCTCGAAAGCCGCTCGTCGTTCATGCCGATGCCCGTATCGGTGATTTCGATAACGACACCGTCGTCGGCCGCAAAAGTCGCAAGGGTCAACTGCCCGCCGGCCGGAGTAAAGCGGATGGCGTTTTCAACGATATTGCTGACCATGCGCACCAGCGCCAGCCGATCGCCGCAGAGCACGGCGCCGGTTTCGGCGTTGACCGACAGCGAGAGACCCGCGCGGTTGATCGGTCCGCGGAAGCGGCGGCAGACCGAGGTGATCACTTCATCGACCGGCACCGCGTCGGTGCGCAGCACCTTCTGGCCGTTTTCGAGTTCGGCGAGATCGAGAATGGCGGCGAAGGAATTGAGCAGGTGTTCGCCCGAGCTTTTGATCGTGCGCACATATTCGTCATAGTGCGGGTCGCCCAGCGCGCCATAGGTCTCGCTCGCCATCAGCTCGGCAAAGCCGATGATGTGGTTGAGTGGGGTGCGAATGTCGTGGCTGAGATGAGCGAGGAAATTGGTCTTAGCCCGGCTCGCGGCCTCGGCACGGATCTTTTCCTCATGATAGCGGCGCGCCAGGAGGCGCTGTTCGGCCCGGATGGTCGAGAGCAGCACATCGGTGCGTTTGCGCTCGGTCTCGTCCGACAGCAGGGTCATGAAACCGCCATCGGGCAGAGGGCGCTCGTCGATCAGCAGGCAGGAGCCGTCTTGCTGGTGCAGTTCGAGAACGCGACTGCCGTCCTCTTCACGCAGCAGCTTCAAATAGCCGCCCGCAGCCAGGCGTCCCAGCGCTTCCGAATAGGTGATGCTGTCTTCTTCGAGCTTCAGGCGCTCTCGATAGTCGCCATTGCAGACGATCATTTCGCCCTTGGACGTCCAGCAGGCAACGCCCATGGGGATCGCGGCCGTCAGCGAGCGATAGGTGTGTCGCTCCATCGGATCCGGCATCGCCTCGCCACGGCGTCGGCGGAGGGTGAAAGCGGTGATAAGGCCCGCAAGGGCAAGGGCCGCCGCGCCGCGGCCGGTAATCGCGCCGATGGCGCCCGATTGCTCGGCCTGAAGGCTCAGCATGCCATGGTCGCCGGCCGGAATCACCTCGGAGAAAACGTCGCCGAAGTCGCTTGCGGCCTCGACGAAGCGCGCGTCGATAACGCCGGGATATTCGCCTTGGGTGCTCGCGAGGGTGGCGCTTGCCCTCTCAAGCGGCTCGTGCGCCACGCGCGCGGCGACGGCGGTGCCGATCAAAGCGAGTTCGCGTTTGAGTGTCCCAAGTGTGGTGACGGCGTCATAGGCGATGAAGAGGCCGGCAGCGGCAAAGGCTGTCGTCGCGACAGCTAAAGTGATGGGCGAGAGGATGCGGGATGCAGTCGTGCCTTGGTGGCGGAGGCGCCTTTGTTGATGTCCGTTGCCCATGCCGAATCCGTCAGCACCGGCGCCGGAGGCCTCCGACGACTGCATAAAAGTCTCCACATATGTAAGGGGTTAGCCCCGAAGCGATTTGCCCGTTAACAAGTAATGAATCAGCCGCAGGGGGCTTGTCCATAGGGCTCTGCGGGCCTTTCCGGGCCCAACGCCAAAACGTGAGTCTCTTGAATCACTTAGGCGAAAAGAAAAATCGTTCTATGTCCGCGGGGCGTCGGCTCGGCCGAGGCGTGCCCTGTGGAAGACTTCCGTGTCCCCCCCTTTTGAGGGCGGGAGACACGTGGTTTTGGTGAATTGGCAGCGGTTTAGCCGGCAAGGATTCGGTCGACGATGTCGCCGGTATTGCGGCTGAGGGTATGCTGATTCTTCAGCGCCTCGAGCGCACTGCGGCCCGCCTCGCGCCTTCCGGCCTCAAGCAGGGGCAGAATGCGGAAGCCGGTGAGGATGCGCGCGGCGACTTGCGGATTGACCTTGTCGATCTCCGCCGCCGCTTCCGCGACGAAACGGAAACCGAGGCCGTCACCGCGGGCAAACTGCGCCGGGTTGGTCATCACGAAGCTGCCGAGCAGGGCGCGCAGCCGGTTCGGATTGGTGCGCGGGAAATCGGGCGCCGCCAGGATGGACCGCAACCGCTCGATCACGCCATCGTCCGGTGCCTGTGAAGAGGCGACCAGCCACTTGTCGAACACCAGTGGGTCGCCGCTGAAGCGCGCGCGGAAATCACCGAGCAGGGCCTGCGCCGCCGATGTCCAGTTTTGCGCCGAGATCGCGAGTGCCGCATAGCGGTCAGTCATGTTGCCGGCGGCCTGATACTGAGCCTCGGCCAGCGACGCACCGAGGTCAGAGCCGGCCGTCAGGAGCGACAGGAGGCCATTGCGCAGCGAGCGCCGACCGGCCTGGGCCGCGTCGGGGCTATAGGGCTCGTTGAGCGTCAGTTCGGCGTGGAGCGCGGCCAGCCTGTCGGCGATCGGCCCGACAATGGCGCGGATCAGCGCAGCGCGCGTTGCCGCCACTGTACCCGGGTCGACATCTTTGCCGATCTGGCGGGCAATGACGGTTTCATCCGGCATGGCGATGACCTGCGCCTTGAAGGCATGGTCGAGCGCGGGATCTTCCAGCGTGTCGATGATCGCCTGGCGCAGGGCATCCACATCGGCCCCCTCAGGCTGGCGCCCGGTCGCGGCCGCCGCCATCAACTGGGTCGAAACGGTCTGCAGCGCGTCCCAGCGATTGAACGGATCGCTATCGTGGCGCGCAAGGAACAGCAGGTCCTGCTGGGTCAGGTTGGTCGCGAGTTTGACGGGCGCCGAGAAGCCACGGAACAGCGACGGCACGGGACGGTTGGCAACGCCGGTAAAAGTCAGGGTGACGCTGTCACCATCGAGCACGATGAGATCGTCCTGCACCGTGCCACCAGTCACTCCGCTCCAGCCCATGGGGCTGCCATTGGGGCCGATAAGGCCGAATTTCACCGGGATGACGAAAGGCGGCTTGTCCGGCTGGCCCGGCGTTGGCGCGGTCTTCTGCGACAGGGTCAGGGTATAGGTCTGGCTCGCTGCGTCATAGCTGTCGCTGGCGGTAACCGCGGGCGTGCCCGCATTGAGATACCAGCGCGAAAACTGGCCGAGATCGGTGCCCGTTGCATCCTCGAAGACCTTCAGGAAGGCCTCGATCGTGGTCGCCTCGCCGTCATGACGCTCGAAATAGAGGTCCATGCCTTTGCGGAAGCCGGCTTCGCCGAGGAGCGTCGCCAGCATGCGGACGACTTCCGAGCCCTTCTGGTAGACGGTCGTCGTGTAGAAGTTGTTGATCTCGCGATAGTGGTCCGGCCGGGGCGGATGGGCGAGCGGGCCGCCGTCCTCGGGGAACTGCGTGATGCGCAGGTTCTCGACGTCATGAATGCGCTGCACCGGGCGGCTGCGCTCGTCCGAAGAGAATTCCTGGTCGCGATAAACGGTCAGGCCTTCCTTGAGACAGAGCTGGAACCAGTCGCGGCAAGTGATGCGATTGCCGGTCCAGTTATGGAAATATTCGTGCGCGATGACGCGCTCGATATTGGCATAGTTGGCGTCGCTCGCCGTCTCGGGCAGGGCAAAGACCAGCTTGTCATTGAAAATGTTGAGCCCCTTGTTCTCCATCGCGCCGAAGTTGAAATCGGAAACGGCGACGATGTTGAACACGTCGAGATCATACTCGCAGCCAAAGCGCTTTTCGTCCCAGACCATAGAGCGCTTGAGGCTATCCATGGCATAGGCGCATTCGGCTTCCTTGCCGTGGGTGCAATAGATGGCCAGGTCCACCTTGCGGCCGCTCATGGTGGTAAAAGTGTCGGTGATCGAGCCGAGATCGCCGGCCACGAGCGCGAAAAGATAGGCGGGCTTGGGGAAGGGGTCTTCCCAGAGAGCGAAATGCGTGCCGTCGCCGGCATCGCCCTTGTCGATCAGGTTGCCGTTCGAGAGCAGCACCGGCGCGACATCGCGCGGCGCCGTGATCCGCACCTTGAAGGGCGCGAGAATATCGGGGCGGTCGAGATAGTAGGTGATGCGCCGAAAGCCTTCCGGCTCGCATTGCGTGCACCAGGTGCCGCTCGAGCGGTAGAGCCCCATCAGCTTGGTATTGGTCTCGGGTGTCAGGTTCACTTCCGTTTCGAGCACGAAACGGCGGAACGGCGGCTCGACCACGGTCAGCCCGTTGTCATCGGTCGCATAGGCCGACAGCATCATCGGCAGGCCGTCGATGGCAATAGACTGCAGCGTCAACCCGTCGCCGTCGAGCACCAGCGAGGTGCCCGGCGCGGTTTCCGGCCGCGGCTCGATGGTCATCTGCGTCCGAACCCGGGTCACCGCCTCAGTGATCTTGAAATCCATGTCCACGGCGACAATCCGGTATGGCGTCGGGGCATAGTCCTTGAGGAAGATGGTGTGCTCGTTTTCGGTGCGCATGAAATGGTCCAGTGCAACGTTATTTTCTGGCATTCGAATGTGGCCAAGTGGCAACAGGCGACTCTAGCCATTTGTGTATGCTACGCCGCTCTTGGCTGCATAGCCCAATTCTTTGATGCCTTCGGGCATCACGGAGGAGGCCTGGGCTAAACGCCACGCGGCTCCTCTGCGTTCAATGGAACGTATCGAGCGCGGTCTTTAAAATTTCCCTGGATGGATCACCACCATCGCCAGCCCTGCTGACGGACGATGTCATCGCCGTCACGTAGCTTCTGGGCATGGTACTTCACTCTAGGGACGATTCTGTGGTGACGATGATGTTGAGTTGGTTCGAAAAGCGGCTGAATGCCTACCCCCTGGAGGAGCCGACTGAGCCCCCAAAGGGCCTACTAGCCTTCTGCCTGCACTATAGCCACGGCGCCAAGAAGTGGCTCGCCGCCATGACCATTCTTGGCGCGGCCATTGCTCTGCTCGAAATCTCGCTCTTCGGCTTCATGGGCTCGATCGTAGATTGGCTGAGTGCGGCCAACAAGGAAACCTTCCTTGCCGATGAAGGCTGGAAGCTTGCCGGCATGGGCGCCGTGCTGCTGCTGCTCATTCCGACGCTGCAGATCGTCGACGCGATGATCATTCACCAGACGCTGCTCGGCAACTTCCCGCAGCGCATCCGCTGGATGGCCCATCGTTATCTGATCCGTCAGTCGATGAGCTATTTCCAGGACGAGTTCGCCGGGCGCATCGGCGCCAAGCTGATGCAGACCTCGCTCGCCGTGCGCGAAGTGATGATGAAGGTGCTCGACGTGACGGTCTACGTCATCGTCTATTTCGTCGGCGCCGTCGTCCTTGCTGCCATGAGCGACATCTGGCTCGCCGTGCCCTTCGTCGTCTGGCTCGGCGCCTATCTCTGTCTCCTGCGCTACTTCATCCCGCGCCTTGGCAAGATTTCCGAGGCCCAGGCCGATGCGCGCTCGATGATGACCGGCCGCATCGTCGACAGCTACACCAATATCGCGACGGTAAAGCTGTTTTCGCATTCGCGCCGCGAAGAGACCTATGCCCGCGAGGCCATGGATGGCTTCCTCGGCACGGTCTACAAGCAGATGCGCATGGTGACCCTGCTCCAGGGCACGATCACGATGATGAATTGCCTGTTGCTCTTCGCCGTCTTCGCGGTGGGCATCTGGCAGTGGCTCAATGGCAATATGACGCCAGGCGCCATCGCCATTGCGGCCGCGCTCGTGCTGCGCTTCCAGGGCATGAGCCAGTGGGTCATGTGGGAAATGTCGGCTCTGTTCGAAAACATCGGCGTCGTGCGCGATGGCATCAATTCCATCTCGCTGCCGCGCGTTGTCTCCGACAAGCCCAACGCCCAGCCGGTCGGCCGTGTCGAAGGCGACATCAAGTTCGAGAACGTGTCGTTCCACTATGGCAAATCCTCGGGCGTCATCGAGGGGCTCAACCTCAATATCCGTCCGGGCGAGAAGATCGGCCTTGTCGGTCGCTCCGGCGCGGGCAAATCGACCATCGTCAATCTGTTGCTGCGGTTCTACGACCGGCAGGGCGGGCGCATTCTGGTCGATGGGCACGATATCTCGGACATCCAGCAGGATAGCCTCCGCGCCAATGTCGGCGTCGTCACCCAGGATACGTCTCTCCTTCATCGCTCGGTGCGCGAAAACATCGTCTATGGCCGGCCCGACGCGACCGACGAGGAGATGTTCGAAGCCGCCAAACTGGCCGAAGCGCACGACTTCATCCTTGGTCTTTCCGACTTCAAGGGTCGCAAGGGCTACGACGCCCATGTGGGCGAACGCGGCGTCAAACTCTCCGGCGGTCAGCGCCAGCGTATCGCCATTGCGCGTGTGCTCTTGAAAAATGCCCCCATTCTGGTGCTCGATGAGGCAACGTCCGCCCTCGACTCCGAGGTGGAGGCCGCCATCCAGAGCCAGTTCGAGCTGCTGATGACAGGCAAGACCGTGATCGCCATTGCCCATCGCCTCTCGACCATCGCCATGATGGACCGTCTGGTGGTGCTCGATAAAGGCGCGATCGTCGAGCACGGCACCCACGCCGAGCTCGTCGATTCCGGCGGCATCTATTCCCAGCTCTGGGCACGCCAGTCGGGCGGGTTCCTGGAGATGGACCAGGTCGAGGACGCGGCGCAGTAAGCGCCGCAGTCCCCAACAGATTTCAAATGCCCTTCATGGTGGAGGGCACCAACCAGAGGAGATCCCAAATGGGAGATATCATCATGACGCGACACGAAGGCAATCAGCCCGGTGCATTTGCCCCTAGCCAGCCCAAACCCACCGATAGGCACCGAACCTGATACGAACCCACTGAAAAGGTTCTGTCAGGCGCGGCTCAAGACAATGAGCAGAAAATGTTCAACCGCGTCATCGACTTCTTCGACAATCTCTATTCGCCCGTCGCCCTGGCCAAAAATCGCCAGCCGCCCATGGGCCTCCGACCCTTCGTCACCTACTTCGTCGCCCAGTTCAAAGCTGCCTTTGCCATCCGCATCGGTCTCGTCGCTATCGGCTCCATTGCCGATGCGCTGATGCCGGTCTTCGTCGGCATGGTGGTGGGCATGCTGGCTACGACCAATCCCGGCGAAATCTTCGACCTGCACACCCAGACCCTTCTGTGGATGGTCGTGGTCGTCGTCGTCATTCGGCCGCTCACCTTCGTGCTCGACACCCTGGTGCGCAATCACGGCATTGTCCCCAACCTAGTCGACATCGTCCGCTGGCAAAGCCACTGGCATGTCATCCGGCAGAGCTGGACCTATTTCCAGAACGACTTTGCCGGTCGCATCGCCAACAAGGTCATCCAGGCCGGCGAAGCCATCGAAATCGGGGTCAACCTCACCATCGACGCAGCCTGGTATGCGCTGGTCTTCGTCGTGGTCGCCGTCGTTGTGCTGGCCCAGCTCGATCCGATCCTGCTGATCCCGATCGGTGTCTGGCTGCTGCTCTATGCGGTGCTCTTCACCATCACCATGCCGCTCATCGCTCGCTATTCCGAGGACCTCTCGGAGAGCAAATCGGTGATGACTGGCCGCATCGTCGACAGCTACACCAATATCCAGACGCTGAAGACCTTTGCCTCGGGCGAGCACGAGGACAAATATGTGGCCGATAGCGTGCTCGACCACGCCATCAGCTTCCGCAAGTTGATGCGGGTCTTCACCTATATGTGGTCGGTCCTGTTCCTGCTCAATGCTGGCCTTGTGGTCTCGGTCACTTGGCTTGCGCTGGCCGGCTGGAACAATGGCACGCTCACTGCCGCGGCGGTGGCAACGGCCATTCCCTTCGCCCTGCAGATCATGAACATGAGCGGTTGGATCCTCGAAATCGGCTCCAACATCTTCCGTCAGATCGGCACGACACGGGACTCGATGGACACTATCGCCCAGCCCCTGACCATGCTCGACGCGCCGGAGGCCAAGCCTCTGGCGGTCACCAATGGCGAGCTGCATTACGACAATGTCAGCTTCAACTATTGGCGCGGCAAGGAAGGCTCGGTCATCGACGAATTCAGCCTCACGGTGAAGCCTGGCGAAAAGATCGGCCTTGTCGGCCGGTCCGGTTCGGGCAAGTCGACCCTGGTCAATCTCGCTTTGCGCATGTTCGACGTGCAGGACGGCTCCATCCGGATCGACGGTCACGACGTCCGCTCGGTGACGCAGGAAAGCCTCCGCGCCGCTATCGGCCTCGTCAGCCAGGATACGTCCCTGCTGCATCGTTCCGTCCGCGAAAACCTCAAATACGGCCGCCAGAACGCGACCGACGAGGAAATGATGCGGGCGGCCGAACAGGCCAATGTCCACGATGTCATCATGGGGCTGTCTGACCCGCAGGGCCGCAAGGCCTATGATGCCCATGTGGGCGAGCGGGGCGTAAAGCTCTCCGGCGGCCAGCGTCAGCGCGTTGCCATCGCCCGCGTTCTGCTCAAGAACGCGCCGATCCTGGTGCTCGACGAAGCCACGTCCGCCCTCGACTCCGAGGTGGAAGCGGCGATCCAGGAGCAGCTGACCATGCTGATGCAGGGCAAGACGGTGATTGCCATCGCGCACCGCCTATCGACCATCGCGGCCATGGACCGGCTCGTGGTGCTCGAAAAGGGCAAGATCGTGGAGGAGGGCACACACGCCCAGCTCCTCGCCTCAGGCGGCCACTACGCCATGCTATGGGAACGCCAGTCCGGCGGGTTCCTGGACCTCGAAGCGGCGCAGTAAAAGAAAGCCCCGGCCAAGTGCCGGGGCTTTTTCGTTTTGGAGGGAGCCTCGCTCTCCGCTGCAAGCAGCCAGCCGAAGGGGGGTACGCGCAAGGCCGGCCCAGCGCGCTGGAAAAGCCATGAGTCCCAGCGAAGGCTGGGACCTCTCTCCTCCACGCGCAGCGTTCAGCCGCAAGAGGCTCCTGCTTCCGCAGGAGC
>NZ_JAFKHD010000387.1 GCF_017307565.1 Devosia sp.
ATCTCGATCGTGTCGTCGCCGGCGCCGAGGCGGACGAAGCCGCGCTTGGCGCCGTCGAGCGCGAGGTCGAGCCCGGTGTCGTTGCCGCCGAGATCGACCACGTTGTGCACGAAGCCGCGCAGCGCCAGCGCCTCGCCGGTGAAGTCGGTGACGACCGCGGTCTTGATCGTGTTCCAGGTGGCCGTGTGGTCGAGCACCGCGCTGCGGCCCTCCCACGTCACCGCCAGCAGCTCGCCCTGGCCGGCGAGGGTCACGTCGTTGTCGAAGGACGCGCCGTCGATCGAGACGTCGCCCCCGGTGCTGCGGATCCGCGCGATCGCGCCCTGGTCGCCGGACGCAGCAACGCCGATCAGCGTCTCGTCGCCCTCCGCACGGTCGAGCTCGATCAGCGCCCCGCGCCAGGAGCTGGCATCGAAGCCGCGGTCATCCCGCGCGCCGACCCCGACCGCGGTCTGCCACAGCGTGAAGTCGAGCACGGCGGCCGGCTCCACCGTGTCCTCGCGCACGGCGAGGTTCTGGATGCGCGTATCCTCGGTCTCGCTGGTCTCCGGCTTGCTGTAGGCCGTCTCCGGGGTCGAGAAGTTGGCCTTCAGGTACTCGGCCAGGGCATCCTGCTCGGATCCCGGTGCGGCGAAGTCGGCCAGGCCCGGGTCGGTGAGGGCCGCGCTGAGGTCGATCGTGTCCTCGCCGAAGATCGGGATCGGATAGCCGTCGCCGCCGGTGGCGTTGGCGCCGTTCTGCGCCGCCATGAAGTTCAGCGTGACGATGCGGATCTCCTGGTTCGGATCGGCGACGATCTGCCCGTCCCGCACCAGCGTCTGCACCACGTTGCCGTCATCGTCGATCAGCGCGAGCGTCTGCACGCGCAGCCCGTCCTGCAGCACCGCGCCGGTGACGTTGTCGAACGCGATCGCCTGTTCCGACGGATCGTAGCTGAAGGCGAGGCCGCCGAACTGGCCGAACTGGCCGGCGGTGATGCCGGGGCCCTTCTGCGCCACCGCGTACTCGACGATCTGCTCCAGCTCGGCGACCGTGACCGTGGTCAGGGCAAGCGTGTTGTTGAAGCGCAGCGAGTTCTCGATATCGAGCTGGCTGACGCCGCCCTCCGGCTTGCCGGCATCGGGGTTGGCGGCCGGCGGCAGCGGCGTGGCTGCCTCGCCGGTGTCGAACGTGCCGATCTCGGCGCGCACGCCGCCGCCGTTCTTGATCGAGACCTGCACGGTGGCGTCGTACTGGCGCGCCACGAACAGATTGGCATCGGCGGTGAGGTTGCCGAGATTGGTCTCCTCGGTCCGCACCAGGCCGCGGCGTCCCTCCAGGAACACCTCCGTGAAGCCGAGGATGTTGCTGTCCTTGGCGTCGATCACGCTGCCCACGGCCTCGGCCAGCGCCTCGACATGCGCGCCCTTGCTGCCTGCGGCGAAGGGGTCGTTGCTCGCGTCGTCATCCGCCAGCTCCGCGGCGTAGACGTCGGCGACCACCTCGTCCGTGGTGGCCCAGGCGCCGGAGATCAGCGGGTCGATGCTGTCGGCGATGATATGGCCGTTCCCGTCGAACTCGACCACGAGGCGGCCCAGATAGGCGTACTCGCCCGCGGTGTTCACCTGCAGCGTGGTGTTGCCGTCCCTGTCGGTCAGCAGCAGCGGGTAGGTTTCCGCGGCCGTGTCGCCAGGGCGCACAGTATCCGTCCCGTCGGCGAACAGCGCGTGGCTGCCGCCGGAGATGATGATGTCCACGCCTGACAGCTTGCCCGCGAGGTCCATCTCCAGCGTGTACTGCTGCAGGTGGCCCATCAGCACGATCTTGTCGGTGACGAGGCTCGCCGCGTCGATGATCGGCTGCAGCAGCGCGGCCAGGATGTCGGTGTCGTTGTTCGGCCCGCCCTCGACGATCGTGTTCCCGACCGAGGAGATCGAGGCGAGGATCTGGGTCGTCACGCCGATGATCGCGACGGTCTCGCCGCCGACCTCGGTGGTGACCCAGCCGGAGACCTTGCCGCCGAGGCCCGCCGCGTCCTGCCCGTCCGCCACCAC
>NZ_JAFKHD010000388.1 GCF_017307565.1 Devosia sp.
TTGACATCGTGCTGAACCCGCTCGGCGTGCCTTCGCGCATGAACGTCGGCCAGATCCTTGAAACCCACCTGGGTTGGGCCTGCGCCGGCATGGGCAAGAAGATCGACCAGATGGTCCGCGCCTACCAGCGTTCGGGCGACCTGAAGCCGCTCCGTGGCGAAATCGGTGAACTGTTTGCTGGCGACAGCAACATCACCGACCTCGACGACGACGGCCTGGTGCGTCTCGGCGAACACCTCTCCAAGGGTGTGCCGATCGCGACCCCGGTCTTCGACGGCGCCAAGGAAGCCGACATTGTGGTCATGCTCGAAAAGGCAGGCCTCAAGTCTTCGGGTCAGTCGACCGTGTTTGACGGCCGTACCGGTGAGCAGTTCGACCGTCAGGTGACGGTTGGCTACATCTACATGCTCAAGCTCGACCACCTCGTGGACAACAAGATCCACGCACGTTCGATCGGTCCTTACTCGCTCGTTACCCAGCAGCCGCTGGGCGGCAAGGCGCAGTTCGGCGGTCAGCGTTTCGGCGAGATGGAAGTGTGGGCTCTCGAAGCGTATGGCGCCGCCTATACGCTCCAGGAAATGCTCACCATCAAGTCGGACGACGTTGCTGGTCGTACCAAGGTCTACGAAGCGATCGTCCGTGGCGACGACACCTTCGAAGCGGGCATTCCGGAAAGCTTCAACGTTCTGGTCAAGGAAATCCGTTCGCTCGGTCTCAATGTCGAACTCGACATGCGCGAACAGGAAGACCCGAACCGGGCCGAAGCGGAGCTCGCACCTCCTCAGGAAGCGGCGGAATAATCCGGCTCTTCCACCCCCATTCACCTTCCAACCCGACCGTCAGCCTGGCTGCGGTCGGGGCGGATAGAGGAGAGAATTGATGAATAATCATTCCCACGTCATGGACCCGTTCAACCCGTCGGTTCCGGTGCAGGCCTTCGATCAGATGAAGATCTCCATCGCGAGCCCGGAAAAGATCCTTTCCTGGTCCTACGGCGAGATCAAGAAGCCCGAGACCATCAACTACCGTACGTTCAAGCCTGAACGTGATGGTCTGTTCTGCGCCCGCATCTTTGGCCCCACCAAGGACTACGAGTGCTTGTGCGGCAAGTACAAGCGCATGAAGTTCAAGGGCGTCATCTGCGAAAAGTGCGGTGTTGAAGTCACCCTGTCTCGCGTTCGCCGCGAGCGCATGGGCCACATCGAACTGGCCGCTCCCGTCGCCCACATCTGGTTCCTGAAGTCGCTGCCGAGCCGCATCGCCCTGCTGCTCGACATGACCCTCAAGGATATCGAGCGCATCCTCTACTTCGAGAACTATGTCGTTCTCGATGCCGGTCTGACCCCGTTCACCCAGAACGAGCTTCTCACCGAAGAGCAGTACCTCGACGCCCAGGACGAGTATGGTGCCGACAGCTTCACCGCCAAGATCGGCGCCGAAGCCATTCGCGACATCCTGCTTAACCTCGACCTCGAAAAGATCGCTGCGGACCTCCGCGTCGAGATCGCCGAGTCGACCACCGAGCTGAAGCCCAAGAAGCTGGCCAAGCGCCTCAAGATCGTCGAGCAGTTCATCGTTTCGGGCAACAAGCCCGAATGGATGATCATGACCATCATTCCGGTCATTCCGCCCGAACTCCGCCCGCTCGTCCCGCTGGACGGCGGCCGCTTTGCTACGTCCGATCTCAACGACCTCTACCGTCGTGTGATCAACCGTAACAACCGCCTGAAGCGCCTGATCGAGCTCCGTGCACCGGACATCATCATCCGCAACGAAAAGCGCATGCTGCAGGAAGCTGTGGACGCGCTGTTCGACAACGGCCGCCGTGGCCGCACCATCACCGGTGCCAACAAGCGTCCGCTGAAGTCGCTGTCCGACATGCTCAAGGGCAAGCAGGGCCGCTTCCGTCAGAACCTGCTCGGCAAGCGCGTCGACTATTCCGGCCGCTCGGTCATCGTGACCGGTCCGGAGCTCAAGCTGCACCAGTGCGGCCTGCCGAAGAAGATGGCGCTCGAACTGTTCAAGCCCTTC
>NZ_JAFKHD010000389.1 GCF_017307565.1 Devosia sp.
CTTGCCAGTTCTTCCGCCGTCGAGGACATTTCCTCGGCCGCAGAGGTGTTCTGCTGGGTGACCTTGTCGAGCTGCTGGATAGCGGTGTTGATCTGGGCGGCACCCGCATTCTGCTCGCGGCTGCCGGCCGAGATTTCTTCCACCAGTTCTGCCGTACGCTGGATATCGGGCACGAGCTTGCCCAGCATTTCGCCGGCCGACTGCGCGGCCTTCACCGTGGTGCCGGAAAGGGTCGAGATTTCGGCAGCGGCAGCCTGGCTGCGTTCGGCCAGTTTTCTGACTTCGGAAGCCACAACCGCGAAGCCGCGACCGTGTTCGCCGGCGCGCGCCGCTTCCACGGCTGCATTAAGGGCCAGAAGATCGGTCTGGCGGGCGATTTCCTGCACGACCATGATCTTTTCGGCGATGGTCTGCATGGCGCTGACCGCATTGTTCACCGCCTCGCCCGAGGCAATCGCATCGGCAGCGGACTGACGGGCGATCTTTTCGGTCTGGCTTGCATTGTCTGCCGACTGCTTGATGGTCGAAGCCATTTCTTCCATCGAGGCGGAAGCCTCTTCAGTCGAGGACGCCTGTTCGGTAGCACCCTGGCTCAGCTGTTCGGCGGTTGCCGACATTTCCTGGCTGCCAGAGGCGACATTGCGCGTTGCCGCAGTGACTTCGGCAACCACTTCGCGCAGCTTGGCGGTCATGGAGTTGAGCGCCTTGATCAGGTCGCCAACTTCGTCGTCACCCTTGATCTGGGCGGTCGCGTTGAGGTCGCCGGCGGCAACGCCATTGGCGAGCTGGACAGCGCTCGACAGGGCGCGCGAGATCGACACGACGATCCAGATGGCGGCGATGACCGCAATCAGCACCGAGGCAGCGAGCAGGCCGAGCAGGAGCATGCGGCTTTGCTCATACATGTCATCAGCACCGGCCACGGCTTCCTGCATCGCGGCGTCATTGCGCGCAACAATGCTGTCCACCAGCGAGCTGATCTTCATGCGCAGCGGCGCGGCTTCGGCATCGTTGATCGAGGTGGAATTGTAGACCGAACGCTGCACGGCAAGGTCGTTACCGGCATTCATGGCCTCGACCATCACGTCGAAATCGCTGCGTACCTTGTTGAACTGGGCTGCGTCGGACGACGGGATCTGGCGCGAGAGGCGATCGAAGTCTGCCTTCATCGCT
Organism: Devosia sp.; assembly: GCF_017307565.1. Lineage (GTDB taxonomy): Bacteria > Pseudomonadota > Alphaproteobacteria > Rhizobiales > Devosiaceae > Devosia. Next base: position 1,174 of record NZ_JAFKHD010000389.1, read on the forward strand.
GAGACGCCAGCACTATAGTCGGCCAGCCACTGATCCTGCTTGGCGGGATTGCTCGACGCCAGGAGCACGTTGCGGTGCTGGCGGAACACGTCGCTGACCTCGAGGAAGAGGTCGCTCGCGCTCTGATAGGCGCTGATTGCCGCGGTATCGCCGGCGCTCATCCTGGCGGCGAAAGCCGCGCGCAGGCCACCAAGGGATTCCTCGATAGCGGAGATCGACGCGCTACCGCGCGTGGTTGTAATGGCGAAGGCTTCCGTGTCGGTGTTCTTCATCGCCTCGTCCTGGACGCGGCGCGTCGCGGACACATAGGCGTCGATCGTCTCGACGATGCTCTGCATCTCGGCATTGGCTTCCGCGATGGAGAACTGGCCGACCAGCCCCTGTGCCGTGCTGGTGATACCAGCCATGCGCGCATCCATATCCGACCGGATCTGCGCCAGTTCGGCAGAGTCGGTCGAGATCACCATGCGGCGCGTATCGTTGGCCATAGACATCAGGCCATATTGCAGCCCCTTGAGCGTCATGGAGCGCTCTACCGGGCCATTGATAATGCGCTCCATTTCGCTGTTGAGCGTGCCGAGATTGCCCAAAGCCATGAACATGCTGGCGCCCGACAGCGCGACCACGGTGGTAAATACCGCGGCGAGTTTGGTCTTGATCGTCAGTCTCATGCGCTAGCTCTCTCTTCTGGTGCTGCAGAGGGCGCGCTTCTGCCGCCCTGGGTCTCGAAAATACGTTCCATGTCTGGGATGATGATGAAGCCGCCATTGCGCTTGCCGATGCCCTTGACGAACTCGGGTCTCCAGCGCATGCCGACCTTGGGTGCCTCCTCGATGGAGG
>NZ_JAFKHD010000390.1 GCF_017307565.1 Devosia sp.
CGCCTCGATCTCGCTGACCGGCACATCCGGCAGATGCGCCCGGCAGGCCTTCAGCGATCGCGCCTCGAGTTCGGCCAATATTGCCGGGTCAGCCGTTTCCACGCCCGCCGGCTGGTGCCGCGTCCCCTGCCATGTGATCGAGGCTGCAAGCCTGTCGCAGGTTTCAATATCCCGCCCAAGCGCCAGAAAATACTGCCAGGTTTCCCGGCGCATGATGGCGGTCACATCATCCAGAGGCTTCAGCACCTGCAGCACATCGCTGCCATTGATGCGCAACCCGCTGTCGCCCACCGCCACGACTTCGAGCCGATCACCCACGATTATCGCCGCCATCACGGTACAGCCGCCGCGCTGCTTCCAGTCATTGGTCACCGCCTCGACGGCATCATTGGCGACATAGCCGTCAAAGATCGCCGCGCCGAGATAGTCGACGAAATGCTGCCCACCGGCAAACTGCAACGCGGGCTGGCTGGCATCACCCTGTGCCAGAAGGAATTTCTCGATCGCCCGCTTGACGGTGCGCGAGGCAAACTGCCCCGAGAGCATGCCGCCATAGCGGGTGCCGTTGCGGTCGGTTACCCCGTCGATGACGGCGTAACCGAGGTTAGGCATGATGACGAGGCTATCCTCATTGGCCTCTGGAGCGCCGAGTTTCTTGCCCAGCGAGTACGCTTCCAACTGCTTCATTTAGGACTATTGCCTCGTCATCTCTACTTGGTCGGACCTTATTCGCCGATCGCCGCACGCCACTGCGTCAGCACGGCTTCAGCGCCGCCCAACTCGCTCAGCGGCGTGATACTGATCACGTTGACGTCGCTGAGGTTCGGCGTACCCGGAGGGGCAGCAACGTCCGTGCGCACCGAACGGCGGCCGATATTGGTGGCCAGCAGTTCCTGGGTGGACTTGGACAGGGCCCAGTCGATAAAGGCCTTGCCGCCTTCCGGATTGGGTCCACCCTTCACGAGGCCCACACCATCCGGCGTTGCCACGGTGCCATCGCTCAGCAGCACCACGCCAACCGGCGCGCCGCCCTGCACATATTCCAGCGCATTGTCTTCGAGCGTCAGGCCCATCTGTGTTTCGCCATCCGCCACAAAACGCGGCACGGCGCCCGACGAGTCGGTGAACACGAAATTCTTGGCGATCTCGGCATACTTGTTCCAGCCGTCATCACCAAAGATCGTCAGCACGGCCTGCAGCTGCTGCATCGCCGAACCCGAACCATCCGCACGAGCCGAAGCAATCAGGCCCTGCCATTTCGGATCTGCCAGTTCCGCCCAGCTCTTCGGGGCTTCTTCGAGCGGCAGCAGATCGGTGTTCACGGCCAGCACATAGACGACGGCCGTATAGGGCGTCCAAGCCGCATTGGCGACGAACTGGGTGTCGATCTTGTCAAATTCAGGCGGCTGATAGGGTTCGAGAATATCGGCAAGCTCGGTCAGCTGGCTGCCCGAGATCGACCAGATCACGTCGGCGGCCGGAGCACCGGCTTCGGCGCGGGCGCGGCGGGCAATGTCGCCCGAACCAAGCTGCACCACTTCCGCCTTGAGACCGGTTTCGGATTCGAACACCGGCAGCAGCCGGTCGACGATCGACGACTTGTGGGCCGTGTAGATCACCACCGGCCCTTCCTGGGCCTGAAGAGCCGGGCTCAGGGCCGTGGTTGCCGCGAGAGCGAGCGCCATCCTCAAGAATGTTCGTTTTGCAACACGCATAGTTTCCTCCTGTCCTCCAATGATCAATTTATGATCGATTATGATCATGGATCGACAACGGACTTGTTGCAACACGAAAATCGTGTTTACTTTTTGACAAGGAACCGGCCAAGCCGGAGGAGGGCATACATGGCATATTTGACCGTTACCGACGGTGTGAAGCAGTTCACCAATTTCCGCGCACTCGATGGCGTGTCCATTTCGGTTGAACGTGGGGAGTTTTTTACGCTTCTGGGACCGTCAGGTTGCGGCAAGACCACGCTGCTCCGCGCCATCGCCGGATT
>NZ_JAFKHD010000391.1 GCF_017307565.1 Devosia sp.
CCAGAGCGGGCCGGTGGCCGTCTCCGCCCCCGTCATTCCAGCGCGGAATGGCAGGCGCAGGAACGGATACCGGCCTTTCTCTCAACCGGGCGCTGAATACCTCCACGCTACGCCTGACGAGCTGGAAGCCGCGCCTGCCTTAACCCTCTCCGCTCAAAACGACGCAGTTCCTGCCCGTGCTCTTAGCCTCGTAAAGGGCGCGGTCAGCCAGTTCCATCAACTCGCCCTGCTCGCGCGCCTGGGTGGTGGTGGCAACGCCGATGCTGACCGATACCGCGATGGCATTTTCATCGATCGGTACGGGAGTGGCGGCGATGGCCTCTCGCAGGCGATTGGCAATTTCGCGCGCCTGGCCGGAACTGGCCCCCGGCAGGATCGCCACGAATTCCTCCCCGCCGATGCGGAACACCTTGTCCATCGGGCGGACATTGCGCGACATCAGGCTGGAAATCGAACGCAGCACCTCGTCACCGGCGGCATGGCCATGCCGATCGTTGATGCGCTTGAAATGATCGATATCGATGGCCAGCAGGGCGGCCTGTTCCCCATAACGCCGCTTGCGATCCTGTACTTCGCGGAAAGCATCGTCAAAGGCGCGGCGATTGCCCAGCCCGGTCAGCATATCATTATGGGCAAGGCGGGAAAGCGCCTCCTCCGATTCGTGGATACGGCCGATCATGTCGTTGAATTCCTCGGCCACCCGGTGAAGTTCCGGCGGGAGGGAAATCTCGATCCGGTGCTGACGGTCCCCTTCCGCAAAGCGGACCGCGCCATTCACCAGCCGGTCCACGCTGGCCGACAATATCCGCCCCACGATCAACACGCCCACCGCCATGGCAAGCAATGACACGGCACCCGCGATCCCGGCCACCCAGATGGACCTTTCATAGGACCGCAGCGCCGCATCGTGATCGTCGCTGATCTTCTGGCTGATCCGGTCATAAACGCCGGTCAGCTTGTCATTCACGGCCTCCACCTGGCCATGGAACCGCTGCAGCGTCACCGCCGTCTGATCCTGGCTGACAGGCGTCACCACCGAGATGATGTCGGTCGCGTGGCGGTCGGCCTGGGTCCAGTCGGCCTGCGCGCGTTCCAGCAAGGCCAGCGTTGCGGGTTCTGCCCGGAGAGCTTCCTCCAGCCGGGCGAATTCCGCCTCGATCTTTTCCCGCACCGCGCGATAGGCTGGCGGGGCGACATGATTCTGCTTCTCCGCGAATTCATCGACCGGAGGCAGCGTCTCCCAGACGAGCAGGCGCAGATGCTGGATCGGCACGCGCTGCTCCCGCTGGCGCATCGCCACATCGTCAAACGGCGCTATCACACCGCGATTGAGAAGGAAAAAGCCGCCAACGGCTGAAACAAACAGGGGAACAATGGCGATGACCATCCCCATGGCCACCCAGAACCGCAAAGACCTGCTGCGCAAAATTCCAATCAACGCCTACCCCTGAAATCGCCTTCCGCCTGCTGCGGCACGCGGGCTATTACCTAGGAGGAGGTTTACAAATATCGAACCTGGAAGGAATTGAGGTGGATAGAGCGCTCCCTTGCGCCCGCCCGAACTTACCCGATCCACTCCGCCACTTCGGCAGCCACCTTGTTGGCCGCCTCGTTCAGCGCCGGGGCGACACTGGCGGCGGTCGGGGATACGTTGTCCACCCTGGCTTCGAAACGCCGGGTAAGGATTTGCCCGTCCGGCTGCTTCAACATGGCATCGAACCGCACGATCACCGAACTGGACGCGGCATCATAGCCCATCTCGTTCAACCGGCCGGTCAGCCGGGTGGCGGCGGCATAGGCCGCGTCGGGGCTTTCCACCACCAGGCGGGTCTGCTTGGAGCGGATCGTTTCAGCCAGAAGGCGGCCGAACAGGCGCGCGGGCTTTTCCACCCAGACCGCATCCTTGAGATAGGCGACGGTCGAGGGATCGACCTGCACCGGCACACGCACCACGTCGAGCCGCTGGGGTGCGTCAGGCTCTATCACCGCCAGCGCC
>NZ_JAFKHD010000333.1 GCF_017307565.1 Devosia sp.
GGCGCAGCTGGGCTTTGCGCTGCCGCTGCTCTCGGTGCTGATTGATGGCATCGCCTCGGGCTTTGGTCGCGTTTTGGCACAGCCGACGTTCTGGTGGTCGCTGCTCACCAGCCTCGTCATCGGCAGCGCGTCAGCGGCGCTGACGCTGGTGCTGGCTCTGGCGCTCACTCTTGGACGAGCGGCGAGTGGGGTCAGGCCGGTACGCATCCTGCTTGGTACGCCGAGCTTTGCTTATCTCGCCGTGCCCGCCGTGGTGCTATCGCTTGGCTTCTTCCTCATCGTGCGCAATCTGGGCTTTGCGCCAGCACAGGCGGCGCCAATTGTGGTGATCATCGCCAATAGCCTTCTCGCCCTGCCCTTTGCCGTGGCCACGCTGGGGCCGCCGCTCGACGCCATGGTGCGGGCCCGCGGAAAACTCATCCGCTCGCTGGGCCTTTCCGGCTGGCAGCAGTTCTGGCAGGTGGAATATCCGCTGCTGGGCAAGGACATCGGGCTGATGCTCGCCCTCGCCTTCTGCTTCTCGCTCGGCGATCTCGGGGTCATTGCGCTTTTCGGTACGCAGGATTTCCAGACCCTCCCGCTGATGATGTTCCGCGCGCTTGGCGCCTATCGCAGCAACGACGCCGCCGCCATCGCCGCCATCCTGCTTATCGGCACTATCGTCGCCTTTGTCGGCCTGCCGCGCCTTTTCGAAAGGATCGCCCATGCTTCGCGCTGAGCACCTCGCCTTCGCCTATGGGGCGGAAACCCAGACCTACGACTTTTCTTTCGAAGCCGAAGCCGGCACCGTTACGGCCGTTTCCGGAGCCAGCGGCTCGGGCAAGTCAACGCTGCTCGATCTGCTGGCCGGTTTCCTTGCTCCCGAGAGTGGCACCCTGACGCTCGACGGCGCGGACCTCGTGCCCCTGTCGCCGGAAACACGCCCGCTCTCGCTGCTGCTGCAATCGGACAATCTCTTCGACCATTTGACCGCCCGCGAGAACGTCGCTCTGGGCCTGCCCAAGGGCATGGACAGGACCGAAGGACATAGCCGAGTGGAAGCGGTGCTGGCACGGATGGGTCTTGAAGGACTGGCCGACCAGGCGGCCACCCTGTCTGGCGGGCAAAAGCAGCGCGTTGCGCTGGCGCGGACGCTCCTACGCGACCGGGCTGTGCTGCTGCTCGATGAACCCTTTTCGGCACTGGATGACGAGACCCGCAAGACCATTCGCGCGCTGGTGGGCGAACTGACGGCGAGTGAGGGGTGGCACACCATTCTCGTCAGCCACCACGAAGATGACATCGTGGCGCTGGCGACACGCCATTATCGGTTGGAAAAAGGCCGGCTTACGCCGGCCTGATCACTTTGCCCAAGCTGCAAAGACTTCCTTGAACAGGGCCTGCGCTTCCGCATCCTTTTCCAGCGTCAGGATGGCATTGCGGCCAGTGCCGTAGACGATGGCCAGATCGAGCCAGCGGCGCGATTCAAGCAGCTGCGCGTTGGCCGTCTCGTCGGCCGGCGAGGCCGAGAGCGCGAAGAGGAAGCTGTTGCCCATCACGCGGGCAGACGCACCGACGAGCGGCGTGCCCGGAACCAGTTCCTCATTCTTGAGCAGGACACCCGGCAGGCTGGAAATCGAGCCACCGACAAAGGTGTCGTTGACCTTGAAGTTGACTTCCATCAGGTGGCTGGCCGGCAGGCTCGGGTCGGAATTCTTGCGGATCGTCAGCGAGACATTGAGATTGCGCGCCGGAATGCTGGCTTCGCCAACAAGGGTCGGCAGACCGATCTCATCTTCGCTCTTGCGCCAATCCACCGTGCCCGAGAACGGCACCGCACCGGTGCGGCCATCGGCAGAGGCTTCGAGCAGCAGCGACTGGCTGCCGGCAAGAACGGCCGGATCGACGCTGTTGGCCGGATCGTTAGCCGCGGCGGCAATGCTGGTATCGGCGCCCGAAAGACGTTCCTCGGTCTTTTCAGCACCATTGATCGAGGGCAACACGGCTTCGGTACCGTTGGGGGTGACCGCTTCCGGCGTCGCGTCGAGCCGCTCGTCGAGATCGATGCCCTGGATGGCCGTGGTCGGCTCGCTCGGCGTCGTCGTTGCAGTATTGCCGGGGCCCGTCGTGGTGTCGGGGGCCGCAGGCGCATCGAGCGTCGGCGTCGTCGGCAAGGGAGCTTCAGCGGTTTCGGTGATCGCCGGCTGGGCGCGGCCGAACATCTGGTCGAGATCGACATAGCCTTCGCGCCAAGCCCAGAAGCCGGCGCCGCCGGCACCAACCAGCAGCAGGGCGAAAACGATGAGGAAAATCGTCATGCCAGCGCCTGAGCGGCGTTCGCTCTCGGCAGCGTCGAACGCACCGGATTCGGCATTTTCGTCGGCAAGATCGCCCGCAAGCCTAGAGCGCGCATCGCGCTCGGGCAGCATTTCGGTGGGCTCGCCACGAGCTTCGCGGTCCAGCGTCTCGATGGCGCGTTCGATGGCACCTTCGGCTTCGCGCGTATCGGCGGGATCAACCTCGACTTCGCGTACGCTGGAAAGCGCCGTTTCGACCGGTGGCTCGGCAACCGAGATTTCGGGTTCGACGATGGCCTGACGCGCGAGCGCCCCGCTCGTCGATCCCATGGAGGGTTCGACGCGGGCAATCACCGGGGCAGCGGCAAAGCCCACATTGGCGGCCGTGCTGACGGCAGTGCCGGCATCCCGGCGGGGCAGAATGCTGGGGCGCTTGAGCGGCACAGGCGCGGGAGGGGGCTCAAAGGTTTCTTCCGCGACAGGCTCGGGCACGGCGGCGATTTCCGCCGGAGGCTCTCTACCGGGGATGAAGGGGGCCGATACCGGCTCCACATCGGCGCCGCTGACGCTGGCCGCCTGGCCGATGATTTCTTCGATCGAAAGCGGGCCGTCGTCCTCTTCAACGGTTTCGTCCGGCAGGACTTCGACCGGGAGTTCGTCCGATTCTGCGGCAATTTCCTCGACGACGACCGGCGGTTCGACGGGTTTGGGCGGAACAACCTCGACCGGCGCTACCACCACCGGTTTGGGTTCAAATACTGGTCGGGTTTCGACCACGGGGACCGGATCGGGTGCGCGCGGCGGCGGCGCGACGGGCACCGGTGTTGTCGCGGCGGGAGTCGGGCGCGATGTAAACAAGGCGTCGCGCCCGAGAGAGATGACAGCTTCGCTGGCTTCTTGCTCGACCTGACGGATGCAATCTTCGAGCTGCAGCCGGTGTTGCGTGATTTCGCGGGCCGGCAGAGGGGGCTGGATAGCCCGCAACTGTCCCACCAGAGCCGCACGCGCCTTCTCGTAAACTGCGCGTCGCGCAGCTCCATTATTCTCCGGCAGCGCCGAGATTGCTCGGCGCAACAGCTCCTTATAGTCCGCCATCGGCTACTGGGTACTCACAATTGCAGCGTCGTCTTTTAGCAAAAATTATCAGTCTTGGAACGGGTCAACTACCAAGATGGTGTCAGCGCGTTCCGGGCTGGTAGAAAGAAGGGCGACCGGGGCCCCGATCAGCTCTTCAATATAGCGCACATACTTGACTGCCTGCGCCGGCAGTTCCGCCCAGGAGCGAGCACCAGCCGTGGTTTCCGACCAGCCTTCGAGCGTCTCATAGATCGGCTTAACGCGCGCTTGTGCCCCCATTGAGGCAGGCAAATAATCAATCCGTGATCCATCGAGCTCGTAGCCGACGCAGACCTTGATCTCCTTGAGGCCATCAAGAACGTCGAGCTTGGTCAGCGCGATGCCGGTGATTCCCGAGGTCTTGACGGTCTGGCGCACCAGCACCGCATCGAACCAGCCGCAACGGCGCGGGCGGCCGGTATTAACGCCGACTTCCTTGCCGACGGTCGCCAGGTGCTTGCCGATCTCGTCATCGAGTTCGCAGGGGAACGGCCCTTCGCCAACGCGGGTCGTATAGGCCTTGGTGATGCCCAGCACATAGCCGATGGCCGTGGGGCCAAGACCCGAACCGGCGGCAGCCTGACCGGCAACGGTGTTGGACGAGGTCACGAAGGGATAGGTGCCGTGATCGTTGTCGAGCAGCGCACCCTGCGCGCCTTCGAACAGGATACGGGCGCCTTCGCGGCGTTTGTCGTCGAGCACGCGCCAGACCTGATCCATGAAGGGCAGAATTTCGCCGGCGATGGAGGTCAGCTCGTCATAGATCGTCTGCGCTTCGATTTCGGCAAGGCCGATGCCGCGACGCAGTGCATTGTGGTGGCTGAGGAGACGCTCGATCTTGGGCATGAGCGTGTCGGGTTCGGAAAGGTCGATGAGGCGGATGGCGCGGCGGCCGACCTTGTCTTCATAGGCGGGGCCGATGCCGCGGCGCGTCGTGCCGATCTTGAGACCGGAATTGGCGTCTTCGCGGATACCGTCGAGTTCGCGGTGCAGCGACAGGATCAGCGGAGCATTGTCGGCAATGCGCAGGATTTCCGGGGTGATGGTCACGCCCTGGCCGCGCAGCTTTGCCATTTCCTGGACGAAGTGGTGGGGATCAACAACCACGCCATTGCCGATGACCGAGAGCTTGCCCTGCACCAGGCCCGAAGGCAGCAGCGCGAGCTTGTAGCTCACCCCATCGATAACCAGCGTATGGCCGGCATTGTGACCACCATGGAAACGCACGACAACGTCGGCGCGCTCCGAGAGCCAGTCCACGATCTTGCCCTTGCCCTCGTCGCCCCACTGAGAGCCGACGACAACCACATTCGCCATAGTCCAGTCTTCCTCAAAAGAAAGCGTGCCAAAACCCGGCACGATGAAATCGGGCCGGCTGGTGGCAACACTTTACCCCAGTTATGGACACCGGTCCTCCCGGCCGCCCCGTCGGGTTTGATTGCGGCCGAATAACTGGTAAGTCCGATTGTCCTTACATCACCCAAGCGCAGATGACAAAGCCGCAGACCGATGAAAAGCGCGGCATTTCCGCCGGAATTCTTGATCAGCCTTATCTTTTGCTGGTTCTGGCCCCGCTTTTCTGGGGCGGCAATGTCATTGCGGCCAAGCTGGTCGTGGGCGAAATCAGCCCATTTCTGCTGCTCGCCTGCCGCTGCGTGCTGGCAACGCTGTTTATTCTGCCCTTTTCCTGGCGCTACCTCAAAGCCGACTGGGCCGAAGTAAAACGCACCTGGCCGGTACTGATGGCCTTCGGCATCATCGGCTACGCGCTCTTCAATGTGCTTCTCTATCTTGGGCTGACCATGACCACGGCGGTCAATTCGGCCATTGAGCAGGCCTCGCTGCCCATGCTGATTCTGGGCGCAAATTTCCTGTTCTTCCGGGTGCGGGCCAATGTCCTGCAAATCTCGGGTGTGTTGCTGGCGATTTTCGGGGTGATCCTGACAGCGACCCATGGCGATCCGCTGCGGCTCTTGCGCATGGACGTTAATCTGGGCGATGGCTTCGTCATTCTCGCCTGCCTTGCCTATACCGGCTACACACTGGCGCTGCGCTTCCGGCCGAAAGTGCACATGTTCAGCTTCATGGCCGTGTCGTTCTTCGGCGCGGCAACCGCGGCCGTGGTCATGCTGGCGCTGTTCAGCGGCGGTCTGGGTACGGTCTCGACGCTTGGCGGCATGTCGCTAAAGGTATGGTTGGTGATCGCCTATGTCGCGACCTTCCCCTCCATGTTCAGCCAGATCGCCTACGCCCGTGGCGTCGAACTGGTCGGCGCCAATCGCGCCGCGCCGAGCCACAATCTCATTCCGGTTTTCGGAACCTTGGGTTCGGTGCTGATCCTTGGCGAAAGCCTTGAGGGTTATCACTTCCTTGCAGCCGCAATCATCATCGCCGGCATCGTCCTGGCGGAGTGGGCGGCGCGCCGACGCGCCGCCTGATCTCGACTTACGGCAGCGTGTGGCCGGCGGCGCGGAAGAGCCGATACCATTCTTCGCGGGTCAGCGGCACGGACGAACCGGCGGCGCATTCTTCGACGCGCGACGGCTTGGTGGTACCGAGCACGACCTGCACATTGGCCGGGTGGCGCGTGATCCACGCAACGGCAATGCCGGTGGGCGTCACATTGTACTTGGCGGCCAGTTCGTCCATCGCCTCGTTGAGTTCGGCATATTCTTCGCGATCCCCGACGAAGACACCATCGAAGAAGCCCTTCTGGAACGGCGACCATGCCTGCAGCATCATGCCCTTGAGGCGCGAATAATCGAGCAGGCCATTGTCACGGCTGATCGACTGGTCGAGGCCGTTCATATTGGCCGCAACACCCTGCGCGAAAAGATTGGCATGGGTGATGCTGAGCTGGACCTGATTGAACAGCAGGGGCTGTTTTACCGCCGTCTTCAGCACCTCGATCTGGCCAGGCGTGTGGTTGGAAACGCCGAAATTGCGCACCTTGCCCGATGCCGCGAGCTTGTCGAAAGCCGACGCAACATCTTCGGGCTCGACCAGGGTATCCGGGCGATGCAGCAGCAGCACGTCGAGATAATCGATGCGCAGGGCCGCCAGCGACTCATCAACCGTCTGCAGAATGTGCTCGGACGAGAAATCGAAATAGCCCTTGCGGATGCCGACCTTGCTCTGGATCAGCACCTTTTCGCGCTGGGCTGCCGAGAGCGTTATCGCCTCGCCAAACCGCTCCTCGCAGCGATGGCGTTCGCCACCATAGATATCGGCATGGTCGAACACAGTGACGCCGGCATCGAGCGCCGCACCGAACAGGGCCTGGATTTCGGCGTTGCTCATCTTGGCAATGCGCATGAGCCCCAGAACGACACTCGATACGGAAAGATCGGTGTGGGGCACCTTGAAGGTCTTCATAAGAACCTCGGATTGTCTTTGGGGACTGGCGTCGACACGGCGACGCAGAGGGAACGCGGGAAGACTAACGCGCCCTGCCCAAAAAGAAAGCCCCGCCGGCAAAACCGGCGGGGCTCAAAATCACGGTAGGGGCCGTTACGAGAAGCGAACGGCCTTGGCCTGCTTGACGCCTTCGAGCGCGGCAATCTTGCCCAGCTGTTCCTCGGTCAGCGTGCCGTCGATGGAAACGAGCGCAATCGCATCGCCACCCACCTCGGCCCGACCGAGGTTGAAGTTGGCGATATTGATGCCCAGCGTGCCGAGCAGCGTACCAAGACGACCGATATGGCCCGGCTTATCCTCGTTGGTGACATAGAGCATGGACGGCGACAGTTCCGCTTCCATGTTGCTGTCCTTGACCTGGATGATGCGCGACTTGCCATTGGCGAAGATCGTGCCGCCAACACCGCGCGTCTGGCGCTCGGTGGTCACGGTCAGGCGGATATAGCCTTCGTAGGCGCCCTGCTGGTCGCGGGTCGTGGTTTCAACGGTAATGCCGCGATCCTTGGCGATCTGCGGGGCCGAAACCATGTTGATGTCACCCAGCGACGGTTTTAGCACGCCATTGATGGCGGCAGCGACCATTGGGCGGATATTGAGGCCGGCCGGAGTACCTTCGAATTCGATCTGGATGCCCTTGATCCCCGTTTCGGTGAGCTGGCCAGCAAAGGAACCCAGCGCCTCGGCAAGCTTCACCCAGGGGGTGATGATCGGAGCTTCTTCCGCCGAGATCGACGGGAAATTGAGCGCATTGGTGATTTCGCCGGTCATCAGATAGGCGGAAATCTGTTCGGCAACCTGCAGAGCGACGTTCTCCTGGGCTTCGGTGGTCGAGGCGCCAAGGTGCGGGGTGCAGATGACGTTGGGCAGATCGAACAGCGGATTGTTCTCGGCCGGTTCAACGAGGAACACGTCGAGCGCAGCGCCGGCCACATGGCCCGACTTCAGCGCGTTGTAGAGGGCTTCCTCATCGATAAGACCGCCACGGGCGCAATTGACGATGCGCACGCCCTTCTTGGTCTTGGCGAGGTTTTCAGCATTGAGAATATTGCGGGTCGCATCGATGAGCGGCGTGTGCAGGGTGATGAAATCGGCGCGGGCGAGCAGGTCATCGAGCTCGACCTTTTCGACACCCAGCGTCTGGGCGCGTTCCGGGGTCAGGAACGGATCGAAGGCGATGACTTTCATGCGCAGGCCAATGGCGCGGTCAGCAACGATCGAACCGATATTGCCGGCACCAATGAGACCAAGGGTCTTGTTGGTGACTTCAACACCCATGAAGCGGTTCTTTTCCCACTTGCTGGCGCGGGTCGAAGCGTCGGCTTCCGGCAGCTGGCGAGCAAGCGCGAACATCATGGCGATGGCGTGCTCGGCCGTGGTGATCGAATTGCCGAAGGGCGTGTTCATCACGATGATGCCCTTCTTGGTCGCAGCCGGAATATCGACATTGTCGACACCGATACCGGCGCGGCCGATGACCTTCAGATTGGTCGCGGCAGCGATGATCTTCTCGGTGACCTTCGAAGCCGAACGAATGGCAAGACCATCGTACTGGCCGATGGCTTCAAGGAATTTTTCTTTGTCCTTGCCGAGATCGGGCAGGTAGTCGACCTCGACGCCATTGTCCTTGAAAATCTGGACGGCGGTCGGGCTAAGCTTATCCGAAACGAGAACTTTTGGCATTTTTGGACTTTTCCAATTTGAATGCGGCTGCAGGTCAATCAGCGCCGCGGGAATGTGGGGAAGTGCCCCGCCGCATGGCGGGGCCAAAACTCAGGCGACTGCCTTGAGCGCGGCCTTTTCCTGAGCGAAAGCCCAGTCGAGCCACGGGGTCAGTGCAGCAAGGTCGGAGGCCTCAACCGTGGAGCCGGCCCAGATACGCAGACCTGCCGGAGCGTCCTTGTAGGAGCCGAAATCGTAACCAACGCCGAGTTTGTCGAGACGGGCAACGATGGCCTTGGCGAAAGCGGCCTGACCGTCATCGTCGAGCGCGGTGATGTCCGGATCAACGATCGAGAGACACACGGAGGTATTCGAGCGCTGATCTGCATTCTTGGCGAGGAAGGCGACCCAGTCTGTCTTCTCCACCCAGTCAGCCAAGGTCTTGAAATTGGCATCGGCACGGGCCTGCATGGCCTTCAAGCCGCCAACCTGCAGACCCCACTGCATGGCATCGATCGCGTCTTCGATGCAGAGCATCGAAACGGTGTTGATCGTTTCGGCCTTAAAGATGCCTTCGATCAGCTTGCCGCCCTTGGTCATGCGGAAGATTTTGGGCAGCGGACGATCAGGCTTGAAAGTTTCGAGACGCTCGACGGCGCGCGGCGACAGAATGAGAATGCCGTGTGCGGCTTCACCACCCAGCGCCTTCTGCCAGGAGAAGGTGACGACGTCGAGTTTCTGGAAATCCAGCTTCTGCGCAAAAGCAGCCGACGTCGCGTCGCAGATCGTCAGACCTTCGCGGTCCGCCGGGATCCAGTCCGCGTTCGGCACGCGCACGCCCGAAGTGGTGCCGTTCCAGGTGAATACCACGTCACGGTTGAAATCGACCTGCGTCAGATCAGGCAGTTCGCCATAGGGGGCTTCGAGCACGCGAACGTCATTGAGCTTGAGCTGCTTCTGCACGTCGGTGACCCAACCCGCACCGAACGACTCCCAGGCGAGCATATCGACGCCCCGAGCGCCGAGGGCGCTCCAGAGGAACATTTCGACCGCGCCAGTATCGGAAGCAGGAACGATGCCGATGCGATAGTCGGCGGGAACTTCGAGCAGTTCGCGGGTCAGGTCGATCGCCTGCTGAATGCGTGCCTTGGCCGGCTTGGCGCGGTGCGAACGACCGGTCAGCGCGCCGGCGAGCGCTTCAACCGTCCAGCCTGGACGTTTGGCACAAGGACCCGACGAAAAATTGGGGTTAGCCAGTTTTACCGCCGGTGCGGTCAGGGGCGTATCAGCCATCTCAAGCGGCCCTCCCAGGCCTATGCGCCTCGCGTTAGGGCGAGGTGTCCTGAGGCGGGACATAGCCGAAAGCCAAGAAAAACACAAGAGCCTTGGTGTTTTGCGAAAGATGTCAGGGAAACCAAAACCTACCCACTTGGGAGTCCATCCCGAAGCAGTTTCCCTAATAGATTCAACATTCGTAACCGGATATCAGTTGACGTTTCATGTCGCTAAATGGCCAGCTCGGCCGGCTCATGCTCCTGAGCTATGGGTCATCTGCGAAAAATACAATGCTCGGAGTTTTCGCACAGTTGTGTCTTGGGCCAGCGGGCTCGCCCAACTTATCCGGCCGGGATTCGGGCACTAAATAGTGCGGCAGGAGGCAGCTCAAAAAGAGAGCGCCTCACCACGCTGGATGAGGCGCTCTGGTCTGAGGATACGCAAGCGGCGAGCATGCCCCTCAGTGCACGGTCATGGCGTCCCATGGCTTCTGGCTCGCTTTGGGCAGCGGCACTCCCAAGGAGCATCGGCGTTCAAGCTCATCTCGATTATCGGCGAGTAGCCGCATGGAGCGATCAGCAGCCGCTTCGATGTGAGCGAGACACCTGACATCGCTTTCACTGCCTCGCACTCGTCCGCTCAAGAGGCCGCGGGCGCCAAAGCCGAGGCGAAGTTCAATCGCCTCGGCCAGTGCCGACGCCTGCGCGAGATCATCCTCTCCCAGCACGGAAGCATGGCCCAGCAGCATTTCTTCCGCGAGCCGGCCGGCAACCAGAACGGCTAGCTGATCTCGGAGATCCACTACGGTTGGATAGGCTGGCCGGTTGTCGATCCGGACATTGAGGATTTCAGCCACCAGCGTGCGCCCGCTGGCATAGATCGTCGCCCGCCTCAGATCAGACGATGAGAGACCTTCCAGCGGCTTCTCGACTTCTCGTACGACGTCCTCGAAGCTGACTTGCCGCTCCTGGCGGCGGGCGATCGCGGAAGCACGACGCGTGAGGGACTCGAGGTCAGCCCCAGAATATTGAGGCGTCAGCTCACTGAGCTCGGTCAACTGCTCTGCGCTTAGCGCGCCGCCGGTATAGTGCGCGATGATCTGCCTTCTATCGACCGCGTCCGGAAGCGCAATGTGCACGTGTCTCTCTATGCGGCCCGCCCGCAGCAATGCAGGATCTATCCGATACGGAAAGTTGGTGGCGCCGATGATGATGACGCCCGGAACCGTGAGGGCCTCCATCGAAAGCTTTTTTGGCGTGCTCCAGAACAGCCTGTTCCACGTCTCAGACGAACTGGTCGACGGGCCTATCACGTGACGAACACTACCGGCAGCGCACTCACCCTTCCTACCATGTCTGGGATGGCGGCAAGGCTTCCCACGCTCGTGAGGCGCAGGCGACCGTCCAGGCAGGATTTGAGCAACTCGAGCGCGCTCGCGGGGAACTGCTAACTCTCGTTCGGAGGACCTACGTCGAGAAAGACATAGCCGCGGCCAACGCCGTTGCTTTCAACGCTTATCTAAGGCATCACGAGTACCGAGCCGCCTTCCGCGGCTGACTCCAGCAGGCACAAACCCTGCGGTCGCTTATGCGCCCCGTATCGGTCGTTTAGAGACGAATTGCGGAAGCTATACGCTGCCCACAATGCGCTGACGGCTTTGGAGAGTCAGTCGCAGTGCCTTAGACTGTCTGTTGGATTCAATTGATGCTTCCGGCCACGCGGAAGAGCATCGCTTCAGGTCATCTCTGAATAGAAACGTTTCACGGCGTCGTTGGACTCGTCGCCTGGAAGGATACTGCGTCGGAAGAGCCAGCGGGCGTTGAAGTAGTCCTCGAAGGAAGCGTGTGCAAATCGAAAAAGCATTTGTTTCGTGTGGCGGTCCCTACCGGCAGGGACGACGACCGAGTGCAGCGCCAGTTCTGTTGGCCCCACACCGTCTAACCTCACGCGACGAAGAACGCCGTCGATTTCATCGCGCGACAGATATCCAAGGTTTCGGACTTCGTTACTGCCGCCCGTCATGGCCGCCATGTACTTTTCATTGATTGCTGAAGCGATCTCTTCCATGGCAAGAAAGAGCAAGCGGAGAGTTTCGTCGAGACCTTCGCGCTGCAAGAATTCGAACGGCCGATTGTAGCCCCCCGAATACCTATCTCGCTCGAACTTCATTGTGAAATAGCTCTCATAAAGGTCGCACAAACGTTTTGGTGACGCACGACTATGCCAAATATCCTCTGCAAGCATGCCAAGGAATAGTGGACGCCGCGGGATGTCGCCGTACGCCTGTTGATAGTTCCCGTCTGCTACCAAAGCCTGTAATTCAAGATATTCTGACGATGGCATCCCGGCCTGCTTTTCGCTAAAGCTCTCCAGGAATTGCCCGATAAGTTCGTCGGTCCACTCGTCCAAATCCAATACTTGAAAGAGATCGTTCTTAAGTGACTTTGGGTTAATTGTGAACTCACGTTCTCTCTGGTCGACAAGTTCCGAACGTACAGAAACTAGCACTGGCAAACCAGCATCAATGGCACCGCCCCAAAGGGCAGCGAGCTTGCTGGGGTTGTTCGAAAACGGACTTTCATCGATAGCGTCGATGAGGAGAACCCAATCGTCGGAATGCTTAAATTCCCTGCGAAGCGTATCAATCGCAAGCGACGACGCTAAATCGCTAAGGTCAGCATCTTCCGGTACGAACGAGCCAAGGATTTCCGCAAGAAGCCCGTAGCCCGATCCAAAGGCCTCAGTATCCTTAAGGTCAGCGGCACGAAGGTAAATAGGGCGAATGTCACTTCTCAGTAGTAGGGCGCTCGCAGCTAGGAGGGCGCTGGTTTTGCCGTACCCAAAGCTTCCCTTCAGAAGTATGCGCGGAGGCTTCCGGTCTTTGCCAAACTGTGTTTGGGGGCGGTCATTGCGCTCGTTCCTAACGAGTTCCGAGAAGTAATGCGACGGATTACTTCGGGTCATGTCAGCGAACTTAAACGGGACATCGGAAAGGTAGTCGACCACAGCCAGATTGTCGGCGTGTTCCTGAGCAGACTGTTCCTGACGTTGACTGGCCCACTGGCGGAGGCAGTTCACCACCACTTCTTCAAGTGTGCTGATAATCTGATTGAAGTCTAGAAGCCGTGCATCCGTTACCTTTCCAGACGTTACAAGATGGTCAAGCTGGCACTGAATTTTATTGCGGTGCTGAGAGTCGATTACGGCGCGATTTAATGCAAGCCAATAGCTTTCTACTTGCGGACCACTCGACGAGTATTTTGCAATCTCCTGCAAACACTGTTGCAGCTGCGAATCGCCAAAAATCGGCTTTTCGAAACCCTTGCATTGCACAACGAGCCGGAGGTTTCCCGCCTCACCAAAGTCAACAATATCACTTCCGAGCCTGTCTAACTCCCCTAATCGGCGAGTCTCAAACAGGTCGGGCATGAATGGCCCAAATAATTCCAAGAACAGCCTCGCGAAATCGTCGCGCGAACTTTCTTTTATAGCTTTCTTGACCCACTTAAAGTTGCTAATTTATCGGATCCTGCTGGATTTGTATTGCCCTATATAGGCAAAGACATAACTTTTTAAACTTGACGTAGAGATTTTGCAGCCGCGAGAGGCGCAAAAGGAACATGAGCCGAGCATCTTCAGTCAAAAGCACACGCGCCGTCTACTCTCACATGCTCTGTTGCTGGTCGATAATCGCAAATACTGGCGTCGGATATGCCGCAAGCAGGCTCTCGCCATTTAGGCCCTGTGAGCCGCAACCGCGCTCTCGTGACAGCTGCCAAGTTTGCTTGCCCGATCCAGACGGCAGCAGAGGGGTGGGTGGAAAACAGTCCGGCACCGAGGTTGACCACCACTTCGCGCCCCATTGCTGCCATTGTGGCACCGAGCGCGGCCTCTCAAAAGCGGACATCAGGGCCTGCAGGCTTCTGACCTTTGCTACTACGAGAAGCGATCCATCGCCCTGAGGAAAGTCGATTACGCACAAGCTCTCGGTACTCCTCCGGTGCGAGTGGCAATTTTCGCCGGTGACGTCGGTTGTTGCAGAGCCAGCAAGCAGCCACGATGTTTTCGAGAACATCTTTGCCCCCATCGCATCGCGCGCGAAGGTGTTCCGCGGTGCACCTGGCTGGATCATTGTCCGAGGCTGGCAACATCGGGCAGCCACAGTACCAGCATTTCCCGCCTTGGTTGTCGCGGGCTTTATCACGCAGTTTGTTGAGCTTTGGCATGGCACTTCCAAGATCGATGACGATCCAGAAAGTTGCTGCGGCCTGTAAAGGCACCCCTGCACTCGGCCGCTATAGACGGGCAACGGACGGGGCATATACCCGACCCTGATGTGTGCAGAAATAGGTTAGCGGCTGGAGATGCAACGCGCAAGTGCCGGCAAGGCGCCCCATTTCGGTCATTGGACTGCCCTTGGCTGCTTCCCGAAAGCGGACACTTTTCGATCTGAAATATCGGGTCGATAAACGGCAATCTCTTTCCCCGGGGCGCGCAAAATTTCCAGTGAGACCAAACGCCTATGTTGGCGGCCGGGCGTTCAACTGCTTCTATGCTCTTACTGGGGGATAAAATGCATTTCTTGCTGTCACTGGTGCTCGTCTTGGCGATGACATTGCTGCCCGCTGCTGCCGATGAGCGGATCGGCGCCTTCGTCATTTCCGATGAAAGCCAATCTGCGATCATGCTCGACGGCGATATAGGCGTAGGCACGCCGCTCGAGTTTCGCCGCGCGTTTTCGCTGCGTCCTGATGCCAAGGTCGTCGTGCTCTCGAGCGCTGGCGGCCTCGTCGCCAGCGCCCTGATCATCGCCGACGATATCCACGCAAAGGGGCTGAGCACGCTTGTCCCCGACAGCGCCCGCTGTTTTTCGGCCTGTGCCTTCATTTTCTTTGCCGGCAAGGAGCGCCTCGCCGCAGGTCAGCTCGGGGTTCGCCAGATGTGGTCCGAGACGCCGGACCCCTCGGGCGTTCAATCCTCGGTGTCCGACATCCTTGAAGTGCTCACCCGTTTCGAGGCGCCCACTGAGGTGTTTACGCGCATGTCCCGCACGCCGAGCGAGGACATGTATGTCTTCACCCAGGCCGAGCTCGATGATCTCGGCATCAACAGGATCGGCAAGGGCCTCCGCGGCAAGACCGATTATGCAGCCCTCGCTGCGCTGATCGAGCCGGAAACCGATAATCCGAAAACGCACCCGCCGACCGAAACCAGTGTCGGAGACGACACTCTGCGGCTCGCTTTTTACGAAGGGCTCGATTTTATGGGCAGGACATTTCGTCCGAGCGGGAGGCCGATGTCGTGGCCTGCGCCGCTTCGTGCCTTGGCAATCAGCAGTGCACCGCATTCACCTTCAATGCCAATCCCACACTGACGCGCGGGCCGAACTGCTTTCTCAAGAGCGGTATCGACAGACTCGAAGGCTATGCCGATGCCCTATCGGGCGTATTCCTGCCTCCGAGGATGTCGACAGCGCCGACATTTGAGATCGGCGTCATCGACCCCACCGTCGAAGTGCTGCCACGCACCGATTTACTCGGCGGCGATCTGCAGTCCTCACCCTAGCCGGGCGTCGATACGCCGGGCGAATGCCGCATGGCCTGTTCATCTCCGCCTCACTACTGCCCCGCGAGGTGCCCGATGTCGCAGCCAGTAGCGAATAGTCAAAGGCCTGCCCGAACTCGTTCTTGGCGATGTAGTGGTCGGCGAGCAGCACACCGGCATCGGTGTCGCCCAGCTTCAGGCCGGTCATGAGGTTGTCGAAGGCGAGCGCGGCGTTTTCCGGCTGGCCGAGATAGAACTTGCCGATGGAGGTGACGGCGACGCTCTGCCCGTCCTGCGCCGCCTGGAAGAGGTAGCCGAGCCATTCTCTGCCTACATCTATTTGGCAGGGATGAGAGATCAACCGACTTATGGGGGGGGGGCTGAGATTCGACCAGGATTCGATGAAGTCTAATTATTCAAGAACTTCGAAATTAGAGCGGCGCGCATATTGCTGCTTGAGCCTATAGTGATCCTCAGCGAAGTTGTGCTATCCAAATTTCTGAAGCGATTAAGATTTCTTGGCGGCTGCTAGATTCAGCTCTAAGGTAAGGGCAGGTCGAGGCTTTTGAGCTGAGATGTGGGGGGCGGCCATGGTTGAGCATGGAATCGGGGCTGATTGGCTTGGCGGCGCAGTGCGGCGTCTGGTTGCCATGCTATTGATGACGACACCGCTGGCGCTGCTCGGTGGGGCGACGGTTGAGGCGCAGTCGCTGCCCGAGGGGGGTATCGTCAGCCAGGGCCAGGCCACGATCAACGCGTCGGGTGCGACGTTGACGGTGACACAGAAGTCGCAAAACGCGATCATTGCCTGGGACAGCTTCTCCATCGGTAATGGAGCGACGGCCAATTTCATCAACGGCAACGGCGCAACTCTAAACCGGGTTACCGGACATCTCCCTTCGACCATCGACGGTGCGCTCTCGGCTACTGGCTCGGTCTATCTGATCAATCCAGCGGGTGTGGTGGTAGGGACCAGCGGCGTGGTCAGGACCGGCGGGTCCTTTGTTGGCTCGACGCTCGATATCTCCGATGCCAACTTCTTAGGCGGCGGCGACCTGACGCTCAGGGGCCTCAGCAATGCGGCAGTCGTTAATCTTGGCCACATTGTCTCGGCCAGTGGCGACATTATCCTGAGCGCGCGTCGGGTAGAGAATGCCGGCGTCCTAGATGCGCCCGAGGGTGCGGTGGGGTTGCTTGGCGGCTATGAAGTGCTGCTGAGCGACCAGGATGTCGGCAACGGAAAGTTTGCGGTCAAGCTCGGTGGCGATGATACCAGTGTATCGCATTCCGGCACCATTGAGGCGGCGACGGCCGAACTTCGGACCAATGGCGGGAATGTCTTTGCGCTTGCCGGTAACACCGCTGGGGCAATCAAGGCTACGGGGGTCAAGAAGGAAGGGGGGCGCATATTCCTCACTGCGGGCGAAGGTGGCACCGTCGCGGTAACGCAGGATTTAGTTGCGCGCCAGGAGGCCCCGGCTCCGGAAGTCCGCACAGCGCCGCAGCCGGTCGACAGACCGAGCCATTTGGGCGGGAAGGTGTTCATGTCTGGTGGCGAGGTGACGCTCGGCGGCAATATAGACGTTGCCGGCCACAATTCCGATGGCGGCACAGTCATCGCTACTGCAGGCTCAGCGCTGACGTTGGCGCCGACGGCGACAATCGATGCGTCAGGCGCCAATGGCGGGTTGATCCTGCTCGGGGGCGATTACCAGGGCGGAGCGACCGCGATCCGCTATTCGAGCGACGCTATCAGCACAGCGCAGACCACAACGGTCGCCCAAGGCGCGACAATCCGCGCCGATGGCGTGACCGGTGTCGGTGGGCGTGTCGTTGTCTGGAGTGATCAGCATACCGACTTTGCAGGAACGATTTCCGCGACCGGCGTGACGCGCGGCGGTGACGCCGAGGTTTCGGGCATGGCCAGTCTTTCTTACAGAGGCCTTGCTGATTTATCTTCGGGCTCAGGAAACTTCGGTAACCTGCTGCTTGATCCTTACAACATCACGATCTCTAGCGGGCAAAACAACGGTCTTTCGGGGTTTACTGCGACTGGCAATGACAGCGTAATCAACGCGTCCCATCTCATCGACCAACTCGCACTTTCCAACGTTACTGTGAGCACTGGCGCTGGCGGTGCTCAGCAGGGCAGCATCACGGTCGCAGCGCCTCTGGGATGGTCGGCCGGAACCGTGCTGACTCTGAGTGCTTCGGGCGATATTTCGATCAATGCGCCGATTAGCGCAACCGGGGTCTCTGCGGGCCTCGCGCTGAATTCCGGCGGCAATTACACCCTAGGCGCTGGTGCGTCCATAACGCTACCCGGCTCCAGCTCGACATTCAGTGTCAACGGAAATGCATTTGTGCTGATCCGTAATGTGGATCAGCTGCAGGCGATTCAGCTTAGTAGTGCCACTGGGCGCTATGCTCTGGCGGTTGACATCGATGCGTCGGCGACATCGGCCTGGAACGACGGAGCGGGCTTCACGCCAATCTTGAGGGGGGGCTTGTGGGGATTCAATGGCGAGTTCCACGGCCTGGGCCATGCCATCACCGGCCTTACGATTAACAGGCCCGATCAAACTGGTGTCGGGCTGTTCGCAAGTTTAGATGGTGGCAGCGTACGCAATGTCGGTCTCGAAGATGTTGACATCGTCGGCAAGAGCTTTGTTGGCGGCCTTGCTGGCTCATCCCACTCAAGCACGATCTCATCCAGCTACGTTACCGGAAAAGTGCATGGAACGAGTTCAGTTTATTCCCAGACCGGCGGACTTATTGGAAGGAGCCAGCAAGACACCATCCTTTCAAGCTATTCAACGGCAACTATATCCGGGTCCGGGTATGTCGGTGGCCTGGTGGGCAACGCTAATCTTGGGACAATTTCGAACAGTTTTGCAACCGGCGCTGTAACAGGTAGCTACATTTACGTTGGCGGCCTGGCTGGCAAGGCCGAAGCAACGGCGGTCAACTATAGCTACGCCACCGGCGATGTCTCTGGAACAGACGACGTCGGGGGCTTGTTTGGCGCCTATACCCATTACGTCATGGCTGGTGGTGGATATGCCCGCAATACTGTTACCGCATCATACGCGACTGGCAACGTAACAGGGGAGTGGCGCGTAGGGGGACTCGTCGGCTACATGACGGAAGCTACGCTCTCGTCGAGCTATGCCAGCGGGAATGTCGTCGGCGAAGTTTACGTTGGGGGCCTGATTGGCTACCACTCCAATAACCACGTCTTCACGAGCTATGCCAGAGGAGCGGTGCAGGGTGATCGGTTCGTAGGGGGGCTCATAGGCTATTATCATTCCGGTTCGGCTGTGATGAATTACGCCACCGGTGCGGTGACAGGGAACACTAACGTTGGGGGGCTTTTTGGAGAAACGGCACCGATTTCCTCAACAATGGTCGGAAATCGGTGGGATAAGGAGACAAGCGGCCGCAGCAATGCAACCGGCAATAACGTATTTCTTGATGGCACCAGGGTGGTCGGGCTCACGACAGCCCAAATGCAGGACATCGCAAATTTTGCGACGAACTATGCAGGTTGGGATTTTGTGAGCACCTGGATCCCGCCTAACAAGGCTGGGCAGGGCGGGGACAATGTGGCCCATTATCCCGAACTCTACGCGCTCTCCCGCGCGGTGGTGACAAGTGTTGCCAGTACCACTGTTACGTACGGAGAGGGCAGCCGACCTGACTTCGTTGTGTCATCTTTCGGCGGATATCATTCCGCAACAGGCAAAACACTTTACAAGCTTGCAGAGGAGGCAGTTGACCCAGACGACATAATTGCCAGCATCGTTCTTGCCGATCCAAACCCTGGCGGGATAAGTACCAGCGGTCACGATAATGCGGGGACGTATACTATCTCTCCCGCGGCCACCAACAGCCCAATAGTTTCAAGTACGGGGATCGATTATCGGTTAGTCGTCCTTCCGGGAACTTATACGGTCGAGAAAGCAGCACTAGCTGTCACTGCGGTTGGTCAGGATAAATTCTACGATGGCACGACTGCAGCACAGGTAGTGTTCTCAGATAACCGCATCAGCGGCGATATTTTGACTATCGCTAGAACCGCTGCGTTCAATGGTAGCGACGTCGGTGTGAACAGGTCGGTGAGCGTGAGCAATATCGCGCTATTCGGCGCCGATGCAGCAAACTACACGGTCAACCAATCCACCACTGCAGTCGCTTCCATCACGCCGCGAGCGATCACGATCACGGCGGCTGCCGGGCAGTCCAAGATCTACGGCAATGTTGATCCGACACTGAACTATACGATCGGTGGGCTGGGGCTAGTGTTTGGCGATACGCTGACGGGCGCTCTGGCGCGCGCCGCCGGTGAAACGGTTGGGGACTATGCCATCGGGCAAGGCTCGCTCGCCGCTTCGGGCAATTATGCGCTGAGCTTCACAACGGGCTCGACGTTCGGGATCACGCCGCGAGCGATCACGATCACGGCGGCTGCCGGGCAGTCCAAGATCTACGGCAATGTTGATCCGACACTGAACTATACGATCGGTGGGCTGGGGCTAGTGTTTGGCGATACGCTGACGGGCGCTCTGGCGCGCG
>NZ_JAFKHD010000466.1 GCF_017307565.1 Devosia sp.
CGTCTCGGGAGCCGTCACCGCTGGAACGAGGCGCGGTAGGCGCGCGGCGTCATGCCGCGCAGACGCAGAAACTGGCGGTTGAAGTTCGCCAGCGAGGCGTAGCCGACATCGCCCGCGATGTGCCGGATCGGCTGCGCGGTGCCGGAGAGCCGGGCGCAGGCTTCGCCGATCCGCAAGCCGGCAAGATAATCACCGACGCCAGCCTGCGTATGCCGCTTGAACAGCCGGTGCAGGCCGGATTCGCTGAGCGCCGCGATTTCGGCGATCTGCGCCATGCGGACGGGCTCGTGATAGTGCCGGTGCAAGTGGGTGAGCACCCGGTCGATGCGCGAGCGGTCGCCCTCGACGTCCTGCGGAACGACGCTCGAAAGCGGTTGGCACCTGTCAACTCCGGCGAGCCGCACCAGTATGTCCAGAAGGCCGAGCAGCCGCCGCGCCGGAGGATGCGAGAACATCGCCTCGAAATCCGTCGCCATCGAGCGGCCGAGCGCGGCGTCGAAGGCCAGCCCGGTCGCGGCGTCGCGGACCAGGCGCAGGACCGGCGCCAGTTCCACCGAGCCGGCGGCCAGCGCCTCGATCCAGTCGCGCCGGAACCAGAACACTAAAGCGACATGCGGCCCGCTCGCGTCGATCTTTTCGCGCGAGGCCCAGGTATGCGGCAGGTTCGGACCGATCAGCACGAGGTCGCCGTGGCCGTAGCCGGCGACATGGTTGCCGATGAAGCGCTGGCCGCGCGAATTGAGCGTCAGCGTCAGCTCGAATTCGGGATGGTGATGCCACTCGAACGGAATGGCGTCGTCCAGCCTCCGGTTGAGCATGCTCCAGGAAGAATCCGGCGAGGCCGGCAAGTGTTCGAGAAGCGGCCTCATCACGCCTCGCCAGCATCGACAACGCCGGAATAGTATCATTATCGGCCGGGTGCGGACAACATGGCAGCTCCCGCACGGCCTACGCTCCCCTTCACCTGATCGTCAGGAAGACCAAGATGGGAGAACGACATGCAAGCGACCGCAGCGCCGAAGCGCGACAGCCATCCGACCACGTCGGCGACGACGCAGCTCAAGGATATCCGCAAGACCTTGCCGCTGCGCGTTCTGTCGGAAGCCGACTGGCGGCACTGGACGACGAAGGGCTACGCCATTGTCCGTCAGGCGGTGCCTGCGGCCAATGTGGAACGCCTTGCGGACCTGCTCTGGCGCTTTGACGAGAAGGACCCCGGCGACCCGTCCACCTGGTACGCGCCGCAACGGCGCGAGCACAAGATGAAGGAGTTGAACAACACCGGCATGCTGGAGATCTACAATCACCAGTACCTGTGGGACAACCGCATGGAGCAGCGCGTCTACGACACCTTCGTCGATATCTGGGACCGCGAGGACCTGTGGGTGACGATCGACCGCGCCAACCTGAACCCGCCGAAGAAGGTGAAGGGCAACCCGAACGGCTTCGTTCACTGGGACGTCGACACCTCCATCCGGCCGCTGCCGATCGGCGTGCAGGGCGTTCTCAGCCTGAAGAAGCAGGACGGCGACGTCGGCGGCTTCCAGTGCGTGCCCTACCTGTTCGAGCATTTCGAGGAGTGGGTGAGGACCCAGCCGGCCGACCGCGACCCGATGCACCCCGACATGGCCGGCCTCTCGGTCGTCAACATCGACATGGAGCCGGGCGACCTGATGATCTTCAACTCGCTGCTGGCGCACGGCGTGCGGCCGAACCATTCGGACAACCGGGTGCGCATGGCGCAATATGTTTCCATGCACCCGGCCGACTTCGACGACGAGGCGGAGCGGCAAGAGCGCATCCGGCTGTGGCGCGAACGCGACCATCCCCGGCGCGATGCCTTTCCCGGCGACCCGCGCGCCTGGGAAAAGCACAATGCCGAAACCGCCAGGCTGACGCCGCTCGGCGAAAAGCTGCTCGGCCTCGCCCGCTGGTGAGCGTCCGCCGCCGGGGTTGTTTTGCACGCCACCCCGGCACGGCCT
>NZ_JAFKHD010000334.1 GCF_017307565.1 Devosia sp.
CGATATCGTCGGCGAGAAGGTAGTTGCAGCCATGCGTCTCCTCCATCGCGCCGTCGAGGAAAAACTGGGCGTGAAAGCGCTTGCCGATCAACCGACCCTGCATGTCGGGAAAGGCGACCAGCACGGTGTCGATACGGCCGGCGGCAACGTCCTGGCGTAGTGCGTCGAGCGAATAGGCAGGCATGAAACTCCCCTCGGATAGACGACGAACCGGCCGCGCGCACGCGGCCGGTAAAAGCTTTAGGAATAGCGGTAGGGTGCGCAGGCCTTTTCCATGTCGGCATTGTATTTCTTGATGATCTCGACGACGCGCGCGCTGCGTTCGGACTGGGAGGCGATCTGGTCCCAGAAACCGACCGCGTCGTTTTCCACCTGCTTCCATTCCGCTGCCGGAATGGTGGTCAGTTCGAGCTTGCCCTCGATGCGGTACTTGGCTTCGCCGGCCCAGTACCAGTGCTGGCGATAATAGTGCGAAGAGTCGATCATCATCCGGTAGAGCTGCTGCAGATGCGGTGGCACGGCGTTCCACTTGGCGGTGTTGACGAAGTAGGACCCTGCCCAGGCGCCCGAGAGCGGATTGGTCAGGTAGTATTTGAGCACATTGGCCCAGCCCACGGTGTGGAGTTCGGTGGTGCCGCACCAGCAGATGCCGTCGAGTTCGCCGGTCTGCAGCGCCGGCTCGACGTCTTCATAGGGCAGCGACACCGGCACGATGCCATATTTGGCAAGGAACTGGCCGGCCGTGGGGAACGTATAGACGCGCAGGCCGTTGAGGTCGGCGAGGCTCTTGATCGGCTTGGTGGTGCCAAAATTGCACGGGTCCCAGGCGCCCGTGGACAGCCAGGTGACATCGGGGATTTCGGCATAGGCCTCTTCCCAGATTTCCTTGAGGCCGCGCCAGTGCCAGAGCGCTGGCACGTCGAGCGAATAGCGCGAGGCGAGCGGGAAATAGGCGCCGAAGACTTTTACGTCCACAGGGGCCGCAGCGGAGTCATCGTCGCTCTGGGCGGCATCGATCGTGCCGGTCTGCACGGCGCGGAACAGCTCGCCATGCGGCACCAGCTGGTCGGCGGTATAGAGCTGGATTTCCATCTCGCCATTGGCGGCGGTGTTGAACCATTCGATGGCATTGCCGACGACATGTTCGGCCAGAGCCGGGCCGGCATAGGTCTGGAGGCGCCAGCGGATCGGTGCCTGGGCGCGAACATGCGGCATGGCCAGGGCAGTGGCGCCGACGGCACCGGCGGTCGCAAGGCCGGCGCGTTTGAGGAAGCTGCGTTTATTCAAAAGTTCGGTCATGTGCTTGGTCCCCTGTAAAGTCTGGCGGTCCGGACGTTTTCCGGATCGCGGCGGTTATCTCGACGACGGGCTAGCTGTTCGGGCGCCTCCCTCTTTCCATTGGCTTCCCACACACATCTCTCCTCATCGCCCGGTGTAGAGGCTCGGCAGCCACAGCGCGATTTGAGGGAAAATCATCAGGAGGATCAGCGACAGGATCATCAGGAGGATGAAGGGCGCGATCGAGCGGTAGATATCGACCAGCGAGATCTCGGGCGGCGCCATGGCGCGCATCAGGAACAGGTTGTAGCCGAAGGGCGGGGTTATATAGGCGATCTGGCAGGTGATGGTGTAGAGGATGCCGAACCAGACGAGATCGAACCCCAGAATGCGCACCAGCGGAATATAGAGCGGCGCCACGATCACCAGCATGGCGGTGTCATCAAGGAACATGCCCATGATGATGAAGCTAAACAGCATCAGGATCAGGATGCCCCAGGGGTCCAGATCGAAGGTGTTGAGCAGCAGGTTCTCGATCGCCTTGACCGCGCCCAGCCCGTCATAGACCGAGGAAAAGCAGAGCGCTCCGAGGATGATCCAGAGGAACATGCAGCTGATCAGCAGGGTCTGGCGCGAGGTGGTTTCGAGCACCTTCCAGTTCAGTTTGCCCGAGAGGGCCGCGGCCAGCGTCGAGAGCACGGCGCCGACGACCGAGCTTTCGGTCAGGCTGGTGGTGCCCGTCAGGAACAGCGTCATCATGATGGCAAAGACGGCCACCGGCATGATGCCTTCGCGCAAAAGCGCGATCTTTTCGCGCGGGCTGATCTCGGCCAGTTCCTCGGGCGTGATCGGCGGCCCCAGTTCGGGCTGAATGCGGCAGCGGATATAGACATAAAGCCCGAAAATGGTCGCCATCATCAGGCCGGGCAGGATGCCGGCGAGCCAGAGTTCGGTGATCGGGGCGCGCGCGATCATGGCAAAGAGCACCAGCACAACGCTGGGCGGAATCAGGATGCCGAGCGTCGAGCCGCCCTGGATCACGCCGGTGACCATGACCTTGTCATAGCCGCGCTTGAGGAGTTCGGGCAGCGCGATGGTCGCCCCGATCGCCATGCCGGCAACCGAAAGGCCGTTGATGCACGAGATCAACACCATCAGCCCCATGGTGCCGAGCGCAAGACCACCGCGCACCGGCCCGAACCAGACGTGGAACATGCGGTAAAGGTTCGAGGCGATACCGCTCTCGCTCATCATGTAGCCCATGAAGACGAAGAAGGGCACGGTGATCAGCGGGTACCAGTTGAGCACCTGGAACGCCTGATTGAACGGCATTTCGATGGCACCGTTCCCCCAGAGCCAGAGCGCCGCCGCCGACCCGACAAAACCGATGACACCGAAGACGCGCTGCCCGGTGAAGAGCAGCACCATCATGGTGGCGAACATGAAAAGGGTGATGAGTTCGGGGGTCATGCGATCGGCTTGCCTCTTGCCTGGGCCACGTCACGGAAGAACTGCGCGATCAACTGCAGCAGCATGAGGAAGATGCCGATGGTCATGGCGAGTTTGA
Source organism: Devosia sp. (assembly GCF_017307565.1). Classification (GTDB taxonomy): domain Bacteria; phylum Pseudomonadota; class Alphaproteobacteria; order Rhizobiales; family Devosiaceae; genus Devosia. Next base: position 2,846 of record NZ_JAFKHD010000334.1, read on the forward strand.
CGGGCCAGAGCACCGGAGACCAGGCCGAGTAGTTCTTCTGGTTGTACTGAAGCGCATATTGCGTGCTCGAAATGGCGCCCCAGAGCAGCACGACGAGGAAGAAGATGACGAAGAGGATGGTGAAGCCATCGAGTATGGCCCGCCCCTTGAGCGGCAGGCGCGAATAGAAGAGGTCCATGCGCACGTGCGAGTCGTGCTGCAGCGAATAGGCCCCGCCCAGCAGGTAGTAGGCCGAGAGCAGGAACTGGGTCATTTCCAGCGCCCAGTTGACCGGCATGCCGAACACGGTCCGCGAAATGGTGGACCAGAGCATGACCGCCGCCATGACGAAGAAGATGGCCATGGCAAAGCGCCCAACGAAGCGGTTGACCGTGTCCACGCCCCTGACGAAAAGCACTATCGGTGTCGGCACGTTGCGTCGTCCTTATGCTTTGTCATGGGGCTGTCCTTTCCCGCCTACCGAGCCTGTCGCGCCCGTTCGAGACAGCGGGCCAGAAGGTGGGCCCACTCGCTCACCCCATCGGGGGCGAGGATTTCGTCATTGCGGATTTCGATCATGGTGGCTTCGAGCCCGCGGCCATCGCCGTGCTTTTCGAGCGTCAGCGTCACGCCGTTGAGCGCGGCATAGGGCTCGTTCCAGCCGATGTTGAGATCGGGGCGTTCGGCGGCCAGCGCATCGCGCAGCCTCCTGGTAAAGCGCTGGTCGCGGCCGTGGATCAGCCCGATCGGCCAGGGCCGCGGCTTGCCGTGATAGACCGGGGTAAAGGAGTGGAGGCACACCACCACCGTCTCCCTGCCAGCGTGGCGGCGCGCTTCGAGCAGCACGTCGATCGCGCCGTGATAGGGCCGGTGATAGCTGGCAATGCGGAAGTCGCGCTCCTCTGCCGAAAGATCCTCATTGGCCGCGATGCGCGTCCGCTCCGAGAGCGTCCAGATCAGGTCCGGCGCGTCGAGGGCACGATTGCAGTCGATGATGAGGCGGGAAACGGTGGATTCAACGAGGGGGGCATCGAGGAGGCCCGAAAGCTCCCGGCTCACCGCCAGCGCACCCGGATCCCAGGCGATATGGCTCAGCCGTTCGGTCGCCGTCAGCCCCAGGTCGCCATAGCGTTCTGGAATGCGGTTGGAAGCGTGATCGCAAAGAATGACGAAAGGCGACGCCCCTCGCGCATTGGTCACCAGAACCGGTTCTTGCGCCTCGCTGTCCATATTCCCTCTATAGGCAAGCGATTAACTTCTGTAACAGTAGTTCCACAAATACGAACTGTGTCAATATTGAAACGTAGCATTCAGGAGGCGAAATGGAGCGCAGGACCGTCGCGGCGCGGATTCACGATCTCGACGCCGAGCTGACTTCTGCCGGGCGCCGCGCCGCCCATGGGCTGTTGGGCAATTATCCGCTGCTCGGCCTTGCCCCTGTCGCCGAGTTCGCCGCCGGGGCCGGCGTCAGCGCTGCCACCATCGTGCGCTTCGTCGCCCAATTGGGCTTCAGGTCCTATCCCGATTTTCAGCGTGCCCTGCGCGAGGAGCTTGAAGAGCGTTCGAAATCGCCGCTGCAGCGGGCGGCCACGCAGGCCGCCGGGCCGAGCGAAACGTCATTTCTCTCCGGCTTTCTCGCCCAATCCGCCCGCCGGCTCGATGAAACCGCGGCCCTGATCTCGCCCGGCGAATTCGAGACCGTCTGCCGGCGCCTGGCTGAAACCAAGCGCACCTGCTATCTCGCCGGCGGCCGCTTTACCGATTTCCTTGCCGGTTATCTCGAAGCGCATCTGCGGCTGATCCGCCCCGGCATCCGCCGGCTCGACGGACGCCCGGCCACTTCGGCCGATCAGCTCATCGATGTCAAAGCCGGCGATCTCGCCGTGCTCTTCGATGTCAGGCGCTACGATCCCGCCATGCTCGAAGTCGCCCGCACCCTGTCGAGGCGCAAGGCCCATATCGTGCTGATCACCGACGAGTGGCTCAGCCCCATCGCCCGCCACGCCCGTTATTGCCTGCCCTGCCGCACCGAAACCGGTCGCACCTGGGACGCCAATGCGGTGCTCCTGGCGCTCGCCGAAGCCATCATTGCACGGGTCACCGAACTGAACTGGTCGACCGCCAGCGAACGCATTGGCGCTCTCGAAGGCGACTAGCCAGCCAAACGCCGTCAGCTCCTGGCGCCGGGCGGACGGCCCGATGCTTGGCGGCATACACGCTAACAGCGTCCAAAATATCTGCTAGGTAGGGGCAGGAGGACCTTTATGCGCATTCTCGATACCCACCTTCACCTGATCTATCCCGACCGGCTCTCCTATCCCTGGCTTGGCAATGCCCCGGCCATCAACAAGCCCTGGAGCGTCGAGGCCTATTGGGCCGAGGCAAAACCCCTCGGCATCGACGCGGCACTCCATATGGAAGTCGATGTCGCCGAGAGCGACATCCTCCCCGAAACCGAGTTCGTCCTCGGCCTTCCCGGCATTGCCGGTGCCATCGCCGCCTGCCGGCCCGAGCATGCCGATTTCCCGGCCCAGCTCGAAACGCTCCTCGCGGCGGGCAAGGGGCGCATCAAGGGCTTGCGCCGCATCCTCCACGAAGTCCCCGACGAGGTGAGCCAGCCGGCCCTTTTCGCCGACAACCTGCGTCTGCTGGCGCGCCATGGTCTCACCTTCGACCTCTGCCTCCGCGCCGATCAGCTCCATCTCGGCGTTGCCATGGCGCAAAAGGTGCCCGAGGTGACTTTCGTGCTCGACCATTGCGGCAATCCCGACATCAACGGCATCGGGCTCGATCCGTGGCGCGAAAACCTCAAGGCGATCGCCGCCCTGCCCAATGTCATGGGCAAGGTTTCCGGCATCGTGAACCATTGCGACCCCGACTGGGCGCCCAAAACCCTCCGTCCTTATGTCGAACACGTCATCGAATGCTTTGGTTGGGATCGCGTCGTCTGGGGCTCCGACCACCCGGTCGTTACCCTCACCGGCTCGCTCACCCGCTGGGTCGAGGCCATCGGTGAAATCGTCGCGGCGGAAAGCACCGAGAACCAGGAAAAACTCTTTCACCGCAACGCCGAGCGCATCTATCGCCTCGGCTAACGCGTTCTGAACCAAACAAAGTATTGCAGCCTTCCCGCCTGCGTGACAGCCTGCGCGGAAGGAACACGGGAGAGACTTATGGCCCAGAGTGCTGACCGTATTGCGGTCTCCACTTGGTCGTTGCATCGCCTTTTGGGCACGACCTATCCGCATGACCTGACGACCGACGCGATCGGCCCGGGGAACGACACCTATGGGGAGGGCACCGAGTCGCTGCTCGGCCTGCCCTCGGTGCTCGCCAATCATGGCTATCACCGGCTCGAAGTCGTGTCGTTCCACATGCGCAGCCGCGACCCGATCTACCTCGCGGAGCTGAAGGACCAGTTCGCCCGCGCCGAGGTCACGCTGCAGACGCTGCTGATCGATGCTGGCGACATTACCCACCCCGAACACGGCGCCCGCGACGAAGCCTGGATCGCCGGCTGGATCGATGTCGCCAACCAGCTCGGCGCCGAAAATGCCCGCATCATCGCCGGCAAGCAGAAGCCGACCAAGGCGGCCATCGACCGCTCGGTCGCCGCGCTAAAGCGCCTTGCCGCGGGCAATGCCGGCTCATCCGTGCGCCTTGTTACCGAAAACTGGTTCGATCTCCTCTCCCACCCCGATGTGGTGCATGAAGTGCTCGACCGGCTGGATGGCAAGATTGGCCTTTTGGGCGATTTCGGCAATTGGAGCGGCGAGAGCAAGTACGAGGATCTCGCCTCGATCTTCGCGCGCGCCGAACTCAGCCATGCCAAGGCGAACTTTGTCGGCGGCCAGCTCGATGAGGCCGATTATGGCGCCTGCGTCGGGGCGGCGGAAGAAGCGGGCTACAAGGGCCCCTATACGCTGATCTTCGATGCCGACCAGCCGCATGAATGGGCAGGCCTGGCGCTTGAGCGCGATTTCATCCTGTCCCTGCTCGAGGTCTGACGCGTCCTCCCGGAACACGGTCGGGGCCAGGGCCCCGGCCACATCAGCCGTAATAGACGCTGATCCGTTGCCCGCCGATTTCGTGCACCTTGATGTCCATCTCATAGATGGAAGAGAGCACTTCGGGCTTGATCATATCGGCCACCGGGCCCTGCGCGGCGACCCGGCCATGCTTCATGGCGACGATATAGTCGGAATACCAGGAGGCGAAGTTGATGTCGTGCAGCACCAGCACGACGGTCTTGCCCAGTTCCGTCGCGGCCCGCTGCAACAGCTTCATCATGCCCATGGCATGCTTCATGTCGAGATTGTTGAGCGGCTCGTCGAGCAACACATAGTCGGTGTCCTGGCAGAGCACCATGGCAACAAATGCGCGCTGCCGCTGCCCGCCGGAAAGCTCGTCGAGAAAGCGCCCCGAGAGCGCCGTCAGATCGAGATAGCCGATGGCCTCCTCGATATGCACCTTGTCGTTCGCCGTCAGCCGCCCCTTGGAATAGGGATAGCGGCCAAAGGAGACGAGATCGTGCACCGTCAGGCGCGCGGTCATGTGATTGTCCTGCCGCAGGATCGACAGCCGCCGCGCCAATACGTCGCCCGAAGTTTTCGCGACATCGAGCCCGTCTACCGTCACCGAACCCTTGTCCATGGCCATGAGGCGGCTGATCATCGAGAGAAAGGTCGACTTGCCCGCGCCATTGGGGCCGATGATCGAGGTGATGCCACCCTTGGGCAATTGCAGCGAGACACCATCGACGACGGCTGTCTCGCCATAGGACTTGCTGACATCGGAGGTGATGATCATCGGGCCGATCTCCGCAGCACCAGGACAATGAAGACGAGGCCGCCCAGGAATTCGATGATGATCGAAAGGGCGGTGTCGAAGGCAAAGACGCGTTCGAGGAGGGTCTGTCCACCCACGAGCGCAATGATCCCGAGCAGTATCGCCGCGGGCAGCACATAGAGGTGCTTGGAATTGCCGATCAGCGAATGGGCGAGCGTCGCGACGAGCAGGCCGAAGAAGGTCACGGGCCCCACGAGCGCCGTCGACACCGACACGAGAACCGCGACCAGCACCAAAATGATCGCCACGGTGCGCTTGTAGTCGACACCGAGATTGATCGCCTGGGCGCGCCCCAGCGAGAGCACGTCATAGGTGTGCATCAGCCGCCAGCCGACAAGGCTCGTTATCGCGACGATGACGACAGCAATGCCGAGCAGGGTCGGATCGGTGGTCGCAAACGAGGCAAAGAGGGTGTCCTGCAGCACGTTGAACGCGCCGGGATCGAGCATGCGCTGCATCAGCTGGGAAAGACTGCGGAAGAGAATGCCGAAGATGATTCCGACCAGCACCAGCAGGTGCAGGCTGCGCTCTTCGCCAAGGAACAGCCAGCGGAACAGCAGGAAAGAGAACCCCACCATCACCGCCAGCTCGACCACAAACTGGGTCTGGCTATCGATGGTGACCAGCGCCGAGACGCCGAAGAAGAACACGACGCCGGTCTTGATCAGCACGTAAAGCGCGTCGAACCCCATGATCGAGGGGGTGAGAATGCGATTATTGGTGACCGTCTGGAACAGCACGGTCGACACCGCCACCGCATAGGCGACCAGCACCAGCGAGAGCAACTTCTTGCCGCGGAAGGAGAGAACGAAACTCCAGCTGCCCTTGGCGCCAAGCGTCATGAAAAGCGCGATGGAAATCACCGCGACAAGGCTCAGGGCAACGAGCACCAGCGCCGGCCGCGACAGGCGCTTCTTCTCGCCCTCCATGACCAGTTCACCCTGCATGGCGCTGCGTCCTCAGGAGGAGATAGAGGAAGACCGCGCTGCCCACGACGCCCATAACCACCGCGATCGGGATTTCATAGGGGAAGCGGATGAGCCGGCCGACGATATCGCAGGCGAGCACGAAACCCGCCCCGCCCACGGCCACCCAGGGTACGGTGCGGCGCATATTGTCGCCGACAACGAGGCTGACGAGATTGGGCACGATCAGCCCGAGGAAGGGGATCGAACCGACCGACACGAGCACCACGGCGCTCACCACCGAAACGATGACGAGACCCAGAACCATCACGCGCCGATAGTTGAGCCCGAGATTGGTGGTAAAATCCTTGCCCATGCCGGCAACGGTGAACCGGTCCGCCGCGATATAGGCGAGCACGCCGCAGCCGAGCCCGAGCCACAACAGCTCATAACGCCCGCGCAGCACGCCGGAAAAGTCGCCCATGTTCCAGGCCAGGAGCGACGCCATGAGATTGCTGCGATAGGCGATGAAGGCGGTCAGCGCGCCGATGACGCCGCCAAGCATGATACCCACGAGCGGCACCAGCAGCACATCGCGCAGCGGCACGGCTTTCAGAATGCGCAGGAAAAGCGCCGTGCCACCGAGGGCAAAGAGCGCTGAGACGCCCATCTTGGCCATGAGCGGCCATTCGGGCGCGAGCAGGGTCACGACGAGAAAACCCAGCGCCGCCGATTCACTGGTTCCGGCGGTCGAAGGCTCGACGAAGCGGTTGCGCACCACCATCTGCATGACGAGACCGGCAATGGCCATGGAGGCGCCGGCGAGCATCAGGGCAAAGGTGCGCGGCACCCGGCTGATGAAGAAGATTTCGACGGCGCGCGCATCGGCGGTGCCGGACAGCAGTGCCGGCAGGGAAACATCGCTGACACCCACAAAGAGGCTTATGCAAGCCAGGATCAGCGTGCCGACAAAAGCGAGAAGCAGAATGCGCACGGGGCCAAAGGGGTAGATTAAAGGGCAAAAGCCCGGCAGCGAAACGCAGCCGGGCCAGCGAGCTTGTGAACGAAATTAGCCGTTGAGGCCAGCCAGAACCTGGTCGAGCAGCAACAGCACGCCCTGATAACCGTGCATGGTGATGTAGGAAGCCTGCGGATCGACATAGACGATATGGCCTTCCTTGGCGGCAGTCGTCTGGTTGAAGAGTTCGTTATCGAGCAGGGCCTGAGCCGCGCCAGCATTCTCGCCGGTGCCGGCGTCACGGTCGACCACGAACACCCAGTCCGGGTTCACTTCGAGCAGGAATTCGAACGACACGGAATCGCCGCCGTGATCGCCGTCCTTCACGCTGGCCAGCGCCGAGGGCATGCCCACTTCATTATAAATCCAGGAAACGCGCGAATCCGGACCATAAACGCCGAGCTTGCCGGCATTGGTCACGAGCACCAGAGCGCTGCCCTTGCCTTCGGCCGCGGCCTTGACTTCGGCGACCTTGGCGTCAAGCGCGGCGTTGAGTTCGGTGGCCTTGGCTTCGAGGCCGAAGATGTCGCCCAGGGTCGTCATGTTCTTCTTGACGCCTTCGACAATCGAGCCGTTGTCGACCGAGAGGTCGATGGTGGGCAGGATGTCCTTGGAGGTCTCGATCGCGGTGCGCGAGCGGGCGGCGACGAAATAGACATCGGCTTCGGCCGCAGCGATGCCTTCAAAATCGGGTTCGAACAGCGAACCGATCTGTAGGGCATCGGCCGGAACCTTGCCGTTGAGATAGGCCGGAGCGTTCGAGGAGGGCACGCCGGCAACGGCGACGCCCAGCGCGTTTAGATCGTCGAACACCGCCCAATCCTGCACCAGCACCTTTTCCGGCACGCCGGACAGCGTGGTCTCACCCTGCGCATGGGCAATGACCTTGTCCTGCGCAAAGGCAGGCACGATCACGGCAGCGCTGGCGAAAAGAGCAGCGGCGAAAGTAGCGGTGCGGAAAAGCGATTTCACGGGAACGATCCAATCGGTTTGCATCAAGGAAGGCGCCCTCAAAAACCTGACGACGCTTATCAGGCTTCCTAGCGAGCACTATTTCATGAGTCAAAGGAAAATATGACGCAGACGCTCAGCGTTTCGTCGCAGTCAACAGCCTGACGTTTCCGGGTTCAGCTCGAGGGTGCGTAAGTCTCTGCACAGAGAGCAATAAAGCTCTTCATTGCCGCCGATTGCGGGCTCGACTTGCGCCGCGCCACCAGCAATTGCCGCATGGCCCAGCTTTCCGCGAGGGGCGCACAGACAAGGTCGGTCCCGGCAAGCAGATGCAGGCTTGTCGAGCGCAGGAAGCCGACGCCGAACCCGGCCTCGACCATACGGACCAGCGCGGGAAAACTTTCCACGCGCAGCGTCTCGACCAGCGGATGACCAAGCTTGTCGGCGGCCTCGACCAGGAGACGATCGAGCGAGCCGGTATGATGCACGCCGACCATGGAATGGGGCACGACCAGTTCGAAGGAGAGCGCCTTGCGCGGCTCTATCGACTTGGCGAGCGGGTGATCGGGCGGAGCCAGCACCCAGACCCGCTCATCTTCGAAGGGACGGATATCGAAGCGGGCGAAATCATAATTGTCCGAAACGATCGCTACATCGGCGCGGCCTTCGTCGAGCGCCAGCAGGGCCTTGGCCGCCCCCATTTCGGAGATGGCGATTTCGATGCCGGGAAAGCGCTGCGCATAGCGCGCGAGAAGTTCGGGGAGGCGCCCGGTCAGGGCCGACGAGGTGCAGGCAAGCCGCAGGCTGCCGCGCTGGCCGGAGCCGAATTCGGCCATGACCGCATCGAGGTCGGCGATCGAGCGCAGCACGGTGCGACACCCTTCGGCATAGGCCTCGCCGGCACTCGTGAGCCTCACCCCCTGGGCCGAGCGATCGAACAGCACGACGCCAAGACGCGCTTCCAGATCGGAAACCCGCCGGCTGACGGCGGAGGAGGCTATGCCCTCGCGCTCGGCGGCGCGACCGATCGAGCCGGTTTCGGCCAGAAGCAGAATAAGGCGCGCTGTAACGCTGTCAAAAGGTGCCATGTCGTCTCCCGCTGGCACCATAGAGGGCGAATGCCGGAGATCAAAACGCATCGCGGGATTTTAGACGAATTGTTTGTGCGTAAACCCGTGCCACGGCGTGGGCCTCAGAGCCCTGCCAGCACCAGCATGCCGCGCGAGAGATAGAACATGCCGATCCCGGTGACGATCCAGCGCGTCCACTTGCGGAAATTCTCGTCGGTCAGGCGCTGCAGGATGCGATAGCCGACATTGGTACCGATGATGGCAAAGGGCGCGGCAATCAGGGCAATGGACCAGTCGCCCGCGGTCATGGCCGAGGCCATGGCGCCATAAAAGATGATCTTGGCGCCATGCGAGAGCACCTGCGCCGCCGCCTTGGTGGCAATGACGGTGCGGCGGTCCATCTGGGTGCGGATGAAAAAGATGTCGATGGTCGGCCCGGCGACACCGACGGCGAGGTTCAGCCCCGAACCGAAGAAGCCGCAGAGAAAGCCATGAAATGGCTTGCTGGCATCGAGCGCCAGCCAGTCCTTGGGCAGCCAGACAAGGATCGGCATGAGCCCGACGGCGATACAGACGGTAATGAAATCGGGCGTGTAGCGGACGATGAACAGCACAGCCGCCGCCGCCAGAAGTCCGAGCAGAATGGTGCCGAGAATGCGCCAGTCGATATATTCGCGGGAGAAGATGGCGCGCGACCCATTGGCGATGAGCTGGATCACCCCCTGCACGGCAATCGCCGTCGCCACCGGCATGACCGTCATCAGCGCCGCAAGCAGGATCATGCCGCCGGCCATGCCGAAAATACCCGACAGGATCGAGGTGCAGAACGTGGCTAGCGCGATGATGGCGAGGAGCAGCGGGGACATGACATCTTCATGACCGAGCCTTGCGCACCTTGCCAGCAGTGCTTTGGCAAGGGGGCATGCCCGCCCGACTTCGCAATCACCCGCTTCCGGCCTCCCCCATCAAGAGGGAGGTGAATGCCTGTGTTTGGGGCACCATGCTGTCAAAAACGCGATGCAGCACCTCTCCTCGGCGGGAGAGGTTGGGAGGGGGTGACGGAGAGCCCAGAGCCTACAAAACCCCCGGAAAATACACCGAGGCCCCCTCGGCCAAAAACGCCTTCACCTCATCGAGGCCCGCCGAAAACAGGTCGCCATTGCAGACCGAAATCACATGCGGAAAGCCCGAGAGCGTGAATGTCACCGCATCGCCCTCGGCAAAGCGAATATTGAGCTGGTCGATTATCGCCTGGTCGGTCAAGCATTCCTCGGCCAGGTTCTCGTCGAAAATATCAGCCGGAACATTGCCACGCACATAGGCGACGAGTTCAGCGCTCGGCCCCCAGTGATAGGCATCGGGATTGTCCGCCGCCGTTTCGGCATCGGCAATTTCATCGATCCCCGCGCCCCATTCGCGCGGCACCCAGGCCGAGAACACCTTGGCAAGATCGAGCGGCTTGCCGGTCTCAAGGTCGACCGTATAGCTGTCGATGTGATTGTAGGGATGCGCCCCGGAGCACCAGAGGCTGCCCGACTGCACCCAGCTCATCAGCCGCGGCGAGGCATAGCTCAGCGTCACCTCTTCGGTGTCATAGTCGCCGAGCGTACCACCAGTTCCCTCCATATATTCGCCCTTGCCATAGCTGGCATAGCGGAAGGCGAGGCAATCGAAGGCCGAAAGGTTCATCCGGCCATGGCGTTCGGCAAGGATCGCATTGGCCACTTCGACCGAGGAACCATCCGCAAAGCTCGTCACCCGCGGAAAGGCGAAACTGGTTCGGGGATCGACGACCTCGCGCACCATGGCATCGCCCAGCGCCACATCCGGCCCCTCGTCGAATTCGACATCGAGGAGGCTCATTTCATAGGGCGCCGCGCTCCAGTCGAGCGCCACGCCATCATCGAACCCCATGGCTGCCGAGCGATCATGAAGATCAAACGGAGTAAGGATCTCTGAACCCTCGAGTTCGCGCGCGCCAACGACACTGAGTTCGAGAGCGCTTGCCTTGGGCTTGCCATCGAGCGTCGTGCGCATGCCCGAAGCGGCATGAGCCTTGGCGTCATAGGTCAGCTCCCAGACCGCGGCCAGCGGCGGATCGACCGCCTTGCCGTCGTCATCGGTCTTGCATGCATCCTCGCATGGCGCCTCTTCATGCAGCGTCATGGCATTGCCGTCATGCGACACGGCCAGCAGCGGCACGTCGCCGCCGGTATCCCTGTAGGTATAGCGCCCGACGATCGGCCCGCTGACGCCATCGGTCAGTTCAACGAGGATTTCCCGGTCGTTCAGTGTGCCGACAAAGGTCCGCACCTCGTCGCCGAGGGTAGGTGTGGCAGCGAAAAGGGCGAGCAGAATAGCGGCGTGACGCATGGCAGGTTCTCCTTGCCCCCCTCCCTATCACGCCGGCTTGAACCAGATCTGAACATTTGATGCTGCAGCGTGGCTATGCGCAATCACTGCGCGGGCGCATCCAGTAATTCGGGATAGATCAGCGCCGAACACTGCCGGTTGTTGGCGTCGAGCTGGGCCTGCTGTTCGGTGGAAAGCACGCCGCTATAGACCGCATCCCAAAGCTCGTTCCGGTTGAGCCCTTCGAGCCCGCACTGGCAATAGGTGGTGCACATCTCGGCCGAAGTCCCGCCGGTTTCGCAGGTCGATTGGCACGAGCGCAGGAAATCATCTTCCCGCAGCGCGTTCTGGGTGCCGAACAGCATGGAGAGCGGCACGATCACCGCCAGCAGGATCGGTTGATGGACAAGATAGAAGGGCAGGCTCCACCGTCCCAGAAACGCAAAGGCGCGCGGCACTTTGCCGGTCGGCTGAATGGTCGCCAGCTTTGGCAACAGCGCGGTCTTGCCAAGCCGCGTCACCAGAATCCCGATCAGAACCGCCCCGAACCAGGGGAAGACCGGAACCAGGTCATTCGTCACCGGCGGCACCACCCAGAAGCCGAGCCAGGAGAAAATCTTCTCGTCGAACAGCACGTTGGAAAAGAAGAAGGGCGGCAGGATGAACACCAGCGCCACCAACGCCACGACCGGGACAGGCAGGAACAGGAAGGGCAGGCCCATCAGCATGAAGAGCGCAATGGCATGCAGCACGCCGAAATAAACAAAGCTCTCGGGGAAGGCGATATAGGTGCCAATAGTGATCGCCACCGACCCGCCAAAGGCAAAAAGCCAGCGCCGCCAGAAACTTTTCCAACGTATCCCCTCGCCATGCCCGAGCACCAGGCCGACGCCGACGAGGAACAGGAAACTGGCAAGGATCGAGCGGGCAAAGAACACCCAGCGCGGATCAAACCCCACATCGGCCGCAAGGAACCCGAAATACCAGAGGTCCCAGCAGAAATGGTATGTCGCCATGGCGAGGATGGCGACGCCGCGGGCGATGTCGATGACCGGTAGCCTGGGGCGTTTGGCTGCGTCAGTGCTCACAAAAGGCCCCCTCAATCCCCGGCATAGCCAATCACCACCGCCAGAAACGCCTCGCCATAACGATCGAGCTTGCCCTGCCCGACGCCGGGCAGATTGAGCATGTCATGCGGATGCGTCGGCCGCGCCAGCGCCATGGCCCGCAGCGTCGCGTCGTGGAAAATCACATAGGGCGGCACGCCCTGGCTCTTGGCGATCTTCAGCCGCTCCGAACGCAGTGCATCGAACAGACCACGCGCATGATCGGGAATATCGACCGCCTTCGAAAGCTGCCGCCGAACCTCAACCGCCTTCTTCGGCCGATCTTTCCGCAGCGTAACGCTGCGCTCTTTCTTGAACACGGCCCGCGCGCCTTCGCCCAGCGTCAGCGCGCCGTGATTGGCATGGTCGACGACAATGAGCCCCATGGCCGTCAACTGCCGCAACACCGATTGCCAGGCCTTGGCATCCAGCTCGCGCCCCTGGCCAAAAACCGGCTGGTTCTGGTGCCCAAAGCGCTGGACCTTCTCGGTTTCCTTGCCCACCAGCACGTCGATCACATGCGCCGCACCAAAGCGCTGGCCAGTGCGGAAAATCGCCGCCAGCCCCTTGATCGCCGCCTCGGTGCCGTCCCAACTTTCGACCGGCGAGCGGCAGGTATCGCAATTGCCGCAATTGCCCGGATGCGCCTCGCCGAAATGATTGAGGATCGCCTTGCGCCGGCACTCCGCCGTTTCGCAGACGCCGAGCAGCGCATTGAGCTTGCCGTGTTCGAGGCGTTTCACCTCGTCCGGCGCCCCGCCCTCGTCGATCATGCGCCGACGCTGCACCACGTCGGCCATGCCATAGCTCATCCAGGCATCGGCCGGCTGCCCGTCGCGCCCACCGCGCCCGGTCTCCTGATAATAGGCTTCAATCGACGACGGCAGATCCATATGCGCCACATAGCGCACGTCGGGCTTGTCGATGCCCATGCCGAAGGCCACCGTCGCCACAAGGCACAGGCCTTCTTCCTTGAGAAACGCATCCTGATTAGCGCTTCTGAGGTCCGCCGACATGCCCGCATGATAGGGCAGCGCCTTGATCCCCTTGCCCGAAAGGTACTCGGCCACATCCTCGACCTTGGCGCGGCTAAGGCAATAGACAATACCGCTCTCACTCTTGTGGCCGGAGAGAAAATCCAGCAGCTGCTCGCGCGGCTTGTCGCGCTCGACGATGGAATAGGAAATGTTCGGCCGGTCGAACGAGGTGGTAAAAACCTTGGCCTGCTCGAGCCCCAGACGCTCGATGATATCTTCGCGCGTCGTCGGGTCCGCCGTTGCCGTCAGCGCAATGCGCGGCACGCCGGGGAACAGTTCGACGAGATGGATCAGCTCGCGATATTCCGGCCGAAAATCATGTCCCCACTGGCTCACGCAGTGTGCCTCGTCGATGGCGAACAGCGCAATATCGACGCCGGAGAGCATATTGGCAAAGCCCGGCGTCGCGACGCGCTCCGGCGCCACATAGAGCAGGTCGAGTTCGCCAGCCCGCAACTGCCGCCGCACCGCACTCGCCTCTTCCGGCGATAGCGACGAATTGAGCGCAGCAGCAGCCACACCCGCTTGCTTCAGCGCCTCCACCTGATCGCGCATCAACGCAATCAGCGGCGACACCACGATGCCAACGCCCTGCCTGCAGATGGCCGGAATCTGGAAGCACATCGACTTGCCGGCGCCAGTCGGGAACAGCACGACCGCGTCGCCGCCGGCAACCAATTGGTCGATCACCTGATCCTGCTGGCCACGAAACTGCTTGTGCCCAAAAATGTCGCGCAAAACTTCGAGCGGGGTGGGCCGCTCGGCACGGTGAGGCGAAAACAGGTCAATTGAGTCGAGCGCTTGCACGCCCCTCTTGAATCACGCGACTCGACCGGGCGCAACTCACCAATCGCGGTATCACCTACTGATGCGCATGGCTCTCCGCATTGCGTTTTCGCGTCGCCGCCGCCTTCTTTGCCGAAGCCGACCGGTCTGCCGCAGATCGGCTCGCCGAAGCCTTGCCACCCTTTTCGCCGCCCTTATGCGCTGCCGGATGGCCGGTATCCTTGCCGCGGCCGGAGCCCGATTTCTTGCCGCCACCATCGTCCTTGTTGACGGTAGCCCAGGCGCGGCGCTCGGCCTCGTCGTGGCTCACACCCTTTTGCTCGTAGCTATTCTCGATAGCCGCAGCCTTGCGCTTCTGCTTGTCGGTATAGGCCGATTTATCGCCCTGGGGCATGTCTGCCTCCTCGTCAAAAAAGGGACGAAGCATAGCGCGGGTGGGACAAAGGCTCGGCTGCCATTTCGTCGGCCGGGCGGGAAACCGGAAAAACCTGCCCGTTCCTCATACCACCGCGTCCGGTTGACGCGCGCTACCCTTCGCAGGAGGGCCAACGGCGCGAGCGACAGGCGGTTGCGCCGCGCGCGATCACAAGATGACTATTTGAGCGGCTTGCTGAGATATGGCGAACCGCGCTCGACAAAGCGCCAGGGCGTCTCGACGCCCTTGGTAATCCCGATCCGCAGCCCCGTCGCCACCTCGCGCGGCGCCGTCGCCGCCAGCAGTTGAAACGGCTCTTCATCGAGCGCCAAGCCGTTCTGCGAGAGATCAAGCCCCAGCGCCTCGGCCAGTTTTCCTGGTCCCGAGCAAAGCTGCTTGTCGACCACCCCACCTCGTCGCTCGTGCATGGCGTCAAAACCCGCCGTCGGCCGCAGCGCCCGGATGAGGATGGCGCTACCGGGCTCGCAGACGAAATTCAGGCAAAAATGAATGCCGTAGATCTTGTAGAGATAGGAGTGCCCCGCCGGACCGAACATGGCGACGTTGCGCGGCGTCGGCCCGCGAAAACTATGCGAGGCCGGATCGCTCTCGTCATAGGCTTCAACCTCGACGATTTCCCCGCCCACCCCATCGACCAGCAAGGTCGCGCCAATCAGGTCCGGCGCAACTTCCAGCACAGGTCGATCAAAGAAATCACGGGCAAGCACGCGCTCAGTCCACCCGCCCCCGCGCCGCCACCGGAACGGTTTCCAGCACCCCGTCGCCCCGCACCAGCGTAACCGTGTCGAAGAGATTGCTCACCGGGCAGCAGTGATTGGGAATGATGCGGATGACATCGCCGATCTTCGGCTTCACTGCGCAAGCCGACACATCGAGCGTGCCATGCTCCTCGCTCAGCCCCACGATCTTGGCATCAGGGAAATCGACGACATAACCGTGCCCCTGCATGCCGAGGAGATCGCTGGTCAGCGTCTTGGTGCCGGCATCAATGATCGCCCGACCATCCGTCGGCCGCGACACCACCGTTGCCAGCACCGTCAGTGCGCATTGCTCAAAGGTCGCGGCGCCCGCCACGACCTGCGAGCGGTCCATATAGATATAGGTGCCGGGCCGATATTCGGTCGCCACCCCAGCCTCGCTCATGTGCCAGATATCAGGCGTGCCACCCGTCGTGATCTCGGGCAAAGCAACTCCAGCACCATCGAACAGCGCCTTGGCATCGGCCAGCCATTGCTGGGCTTCTTTGTATTTTCCGGCCGCCGGATAGGTCATCAGCCCGGCAAAGCTTAGCCCCGGCGCTGCGGCAATCTTCTTTGCCAGCTCCAGCGCCGCCTGCCCCGACTGCACGCCACAGCGCCCCATGCCGGTATCGCATTCGACGAAAACACCCAGCGGTTTTGTCGGATCAACAAACGTCTCGGCCAGCCCCGCCACCGTCTCGGCGCTATCAGCCACGACGCGAATGGTCACCCGGTCATGCAGCGCCTTCAGCCGCGCCCGCTTCTTCGCCCCAATGATATTGAACGTGAGCAGCAGATCGGTCAGCCCAGCATCGGCCATCACCTCGGCCTCGCCCAGTTTTTGGACCGTAATCCCCACCGCACCCAGCTCCACCTGCCGCTTGGCAAAGCGCGGCAGCTTGTGGGTCTTGATATGCGGGCGGAGTTTTATCCCGGCCTTGTCAGCCGCATCCTGCGCGTTTTTCAGGTTCGCTTCGGCCTTGTCGAGATCGACAAGCACAACCGGGGTTTCGAGTTCGAAAATAGAGGTCATTTACCCCTCAACACTTCATCGACAAATCTGAGATTGCCCGCCGTCAGCCCGGCATCGACCGGCAGCAGCGTACCGGTAATTCCCGATGCCGCATCCGAACACAGGAACAGCGCCGCATTGGCAACCTCCACCGGCGTCACCATACGCCCCAGCGGATAGTGCGGCAGCACATTGTCGAGCAGCGTCGGGTCCGCCGCAAGGCGATGGTCCCAGGCGGGCGTCCGCACCGATCCCGGCGCCACGACATTGGAGCGCACGCCTTCCGCGCCACGCTCCAGCGCAATGGCCTTCGAGTAAGCCACGAGCCCAGCCTTGGCCGCCGAATAGGCGGGGTTGCCGTAATGCGCCACGGCATTGACCGAGGAGATGAACACCAGCGCCCCGCCGCCCTTTTGCGCCATCGCCGCAATGATCGGGTCGGTCAGCGCATAGGCGCCATTGAGATTGATATTGAGTTCGCTCGCCCAGACGGCGTCATCGACCATGCCGAAGTGCTCGGCGCGAGTGAAACCCACATTGGCCACCACGGCATCATAAACGCCATGCGCTGAAATATCGGCCGAAACCGAGGCCCGCGTCCCGGCCATATCGGCCTGGTCGAACAGTACTTTTCGCACGATCGGCAGGCCATCGAGCAGCCCTGCCTCACGGTCGGCACCAACCACATTGGCGCCCGCCTCATGAAACAC
>NZ_JAFKHD010000467.1 GCF_017307565.1 Devosia sp.
CCGGCGGCTGAAATTGCACAACACGCTCTTCACCGTGCAGCCGACCGGTCAGCCGGCCGAAAAGCGCGAACTGGCCTCGGTGGAGGAAATCCGGGCAGTTCTGAGCGAAGAGCTCGGCCTCAGCCTGCCCGAGAGCGAAAAACTCGATACCAAGCTCGCGGGGCTGGTCCCACAGGCCCAGGAACCGGTGGCCTGAGGCCATGCCGCCCGTCACCGTGCCACCCGAGGCGTTGCGCGAATTTCCCGATTTCCGCTCGTTCTACGACTGGCTGGAAACGCACCACGACAGTGCGCCGGAAGTCTGGATCCGCATTTTTCGCAAGGGCACGGGCAAGCCGACCATCAGCCCGGTCGAGGCGATCGACGCGATTCTGTGCTGGGGTTGGATCGACGGCATCCGCAAGAGCTGGGACGACGAGAGCTTCGTGCAGCGCTATTGCCCGCGGCGGCCAAAATCGGTGTGGAGCCAGATCAATCGCGACAATGTCGCCAGGTTGACCGAAGCGGGCCTGATGACCGTCCACGGGCAGAAGCAGGTCGACCTCGCCAAGGCCGACGGCCGCTGGGACGCCGCCTACAAGACCACCATGGCCCCGCCCGACGACCTCCTCGCCGCCATCGCCGATAATCCCGCGGCCCAGGAAACCTTTGCACGGCTGACAGCCCAGAACCGCTTCGCCCTGACCTTCCGCCTCAACAGCCTCAAGACCGAAGCCGGCCGCAAAAAGAAGATCGCCGCCTTCGTCGACATGCTGTCGCGCGGCGAAACGATTTATCCGCAGGGCTAGGCTCCAGCGCCCGGCTGCGGCGGTGTGGACCACCGGGACAAGCCCGGTGGTGGCAATCGAGGGAACAAGAGAGCCTAAAGCTTGACCGCCAGGCCCGTGCGCACGCTTTCATCGGCCGCGAGGCAGATGTTGAGGGAGGTGACGGCGTCGTTCATGTGGCGTGTCAGGTCATAGTCCTCGGTGATGGCGCGATAGACAAAATCCTGTTCGCGATCGCAGAGGCCCTGGTGGTCGGGTTCGCCGTGCATGTCGAGCCAGTCGTCGGGGCGGGCCGGCTTGTTATTGGCATCGAGCGCGCCGTGGTGGACGAGGATGCGCGAGGTCTGGGTGTGGGCGTTGATATCGGCCGAGGCAGCGCCCTGATCCATGACGATGGAAACGGCGCCATTGGGCGAGATCACGTCCTTCACGAAGAAGGCGGTCTCCGACATCATCGGGCCCCAGCCCGCTTCGTACCAGCCGACGCTGCCATCATCGAACAGCACCTGGAAGTGGCCGTAATTGTACATGCCGGCCGGCAGGCCCTTGGCAAGGTTGACGCCCATGCCGCGCACTTCGACGGGCTTTGCGTCGGTGATCTGGCACATGACATCGACATAATGCACGCCGCAATCCACGATCGGCGAGGTGGTCTGCATGATCGAGCGGTGAATGTCCCAGGCCGGGCCCGAGGACTGCTGGTTGAGATTCATGCGGAACACATAGGGACCGCCCAGTTTTCGCGATTCTTCGATCAGCTTGGTCCAGGAGGGGTGGTGGCGGAGGATGTAGCCGATGACCACCTTGCGCTTGTTGGCGATGGCCGTATCGACGACGCGCTGGGCATCGGCGACGGTGGCGGCAAGCGGCTTTTCGACAAAGACATGGGCGCCCGCTTCAAGGGCCGCCACGGCATAGTCGGCATGGGTATTGGTGTGGGTGGCGATGGAGACGACGTCGGGTTTGAACTCGGCGAGCGCCGCCGCATAGTCGTTGCGGACCGGATAGCCGGAGAGCTCGTCCGGCAGGGTCGGCGCCGAACGGTTGACGAGGCCGACAATGTCGAAGCCGGAATGGGTGTGATAGGCCAAGGCATGGCTACGGCCCATCTGGCCGAGGCCGACGACCAGTACCTTCAGTTTTTTCTCGGTCATGTGGGTTCCTATCGTCAGGCTGTGCGCCGCGCCGCGGCGATCTGCCGGGCAC
>NZ_JAFKHD010000335.1:0-19592 GCF_017307565.1 Devosia sp.
CCTCCATCGAGGAGGCACCCAAGGTCGGCATGCGCTGGAGACCCGAGTTCGTCAAGGGCATCGGCAAGCGCAATGGCGGCTTCATCATCATCCCAGACATGGAACGTATTTTCGAGACCCAGGGCGGCAGAAGCGCGCCCTCTGCAGCATCAGAAGAAAGGTCTGCGACGTGAGACTGACTATCAAGACCAAACTGGCGGCCGTTTTTACGACAGTTGTGGCGCTTTCCGGCGCCAGCATGTTCATGGCCCTAGGAAATCTCGGTTCACTGAACGATGAAATGGAGCGCACTATCAATGGCCCCGTTGCTCGTTCATCCGTGCTAAAGGGCCTCCAGTACAGCATGATGGGCATGGCAACCGATGCTCAGCTCCTGATCAACTCCCAGGACGAGAAGGAAATTGCCAGCATCGTCGGCGACATGAACGCGCGGCTTTCGACCATCACAACGACAGTCCACGATCTCGAAGGGACGTTCTCCATTGAGGCGTCCAACGTCGACATGAAATCGATCTCAGACGCGCTCGCCGGATACACAAATTCCCTTACCCGTCTGCAGGGAGAGGCCATAGCGCTATCTGATAAGCAAGCTTTCGCGATGACGACGTCGCGGGGTGAGGCAGCCATGACTGCTCTAAAAAACGCACTCGCCGCCCTACAGCAAAACGTCGCGGCGCGGCAGAACGCAGGCGACGCCTCGTCAGCACAGGCCAGTTCAGCCATAGGCGATGTTTCGTTCGCAGCAAACGAAGTCTTCGGTCAGCACCGCAACATCCTGCTTGCATCAAAAAATCCAGAAAAGCAGTCCGATTGGCTGAAGGATTACAATATCGGTATTTCGGGGTTCGAAGCCGCAGTTGAACGCCTCGCACGTTTGGTGGGTCCGACAGACCAGATCGCGGTCGGTGTCGTTCGCACTTCGGCCACCGAGCTGATGAGCGCCACATCTGCCGGGAACGAGCTAGGCATGAGGCGCTCCGACCATGCCGCCGCGCAAATAAACGCCACCGAGGCTGCTCCCCTGCGCCGGGATATCTCCCGACTGGTGGACGGCATAGTAGCACGAAACGATGTTTTGCTTGCCGACACAGTGGCCGCCACCAACATTATGTACGAACAGAGTCGAACTTTGCTGATCGGACTATTGGTCGCTTCGATCGCCATTGCCGTGATCGCCGCTACGTGGATTGTCGTTTCGATCACCCGCGCCATGTCGAGCGCTGTGCGTCTTGCCAAGGACGTTGCTGACGGCAATCTCAACGCAACGGCGGACCTGAAGTCGGACGACGAAGTCGGCGACCTTATCAAGGCCCTCAATGGTATGACAGCGAAGTTGCGCGAAGTGGTTGCCGAAGTGACGAACGCCACCCGCAATGTTGCAGCAGGCAGTCAGGAAATGTCGGCGACCGCTGAGCAGCTGAGCCAGGGCGCGACCGAGCAGGCTTCGTCCACTGAAGAAGCTTCGGCGTCCATGGAAGAAATGGCTTCGACCATCAAGCAGTCGGCCGACAATGCCAGCCAGACCGAGAAGATCGCTCGCCAGTCGGCCGCCGATGCGTTGATCTCTGGTGAAGCCGTTAGCAATGCTGTTGCCGCGATGCAGACCATCGCCGAAAAGATCATGGTTGTGCAGGAAATCGCCCGCCAGACCGATCTTCTGGCCCTCAACGCAGCCGTGGAAGCGGCCCGTGCCGGTGAACATGGTCGCGGCTTCGCGGTCGTTGCTTCGGAGGTCAGAAAACTCGCCGAACGCAGCCAGTCTGCTGCCGCAGAAATCTCGACCCTCTCGGCAACGACGGTAAAGGCTGCGCAGTCGGCCGGCGAGATGCTGACCCGTCTTGTGCCCGACATTCAGAGGACGGCAGAACTGGTGGAAGAAATCACAGCCGGTAGCCGTGAGCAGAACGCAGGTGCGAACCAGATCAACACCGCTATCCAGCAGCTCGACAAGGTGACGCAGCAGAACACCTCTGCGGCCGAGGAAATGTCCTCGACGGCGGAAGAACTGGCAAGCCAGGCCGAACAGCTTCAGGCCGCGATCAGCTACTTCCGGGTGGACGGAACTAGTCAGGCAACGGTCACTGCGCCCAGGCCGGTCAAAGGTCGCGACCTTAAGCAGGCGGTCCTGGCCGCTGCGCCCCACATGACACAAGCCGCCTCTAGGCCGCGGCCGATGTCAGGTGGCTTCGATCTCGATCTCGACCCAGGCGCCGACGCTCTAGACGGCGAGTTCTCCCGCCGTGGCGCCGCATAACGGTCATCGTATGATCGACAAGGAGCAATATGTCATCATCGGTACCGCGGAAGACATTTTCGCGGTGCCGGTGGCCCGGGTCCAGGAGATACTTGAGATGCGTTTCATCTCGAGACTGCCCCAAAGCCCGCAAAACGTCTTGGGTCTCATCGAGGTGCGTAGTGAGAGCGTCGTGGTCTTCGATCTTCGGCGAACCCTTGGTCTCGACCCGGCGGAAGATACCGAGAATACACGGATCGTTGTACTCGTCATCAACGGGGAGACCGATCCGGTGGTCATCGGGCTGCGCGCAGACTCGGTTCGGGACGTCGTGGTGCTAGATGACGAGATTGCAGATGCAGCGCCGACGTCTCGACTACCGATTAGGACGGACTGCATTGCCGGCATCGGTCGAATAGGCGGTCAGTTCGCGATCATCTTGAATCTTGATCGACTGCTCGGCGGCAAACTCGAGAACGCGGCCGCCTGATGCTCGGGGGTGAAACGATCTTCACCCCCGATCGTCTTAGCTCACACCCATAGGAACTTAACGTGGCGGACGCCGCATCTAGCTACACTCCTCGACCTTCTGGCGCCTTCGATTACCTGAGCGGACCCGACTTCGAAATGATCTCCACCCTTATCGGCAAGGAGGTTGGCATTCGGTTGCCTCTGTCGAAGCGGCAAATGGTGGAGGGTCGGATTCGCCAGCGCCTGCGTGCGCTGCGGCTGCCCAACTTTGCCGCCTATTGCGACTATGTCTTCCGCTCGGATGGTCTGGCGCAGGAACTGCCCTACCTGATCAATGTGGTGACCACCAACAAGACCGACTTCTTCCGTGAGCCGCAGCACTTTGATCTGCTTCGGTCCCGGTTGATCGATGACGTCATCGCCGCGCGGTGCGACGAGAAGACACCACTCATCAAGGTCTGGAGCGCAGCCAGCTCGACTGGCGCGGAGGCTTATACGATTGCCATGGAACTCGCGGAACTGCGGGCAAAGGGACGAGACTTCTCGTTCTCCATCCTTGGGACGGACATTTCTACTGATGTGCTGGAGCAGGGGCGGAGCGCGGTCTATCCAGTCGACCATGTTAGGCCGGTTCCCCAAGCCTACCAGTCCAAATACTTGATGTGGTCCAGACGGCCGCGCCCGGGTGGCGATGTCCGCATCGTGCCTGAGATTCGGCGTCTGGTGCAGTTTCACCGTCTCAATCTCATGGACAGGCGGTACCCGGTTGATCGGGACGTCGACATTATCTTTCTGCGCAATGTGCTGATATATTTCGACAAACAGGATCAGGCCGCCGTGATCAACCGCATCGCTGGCCATCTGCGACCAGGCGGCTATCTGCTGCTGGGCCACTCGGAGCCAATGCTGGTGCTAGATACGCCACTGGCCCATATAGCCCCGGCGACTTTCCAGCGTCCATTGAACAAGGCGGTCAAATCCTGATCGGCCCCCTCTCTCTGCTCCAGGGCCGTCGAACCTCATCGCCCGCCGGTTAAAAAAACACCCGTATGCCACCTTGTGAATATGGAAAGTCGGGAAAAGTCCGCCCCACCGGTCATCGCGAAACGAAAACGTCCGCCAAGTCCGCCGGGCGCTGAGACGGATTAAAGAACGGATGACGTTCCGGCCGTCAGCGTTCAGGAGTGATTAATTGGCGTCGCCCTGGGGTCACCGTCTCCGCCGCCACTCGGACATCCATCCTGATAGTTGCGACCATCACCGTAATCGTCGTTGCCTTCGTCCTGCACATCAACGGTCACAACGATCGTGCCGCTGGTGGCGCCAATGGCATAGTGCGTCTCGATGCCGTCGGGTCGCAAAGTGGTGATCAGATAAACGGGTGCTGCGCCTTCAGTCACCAGTGCAGCTCTCACCATTTTGCCGGTGTTCTTCCTTTCGACAAAGGTAACAGCACCCGTAAGCGCGACTGCGGACGGCTGCTAGTCGCATGAATGACGGGGGCGGTTTCTATTCTTGGGAGCGACGCCACGTCTGCTTGTTACCCAAAGAAGACAAAGTTAGACGATCTGCAAAGTGGCGCATTAGTGGTAGGCCTTGCGGTCCGGCCCTAGGCGCTGGATCCGCAGCCATGCAATAGTGGTCGGTGCTTTCGTAGCGCCAAGAGAGGGAGATGGCGGTGACTGGAGAGTCGATACACTCAATCGTTCAGGATATCTCGGAGCAGGTCGCCGAGAAGCTGGGCCGGCAAGTCGGCGAAACCGTCGAGCGCTGCCTGACCGATATGTTGACCAGGACCGTTACCCATCTGCCCGATGGGACAGCGTTCGTCATAACCGGAGACATTCCGGCAATGTGGCTGCGTGACTCGACGGCACAACTTGCCCCTTTTCTGCACCTTGCGCACCAGCATTCCGATTTGGCTGACTTGATCGCGGCGGTATCCAGGCGTCAGCTCGACTATGTTCTTCACGATCCCTATGCCAATGCCTTCAACGTCTCCAATAATGCTGCGGGACATCGGGACGTCTTTCCGCAGTCACCCTGGGTCTGGGAACGCAAATACGAGATCGACTCGCTCGCCTATACCATCCAGTTGGCCTATGATTTGTGGACGACGACCAGCCGAACGGACCATCTGCAAAGCTTCGTGGACGTGGCGAAAATCGTCATCCACACATGGCGGACCGAGCAGGACCACGAGCGCAATTCGACCTACCGATTCGCTCGTCTGGACTGTCCTCAGAGCGACACGCTGACCCGCGATGGGCTGGGGCCGGTCACCGGCCACACCGGTATGACCTGGGCGGGGTTCAGGCCGAGCGATGATGCCTGCGTCTACGGCTACAACATTCCCGGCAACGCCTTTGCTGCGATAGCGCTGCGATACGTCGCCGAACTGGCCGTCGAGGTTTTTGGCGACCATGCCCTGGCCCAGGATGCCGATCTTCTGCGCCAGGACATCGAACAGGGTATCGAGAACTTCGGCCTGATGAAATTCGATGGCCGGGAGTCTGTTTACGCCTACGAGGTCGATGGGCTTGGTAACAGTTTTCTGGCCGACGACGCCAACGTGCCGAGCCTTCTTTCGCTACCAATGCTGGGTTGGTGCGCGGCGACAGACCCGATCTACAAGGCGACCCGGTCTCGTATTCTGAGCGAGGCAAACCCCTATTTTTACGCGGGTGCGGTAGCCTCGGGCATCGGTAGTCCACATACGCCGCCAGACCAGATCTGGCCGATCGCCCTGGCAGTACAGGGGTTGACGAGCGATGACCCGGGCGAAAAGCGCGACCTGCTGGCTCTGTTGCTAGCCACTGACGGCGGGACAGGGCTCATGCACGAGTCCTTCCACGTCGATGATCCGACGAAGTTCACTCGGCCATGGTTCTCATGGGCCAATGCCATGTTCTGCGAGCTCGCTTTGGACGTTGCTGGCCTGAGAAATTATCAGCGCCCTACTGTCCGTTCGTAGGAAGAAGCTTCAGTTCGTCGCGCGTTTTCGAGTCAGGCAGATGGAGTGCACGTTGCCCCTGATCGGGGGTGCAAAACCTCTGGTGCCGGATGAATATGGTCCGTTGTCCGGCATCAGCACCTATGTCTCCGATTGGGTTTGACCGTCAGGGACCGTTCTTGCCCCGTTTGATCGACGAAGCCCTAAAATGACGACGAAAACCACGAAGCCGAAGAAGCCTGCCGAGCAGGTGGTCAAGGATATCCGCCGTGAGACACGATGGCTTTTTTCTGCCGAGGACAAGATCCGGACCCTGCATGGTGAACTCTGAATAGCCCCACGTTCTGTAGACACCTTCGGGGTTAGATCTGGTGCCGTTTCTCGAACTCGACGGGCGATAGCATGCCGTTGCGGACATGCTTGCGGTTCGGGTTGTAGAACATCTCGATGTAATCGAACACATCCTGACGGGCTTCGTCGCGTGTTCGATAGGTCCGCCGCCTGATCCGCTCACGCTTGAGCAGGTTGAAGAAGCTTTCGACCACGGTGTTGTCGTGGCAGTTGCCGCGTCGACCCATGGAGTGAACCAGATTGTGGTGCCGCAGGAAGTTCGCCCAGTCCATGCTGGTGAACTGGGAGCCCTGGTCGGAGTGGACCAGCACCGTATTCTTCGGCTTGCAGCGCCAGACCGCCATGTGAAGCGCCTGCAGGACGACCTCACTGGTCTGTCGGCTTTGGAGTGACCAGCCGATGACGCGCCGCGAGAACAGGTCGATAACTACGGCGAGATAGGCAAAGCCCTCCATAGTCTTGATATAGGTGATGTCGGTCACCCAGGCGGTATCTGGCGCATCCACATCGAACTGCCGGTTCAGGGTGTTGTCGACCACCTCCGATGGCTTGCCGCCAGAACTGCCAGGTCGTCGCCGATAGCCGATCTGGGCCTTGATCCCGGCGAGCTTGGCCAGGCGGGCGATGCGGTTGGAGCAGCTGATCTCACCCTGATCGAGCAGGTCGTCATGCAGCTTGCGGTAGCCATAGACCTTGCCGCTCTGCTTCCAGGCATCCTCAATCAGCCGGGTCTGACGGATGTCTTCCTGAGCCCGCTTGCTCAACGGGTTCTTGAGCCAGGCATAAAAGCCGCTGGGGTGGATAGAAAGGCACCGGCACATGGTGCGCGCCGAGAACTGCTCGCGATATCAGGCGACGAACTCGTCCCTCACTTTGCATCCTTGGCGAAGTACGCGGCCGCTTTTTTAGGATGTCGCGCTCCTCGGTGACACGCATCAGTTCGCGCCTGAGCCGCCGGATCTCCTCGGCCTGCTCATCACCCTTATCGACCGGAGCTGCATACTTCTTGCGCCACTCATAGAGCGAATGGGCACTCACCCCCAGACGCTGCGAAACCTCCGGAGCCGGATGGCCGAGCGGGCTATCCGGCTCCGGAGGTTTCGCAGTGCAAGAAGTGGGCACGACGTCCTAAGAAGGAGACGGCATGCCGCGCATTTTTGCACGACCGGTTACCTCATTTGCAGCGGTGGCTACATCTTGCCATGCCCTTGTCGGGTGGCGTGATTTCCGGAATTGGCGCTGCTATCGGCAGACCAGTAATGCCTCGATTGGTTGTCCGGCGTGCGTCGAGACGAACGGCTTGACCGTTTGATGTGCGAAGGCCTGGCGCGGCTACGAGCGTCAAGGACTAGCATGTTAGTAAATCTCGCCGTCATTCGTCGCACCCTGACCCTCGCAGCTCTCGTCATGATCTCGTCACTGGCGACAACTCAAGTGGGTTGGGCGATGTCCAATGATTGTCGCGCGATCAACCAATATTGGGGTGATGGCAGAACGATTGCCGGCATTTTTTCCTACAATGACGTCTCGCAGAACTATGACCACTTGGAGCCGAACGAGACGATTACCTACTACGCCAAAACGGCTGTTCTCAGCGGCGGGCAATCCAGCTTGTTCGCCATCGTCCTGGGTGCAGGCGGAGCGGACATTTATGGGTCCGCAACCCAGGAAGTGGAAGCGAGTGGCTCGCTGACCACCTTTTCAAGTGGCCAAGGCCTTTCAATCGATGTTTCCGTGAGCGTTGGCACCCATGTTTTCGTCCAGATATCCTGTGAAGGTCTCGAGCCTAAGATCACGTCGATTTCGCCTGGACTGGCTGACGCCGCGGGCACGACGACACTGACCATCAACGGCAGACGTCTCGGTTCGGACGTCAAGGTGGGGACCTACCAAGCCACGGACGCCCTCAGCATGGGCTCAAATCAGATTGTTGTTCGGGTGCCACCGCAGCCCGTTGGCACCGTCGACGTGGTAGTCACGTCCTCTCAGGGGGCGAGCCCAACCTCGGGTACGACCAAGCTGACTTTTGCCAAGAAGCCCGATGCCCCCACTATCGGGGCTGTCTCTGTGACAGGCAGCGTGGCCTCCGTCCCCTTCAGTATCCCGGCCAACAACGGCACTCCAATATTGGACTATACGGTGGTCGCAAGCCCCGGAAACCTTTCTGCAACAGGCACGTCGAGCCCCCTTTCCATAGCTGGCCTTGCCGGGGGAACGAGCTACACTTTCACTGCGACGGCGCGTAACGCTATTGGCGTCGGCGACGCTTCCCAGCCCAGTTCTGCGGTCGTCATCAAGGCGGCGCAGTCGATCAGTTTTCCGCCTCCCGCCTCTATGTCTTTTGGCGGTTCTGCTGTCCTGACCGCGACGGCCACTTCGGGGCTCGATGTCAGTTTCTCGACCTCGACGCCGGCCATTTGCCAGGTTTCGGCCAATGGCGCCGTCTCGGCACTTGCTGCGGGAGACTGTATCGTACAGGCCGACCAGGCCGGTGACACGAATTACGACCCGGCCCTGCCGGTAACGCAAACACTTTCAATCGCGGCGCTGCCGCCTGGCGAGCCTGTCCTCACCAACATCACCGCTGGCGATACTAAAGTAACAGCATCTTTCGATGCTCCCGCGGTCACCGGCGGCGCCCCTGTAACGCGTTACCGCGTCACCGCCAGTCCGGGGGGCGCCTATGCCGAAGGGAGCGGCAGCCCATTGACGGTAGAAGGTCTGACCAATGGCACCACCTATACCTTCACAGCGACAGCCACGAATTCGGCCGGAACGAGCGATTCCTCCGCACCGAGTGGTGGGGCGATCCCGAAAGGGCCACAGACCATCAGTTTGTCCAATCCCGGAATCGTGCATGTAGACGACAGCATCACCATTCTCGCCAGCGCCAGCTCGGGCCTGACGGTCACGCTGTCCAGTGCGGACGTCTCTGTCTGCACGATCGCCCCCTCGGGGGCAGTTACACTACTCAGCGTGGGTGACTGTCATATTGTCGGCTTGCAGCCCGGCAATGCTACTTTCCTGAGCGCGCCGCAGGCCATGAGCAGTTTCATGGTATTGGGCGTGGTGCCTGGCGCGCCGACCGGCGTCGTAGCGACCGCCTCGCCAGCGGAGGCGATGGTGAGCTTTGAGGCCCCATCGTTTACCGGGGGTAGCCAGCTCTCGCTTTATTCCGTCATCGTAAGTCCCGGCGGCCGCGTCGTGACCGGCCATACCCGCCCCATCACGGTCTCAGGACAGAGCAATGGCACAAGCTACAGTTTCGTTGTCGCCGCCACCAACTCAACTGGTGCGGGCGCGCAGTCTCTGCCCAGCAATGCTGTCACGCCCAAGGCCCTCCAGACCATTACACTGTCCGACCCCGGCACGGTTGTGTTCGGTGCCACCGTCGTAATCACTGCAAGTGCCAGTTCGGGCCTGCCCGTGACGCTCGCCACCATATCCCCGTCGATCTGTGCGATCGACGCAACGGGAACCGTAGATCTTTTGGCCCCCGGCACCTGCACCATTACCGCCGACCAGCCCGGGGACATCGGTCTTGAGAGGGCGCCACAGGCCACGGTGAGTTTTCTCGTCGAGAGCGCCACGCCCGGCGCGCCGACCAATGTTGTCGCGATTGCCGGGGATGGCCGGGCCGAGGTCAGTTTTGCGCCTCCAGTTTTCGCCGGAGACACGCCAATCACGCTCTACAATGTGGTTGCCACACCCGGGGCGCACGGCGCTTCTGGCACGCAGAGCCCCATCACCGTGCCTGGCCTTGCCAACGGCACGAGCTACAGTTTTGTCGTCACCGCTACTAATGCGTCGGGTCAGGGAGCCGCGTCGACATCGAGCGCGGCCGTAACGCCGCAAGGGGCCCAGACGATCACCGTTACAAATCCCGGACCACAGATCATTGGCGCGGTACTGACACTAACCGGCAGTGCCAGCTCCGGCCTGCAGCTCAGCTACACGTCTCAGACGCCCACAATTTGCTCCGCCACAATTGGTGGAACGGTGACTATGCTGTCTGCGGGTCAGTGTGTGATCACTGCCGAACAAGGCGGCGATAGCGCTTATATGCCGGCGGTGACAGTGAGTGCGAGTTTCATGGTTTCCGCGACCCAGCTGATCATTGCTCCTGCCAGCGGAGCATTGCCCAACTCCATGATTGGTGAACCCTATTTGGTTCAACTGTCGGCGAGCGGGCAGTCGGGGGCGCTCAGCTGGACCCTGGCGAGCGGACATCTGCCCGAGGGCCTTGCTCTGGGAGCAACAACTGGGCTCATCAGTGGCACCCTTCTGGACGCGGCGCTGGGCATCCATAGCTTCACGGTTGAGGCACTCGACCAATCGGGGGGCGGCATTACCGCCGCCAGCTATTCCATTGCTATTTCTGCCCGACAGATCGCCGCGCCAGAGCGAACGATCATCGTACCGAGCGGGGCTATGCCTATGCCGTTGGACCTAACCGCGGGGGCGGCAGGTGGCCCCTTCACGGGCGGGCAGATTCTTTCGGTGGAGCCGGCCGTTGCCGGTACGGCAGCAATCGTCACTACTCCGGCTGTGCTGCAATTTACGCCCAACCCGAAATATTCCGGCCAGGCCATGGTTCGCTACATACTGACGAGTGCCTTGGGTACATCGGAGCCCTTCACCGTCATCTACATGCTGTCCGCGGATATCGCCCAGGTCGAAGCCGAACTGACCGCTATGCGCGACCAGTTTCTGTCCACCCGCGCGGGCGTCTGGAGCGGTGGCATTTCCACGCAGACTCTGCAGAGTCGTTTTGCTGCCCTTGGCGCAGATCGACCGGGCTCGATCTCGATTGCGCCCAGTGGTGGAAATTCCCTGACGATGTCCTATGTCGCCACCACCCAGACGTCTGCCGCTGGCGCAGCGGAAAGTCTTGTCACCGGCGGAGGCGATGATGGTGGGCTTCGGTTCTGGATCGACGGCACCAATACTGTTCACGTCCGTGCCGGCAATTCGGGCGAACGCTGGGGCAGCGCGGCAATCCTGTCGCTTGGCGCCGACATGCTTGCGGCGGAAAATCTGCTGTTCGGTGTTTCACTGCATGCCGACTGGATGGATGAGGAGCGCGGCAGTGAAAAGAATACCGGTAGCGGTCTGTCCATCGGGCCATACCTCTCCGCCGAACTCTCCGAGAACGTCTATTTCGATGTCAGTCTGATTTATGGACAAAGCTGGAACACAACCACGGATGGATTGTTTGCCGGCACATTCGGCACGACGCGTTGGCTGGGTAAGGCCGGCCTCAGCGGGCGCCTGTCGCTCAGCGAAGAGCTGACGCTCCAGCCCAATGTTGCCGTTTTCTACCTGCGCGAGGATGCCGAGGGCTATACCGCGTCGGATCGTATGGGGACGGTTGCAACTATTCGGCCAGGGCTTTTCGAACAGCTGCAGGCCAGTGCGGGGGCGACCCTGCGCTATCGCCTCGCCTCCGACAATGGCTGGATTGTAGAGCCCCATCTTGGTCTTGACCTCGGAACCGCCCTGACTTCGGCTATCTTCTCGCATTCGGCGGCGCTATCTGGCGGCATCGATCTGGCAGGCGGAGCGGGTTGGACCCTTGGCCTTGCGGGAAGGCTTTACGCGAACACCAGCGGACTGGCTTCGGCCTCCGCTCAGGCACGACTCGGCCTGCGGTATTGAGGTGCGCGATGCTTGTTCTGTCTTGCTTGCGTTGACCGTACTCTTTGCAAGATTGCCATTCGCGCGGCGTCGCATTACCTAGATATGCCTTGGCACCGGCCAAATCTGGTTTGATGAGAGCCTCTTATCTTGGGCCTACCGCATTCTACGCTCGACACTGCAGGATTGTCCGCCGATGAAGCCTTGGCTGCCTGGCAGAGCAGCATCGGCGTCATGTTCGATACACGGCTCAACGCCGGAACAGAGAACCCGTTTCGGGCCGAGGTAGAGGGCTTTCTTCTTGGCGATGTGGCCCTTGGGCGATGCAGTGCTCCGGCGCAATGGTTCGACCGCTCTCGCCGCAAGATCGAACGCGACGATCTCGACCATATCATGCTCCAGTTTTATACGGATGGCCGTTGTGGTCGCCGCGATGGCGGTTCCGCCGACGAGACCCAGCCTGGCGACCTGTGGGTGACTGACTTGGCGCAGCCCCTGGCGTCAGGCACGACCGCCTTCTCCAATCTTAACATCATCCTCCCTCGCCGGGTGATCGCCCCGCTACTGAAAAGGCCGCATGGGCACCATATGAGCGTGCTCTCGGGCAGCGATCCCATGGTGATGTTACTGCGCAGCCATTTGCAGGCTTTGCTGACAACGGCCCCATCCCTCAGGGAGGAAGATGCGGTGACCGTGCTGGGCCCGACGCTAGCGCTTGCCGCCGCAGCGCTTAACGGGAAAGTCGAGGAAGCAACCGCGGCTCCTTTCGCTTCTGCCATCGTCAGCACAATTCGGCGCCATATCGAATTCAACCTGGCCGATCCGGCGCTTTCGGCCAGCGCCGTGGCGCAGGAATTCCGTATGTCGGAGCGCAAGCTCTACTATTTGTTTGAGCCACTTGGTGGCTTTGCGACCTATGTCCAGGATCGACGCTTGCAGCGCTGTTACGAAGCACTGGTCGATCCGGACCTCCGCCATCGCAGCATTGCCGACATCGCAGAATCCATGGGATTTCTGCATCCCAAGAGTTTCAGCCGCGCATTCGGTCGAAAGATGGGCATGACCGCAAGAGAAGTCCGGGCAGAGGCGTCGAGGCGGGACCAGCTGCCCTCTATGCAACGGACCGCGGATCAGTGGTGGAACTGGATCGCCCACATGCGATGAACACGGCGGCAGAGAGGTTGCGCGTAGGATCTTTTTGGCCTGCCGTTCCTGGTTCTCTCCCTCCAGAGCCCTGGGCTTCTCGGCCACATCGATGGGAATGCTAGCACGTCGCCCCATCGACTTCGGCTTACTTCACCCAGTCGTTCAGGGTGTGGGCCGAACAGCCGATCTTCTGTGAAGCCGAAACTACCGCAGCCCAGCGTGAAATTTGTTCGTGGTCTTGCCTATGAGGTCTTATTCTGATTGGCAGTTGATGCCCCCGGCAAACGCTGAGAGGTTCAAATGCCGGATAAGACACGTTACCGGGGCGCGTCCAAATGCTTGCAGATTGCGCCAAACTGCTTGCCTCGTTTGCCGAAGCGGCCCTGTGTTAGTGGTCAACGCCCGGAGGCAATCATTCTGCTCTCCCATCAATTCGCCACTGAGCGGGCTGGTCAGTAGTGTCTGCTCTTGCCGACGAGCCATGGTTCGTTGGACGGCTGGGACGGGGCGCGTAGAGGTCAAGAGGGAGCAGTGAAGCCGGGTGCCCTGGACAAGCCAAGGCGCTGACGGAGAGTCCCGTGATGGTCCATAGCGAAAAGCGCCCTTGCAACTAGGGCCGGGACGACAAGATTAACAAAGCTCTCTAGGTCGGCAGGCATGACGGGGGACATAACGTTGAAGCCGTCCGCTGCGCCAGTTTCGAACCAGAGCTGCATCGTGTCGGCAATATCTGCGCCCGTCCCGACAGCGAGCAGATGACCCCGGCCGCTGGCAAGGCGCATAAGGAGTTGTCGCAGGGTCAGGTGGTCGCGACGGGCGATTTTGACCAGAACGGCGACACGGCTTTGGCTTGACTGGCTTTGCGATCCATTGGCGCTGATCGTGTCGGGCAAGGGGGCGTCAAGATTGGCCTCGGAGAGATCGGTACCGAGAAATTCGGAAAGCTTGGTCAGGACATGCTCGATGACCATGAAGCTGTTCATCTGCACGAGCCGGTCTTCAGCCTCACCCAGGGTTTGAGCGGCGATGGGCACGATGCCAGGATAAATCAAAAGGCTTTCGGGCGCGCGGCCATGCCGGAGGGCACGCGCCTTCATGTCGCGATAGAAGGCCTGCGCATCGCCAAGGTCGGACTGCACGGTGAAAACCATGTCGGCATAGCGGGCGGCAAAGTCACGCCCGGCTTCGGAGGCGCCAGCCTGTGCAAGGATGGGGCGACCCTGTGGCGAGCGCGGCACATTAAGCGGACCACGGCTGCGCACAAAGGGACCTTCATGATCGATAGGCTGCACCTTAGCAGGGTCGAGGTAGCGGCCAGATTGCTTCTCGGCAATTCGGGCGTCGGCCTGCCAGGAATCCCAGAGGGCCATGGCAGCCTGGGTGACATCGGCGGCGCGAGCGTAGCGCTCGGCGTGATCGGGCATGGCATCGAGCCCAAAATTATAGGCTTCGAGCGCGTTGGAGGAGGTAACGATATTCCAGCCCGCACGGCCCTTGGTGATGTGATCGAGCGAGGCAAAGCGTCGGGCGAGATGGAATGGGTGGTCGAAGCTGGTCGAGGCGGTGCCGATAAGGCCGATGCGGCTGGTGACTGAAGCAAGTGCGGATAGGATGATCAGCGGGTCCATGGCGTCGGAGAGATGCCGGTCGGCACTTTGCTGGAGCGCCAGCACATCGCCGAGGAACAGCGCGTCGAATCCACCGTCTTCGGCGCGACGGGCAATGTCGATCCAATAGTCGAGATCCGTTGAGGCCAAGGCATTGCTTTCGGGCATGCGCCAGCCGGCCTCATGGCTGCCAAGGCCGAAGATGACGGCATTGAGCCCCATGCGCCGGTCTTTGCTCATGGGGCGCTGTCCAGATAATCGTTGGCATAATAGGCAGTGAAATCTGGCTTGGCGGTTAGTGAGGCACCATTGCCATCCTTGAGGATACCGGCATCGAAGAGGAACGTGCCGATGGCGTGCATCTTGGCAGGGTCGATCGTACCAATGGCGCCGTTCCCTCCCTTGATATAGTGCCCCTCGATCAGGGCCCGCAGCGAGGCCCGGACGAAATCGCGATCAAGCAGTACATCGGCATTGGCCGCGACGAGGATGTCGGTGGCCTCGTCGGGATGGTCGACGGCGTAGTCATAGCCACGCTGGCTGGCCGTGATGAACGCTTTGGCGGTGTCTGCGTTCTCGGCAAGGTAAGCATTGCTGGTGCCGATGAAATTGGTGTGCTGGTCGGGCACGCCGAAATCAGCATAGCGGAAGGCACGCTGCGCCGGGCCGTCGCGCTCGGCTTTAATGCCTTCCCAAGTGTAGACTTCGAGGGTGAAATCGACGGCGCCATTGGCGAGCGCTTCATAGGCGGAGGTGCCAAGAGTGACGGTTTCGAACTCTCCCGTGCCGCCATCATGACGGATGATCGTGTCGATCAGGGCGCTCTCCCATGCGCTGCCGAAGCCGCCATAGATTTTGCCGTCGAGATCTCTAGGAGACTGGATGTCCTGACGGTCGGCATTGAACACGAGTCGCCCGGTTTCTGTCTGGACCAAGGCATATGTTGCCACCAGATCGGCGCCCGCGGTTCGCTGGGTGAAAAGGCCGATAGAGCCCAGAATGCCGAAATCGGCGACATGATTGGCCACCAGCGTGCCGGCGGATGTGTCGGTATAGGGCAGGATGTCGACGACGAGCCCAGCCTCCTCGTAAAAGCCCTTGGCCTGGGCAACATAGAGGCCGATATGGTTGGTATTGGGCGTCCAGTCGAGCGCAATGCTGACGGGTGTGGCCTGGGCAAGGGCCGGGGTTGCGACCAGGCTGACGGCGAGGCCGAGAGCTGTGATCAGACGGGAAATGGGCATGGATTAGTCCTCCGGATTGAGCAGGGTCTGCAAAATTTGAGCTTCGAGGGCCGCGAGCTCGGGTGACCCGACGCTGTGACGCGGGTGATTGAGGGGCACCTGAAAGTGGTGGGCGACACGGGCAGGGCGGGCCGACAGCACATAGATGCGTTCCGAGAGCAGCACGGCCTCGCGCACGTCATGGGTGATCAGCAGCACGGTCCAGCGATGTCGGGTCCACATATCGGCAAGCCAGCGCTGCATATGCGCGCGGGTCAGGGCATCGAGGGCGCCGAAGGGCTCATCGAGCAGCAGCATTGGGCGTTGCTGGACGACGGTGCGCAGCAAGGCGGCGCGTTGGCGCATGCCGCCGGATAGCTGGACGGGATAATGGTTTTCGAACCCGGCAAGGCCGAATTCTGCAAAGAGCGGGCTAACCCTGGCGCGGGCGGCCTGGCGGCCGAGACCCTGGACTTCAAGACCAAGTGTGGCGTTATCAATGATGCGGCGCCAGGGCATGAGCGCATCGCCTTGCGGCATGAAGGCAAAGCGATGTTGAGTTGGCGTGAGCGGCTGGCCATCGAGCAGCATCTGGCCGCCATCGGGTGCGATTGCGCCGGTCAGCAATTGCAAGATGGTGGATTTGCCGGCGCCGGAAGGGCCAAGGATCGAGACGAATTCACTCGGCTGAACGCTGAGGTTGATATCCGCGAGGACGTCAGTGGGCCCGAAGCTCTTGCGCAAGCTTTTGAGGTCTAGACGGGCGGAGCTCATGGACGGGCCTCCGTCAGCCGGGCCCACGGCATGGCGGCGCGCTGCAAGAGCACGGTGGCGCCAAAAAGCAGCAGCGTGAGCGTGGCGCTGACAAAAACTGCCGCGAGGACAAGATCGGGGCGGAAATTATTCTTGGCGTTGAGGATATAGATGCCGAGGCCCCGGGCTGCGCCGGCATATTCGGCGAAGATGGCGCCCACCACGGCATAAGTGATCGAAATGCGCAGGCCCGCAAAGAAATAGGGCAGGGCCGAGGGCAGGCGGGCCATGACGAAAATGCGCCAGCGGGACGCACCCATGGAGGCGAGCAGGGCTGAGATATTGCGGTCTGTGGCTTCATAGCCCTGCGCCAGGGCGACCAGCATGGGGAAGAAGGTCACGAGCGCGACCAGCACGATTTTGGGTGGGAGACCAAAGCCGAACCACAGGACAATCAGTGGCGCGATGGCGACCAGCGGCAGGGTTTGCGTGATGATGAATACGGGAAACAGCGCCCGGCGCAGCGACCGAAAAAAGTCGATCAGGATTGAAAATAGAAAGGCGGCGGTGAGGGAGGAGGCAAAGCCGAATGTGGTGGCCTGAAGCGTTGCGATCGTATGGCGGGCGAGGGCTTCGCGCTGTTCGAAACCCTGCGCGATGATGCGAGAGGGGGCGGGCAGGGCGGTGGGTGAAATGCCCGAAAGCTGCACATAGGCCTCCCAGCCGAGGATCAGTGCGCTGACTGATGCGATGGCCGGGCCGGCATGGCGGAAAAAGCGCGCGCACAGGCGCGGCAAAGCGGTGTTGGACATGGATCGGCCTTTGGTTCAGCGTGCGCTGGGGCTGTTGGCCGAAACGGTCAGATCGATGGTGACATGGCCTTGCGGTGGCCCAAAGCGGCAGAAAGCCTGCTCGACTGTGGCAAAGAGCACACCTGCGTCGCCATTGAGCTTGGTGACGAAGTGCTTGGATTTTTCGAAGGTGCCCGACTGCTTGAGGAAGTCGATGCAGCCATAGATCTCGTCCATGTGGTTTCCTTGGCCCAGGACGTAAAGCGAGAGCTGGGCCACGGAGAACACGTCCATGTCGGCGGCATCTTGTACCGCAGTCAGTGCCGCGGCCTGCCGTTCGGCCAACGGCGCGACGGGGCCGTCGAATTGGGTCGAATGGCAGATGGCATCGTCGGGCTCGCCGGGGCAACCGCGCGAAATGGTGGCCGAGAGGACGCAATGTTTGCCGGTGCGGGCGCTGGCGCTGAAGAGATCGCGCATAGCCGGGAACAGCACTTCGGGCGGACCGACGAGCAGAGTGGAAATGTCATCGCTTTCAATGCGCAACTGGTCGCGATAGGGATCGAGCGCGCCCAATGCGCTCATGATGACGCCGACGAAATCGTCGGACATGGGGTATAGAGAAATCTGTGCGCCCGAAAACATGGCCCGCCTCGCTCCGCTGGTATTACCCAGATCAGCTATAGGGTCCGAGGGCTTCCCGCCCTCATCTCAGCCCCGATCTACGGAGCACCCCTGTGGATGTGGGCACCATATGCGCTGCTGGTCGCGGAACGCAAGCCTTCTTGGATCAGAGGTACGGTGAAGGGGCTGGAACTGATGTCGGCGTTTGGGGGCAACTCCTGCAGGGCGGAACGGCAGGAATGGGGCGCGTCGCTGCCAGGCCGAATCCGACCCCAAACCGGCCTTTGTCCTTACCTCGGATCATGCCCAAAAGTGGACCATTGCAGAACGACATCGGATGACCGCATGTGCGTCTTCTGCGGCCAATCCCCGTCTGCACGCTAGTCGACGCGCCTCCATCCGCGCGACAAAAGGTAGAGGAGGTAGGCGCCGCCCAAGGCGCCGGTCAGCAGTCCGACGGGAATCTGGAATGGCGCTAGGAGGCGTTGCGCCATGAGGTCGGCGGCCAAGAGGAGCGTCGCGCCGATGGCCGCCGAGGGGAGCAGCGTAATACCTCCGGTCCCCGATAGTTTCTTGGCCAGTTGTGGCGCCGCAAGTGCGACGAAACCGATGGGGCCGCCTACAGATATGGCGGCGGCCGCCAGGGTGATCGAGACCACGATCAGCAGCGTCTTCGAGCGATTGACGGGTAGGCCGAGGCCAGTGGCAATGTCGTCTCCGAATTCGAGCAGACCAAGCCGTCGCGACAGCGCCATCGCTAGCGGCACCAGCAGCAATGTCCAGAACACCAGCGGCAGCACCTGCGGCCAACTTACGCCGTTGAGACTGCCATGCATCCAGATTCGGGCCGCCTGGGCCGATTCCAGTTCAGCACGGGTAATGAGATAGGCATTGAGTGCAGCCAGCATTGCGCCCACGGCAATGCCGACAAGGATCAGTCGCTGGCCATGCACTCCGCGGCGCATCGTCAGCAGATAGACGACAAGTGCGGTGCCGAAGCCGCCGACCATGGCGCCGACCGAAAGGCTCGCCGTAATGGCAAAGCCCTCGACCAGCAGCAGAAGCAGGACGCCGGTTGCAGCGCCGGTTGTGAAGCCGACGACATCGGGACTGGCTAGCGGATTGCGCGCCAGCCCCTGGAAAATAGCTCCCGAAAGTCCCAGAGCCAGACCGATGAGAATGCAGGCCAGAATGCGCGGCAGGCGCAGCTCCAACACTACGAGATTGGCGAGATTGTCGTCCTGCTGCCCGATCAGCGTCTGCCAGACCCCCGTCGGCGAAAGGGTGAACTCGCCGCTGAGCAATGTCGCGACGATAAGCGCCAGTATCGCGACCGCGGAGATGGCCAGCAGCCGGAGCGAGCGCGGATGATAGGGCAGGGCTATCCCGGGCAGCGGGCGCCAGGCGGGGCGATTATGGGGTGCTGGTCGGTCTGTCACCCGCGACCTCCCTCATTCTTGCGCAGCACGAGGAACAACAGCACCGGCGCGCCAAGAAAGGCCGTGACGATGCCTACTTCCAACTCGCCCGGCGGCGCGATGACGCGGCCGACAATGTCACTCAGCAGCACCACGATCGGCCCGGCCAGCAGGCTATAGGGCAGGATCCAGCGCCAGTCCGGTCCGACGATCATCCGTACCGCATGAGGCACCATGAGGCCGACAAAACCAACAGGGCCCGCTGCGGCGGTCGAGCCACCACAGAGCAGGGTAATAGCCACCATGCTGAGCGCACGCACCTGGGTGATCCGGACGCCCAGCGCCCGCCCCACATCGTCGCCCAGCGCCAAGGCATTGAGCCTGC
>NZ_JAFKHD010000335.1:19679-26329 GCF_017307565.1 Devosia sp.
CGGCATGCGGTTCTGCAGCGAACCCACTACCCAGAAGCGATAGGAATCAAAGGTCTGCGAATTGTAGAGCGTGATGATCCCGGTGGCGGCGCCGAGGCAGGCCGAGATGGCGGCACCGGCAAGGATCAGCCGCACCTGCTGCACCGACGAACCGGTATTGCCGCTAAGCCGATAGACCAGCGCCGCGGTCGCGGCGCAGCCGGCCATGGCAAACCACACATAGCCGGAAAAATTGGTGATCCCGAATACCGAAATGGCGATGACGACGAAAAAGGCCGCGCCGGCATTGATGCCCAGGAGCCCCGGCGCTGCCAGTGGATTGCGCGTCAGAGCCTGCATCATGGCGCCGCTGAGGCCAAGGCCCATCCCCACCAGAATGCCCAGCAGCGTGCGCGGCATGCGCAATTGCCAAACGATGATGGCGTCGCGTCCGCCATCCGGCGCGACCAGTGCACTCCACACCACGTCGAGCGATATCGACCGCGCTCCAACGCCGATGCTCAGTAGCACCAGCAGGGCCAGCAGCGCGGCGAGTCCCAAAAGCCCTGCGACGCGCCTGAACCGGTAGGATGGGCCGCGCCATGTCGTGGAAATCGCAGTCACAGTGCACAAGGTTTAATTTGACTATTACACTCCCCTTATCATAGCTTTGTAGCGCTTGCTACATTTCTGGACGCATGATCATGCAGATTTCTCGTCGCGGCTTGGCCGCCATTTCCCTCGCTATCCTGACACTGGGTGCCCCCGTTTTTGCACAGGATGCCGTGAACACGGCGCCGCGCACCCTGGTCGACCTGGGCAGCGATGCCGCAGACGGCGTGTTCCCCCGCACGGTCAAACATGTCCTCGGTGAAACCACGCTCGAGAGCGAGCCCAAGCGCATCGCCATCATTTCGACTGGCCAGTTCGACAGTGCCCTGGCTGTAGGCGTCGTGCCGGTGGCCACCACCCGCGGGAATGGTCAGACAGGCCTCGTCGATCCCTATCTGGTGGCGGCCTATCCCGATCTGGCCACCCAGTTCGACGACGTGCTTGATCTCGGCCTGCGCCTCGAAATCGACCTCGAGGCCCTTGCCGAAGCCCGCCCCGACCTGATCCTGGTCAATGCCGCCGAGGACACGCCGAAAGAGCGCGCCCAGTATGAAACCCTGTCCAAGATCGCGCCCACCGTCGTGACCAATGCCACCGGCGTCAACTGGAAGGTCATTTATCTGCTGACCGCCGATGCGCTCGGCCGTCGCGACCGGGCCCAGGCTTTCCTTGATCAGTATCATGCCGATGCGGATGCTTTCGCGGCAACCGTCGCTGACAATCCCCCTGCCGTGTCGTTCATCCAGTCGACCGGCGACCGCACCCGGATCTTCGGTGTGCCATCCTTTGCCGGCAGCATTGCCGAGGATATGGGCCTTGCCCGTCCCGATACGCAGACCTTTGCCAAGACCTCGGAAGACATCAGCACCGAGCTGCTTGATCAGGCCGATGGCGACTGGATTTTCTATGCCGGCCGTGGCGACGGCATCAAGGTCATCACCGAAGCCCCGCTCTGGGCTACGCTGGAAGGCGTCGCTGCCGACCACGCCGTTGAGGTGGATTTCGACCCCTTCTTCTTCAATGCCGGCCCGACCGCCGCACGCATCGTGTTCGACAAGATTTCGTCCACGATCAACTGATCTCTGCCAATCGCTGTGCAGGGCGGGGCCTCATTGGTCCCGCCCCCCTTCATTTTTGGATTTCCTTTTCATGACGTCCCTTGCCCCCACGAGCCTGGACGATACCGGCAGCCGTGTCGCTGATGGCATATTTCCGCGCCAGCTCCGCCACGAGGCAGGCGAATTGCTGATCGAACGTGAACCGCGCAGCATTGCGGTGATCTCCACCGGCCAGCTCGATTGCGCAACGACGCTCGGCTTGGTCCCCGTAGCGGCAACGCAGGGCCATGGCACCGGCACCTTTGAGCCCTATCTCACTTACATCTATCCCCGTTATGCTCGCGCACTGGGTAGCCTCACTGACCTGGGTGACCGCAAGGCGCCCGATCTCAACGTCTTTCGCGCTCTCAAGCCCGATCTGATCTTCATGAATCTCGCGGGGGACCGGCAGGAAAACTACGCGGCCCTGGCCGAGATCGCCCCGGTGGTCGTTACGCGCGGCAAGGGGTTCAACTGGCAGGTCGATTTCCTGCTGATGGCCCAAGCCCTAGGTCGGGCCGGGCAGGCGCAGGCGTTTCTCGATCGCTTCCACGCCGACAGCGCTGCTGCCCGTCCGCGCCAGGAGACCATATCCTTCGTCCAGTCCAATGGCAGGCGGCTGACCGTGATGGGCCGCCAATCCTTTGTCGGCACCATTGCCGAGGATATGGGGCTTATCCGGCCCGTTTCCCAACGCTTCGATGCCACGTCGAAGAACCTCGAGCCGCATGAGATCGACGCCGTCGACGCCGATTGGATCGTCTATGCCGGCCAGGGGACAGGCCTCGACATGATCCGGTCCATGCCTGGCTGGGCGGATCTTGCGGCCGTGCGCGCAGGCCGTGCCGTCGAGGTGGACTACCAGCCCTTCTTCAACAATGCCGGCGCGACCGCAGCACGGATCGTGCTCGACCAGCTCATCGGCCTCTTTCAGGAATAGAAATGTCTGATTTCATCGCCCCCACCGAAGTTCCCGCCGGCAAGGGCAGCAATGCAGAGGATGGCGTCTTCCCGCGCGACGTTACCCATTTCTTCGGCACCATGACCGTGCAGGCAAAACCGCAACGCCTCGTGGTCCTTGCCACCGGGCAGCTCGACCAGGCCATCAATCTCGGCGTGGTGCCGGTCGGCACGACCATCAATGGTTTTCCCGATGCCGTGCCATCGTACCTTGCCGATAAATTCCCCCAACATGCGGAAGCCATTGCTGCCATCAAGCCGGTCGGCGCCCGCACGGAACTCGATTTCCACGCCATCGCCGCGCTCAAGCCCGACGTGATCGTCGGAACCGCAGCCGGTGCCCATGGTCGTGCCTTCAACGAGCTCAATGCGATCGCCCCCACCTTCCTCACCGAGGGCTATGGCTATAACTGGAAGCAGGATTTCCGTCTGTTTGCCGAACTCCTGGGTGAGCGAGAAAAGGCGACGCAGATCATGGCCGCCTATCACGCCCGTGCTGCCCGGATGCGCCAGCGCCTTATTGAGGCCGGCCGAAATGGCGACGAGGTTTCCTTTGGCCGCAACGCCAAGAAGGGCCTCGAAATCTACGGCGAGAAGGCTTTCGTCGGCACGATCGCCTGGGATCTGGGCCTTGCCCGACCAGCTTCGCAGCGCTTTGATGCCATCATTCGCCAGATCACGCCGGACCAGTTGGCCGACATGGACGGCGATTGGCTGTTCTTCTCCGAAGCCCCGGCCATGCCGCGCGCGCAGGAGGATCGTGCTGCCATCGAAGCGACCTGGCCCCAACTCAAGGCCGTCCGCAACGGCAAGACCCAGGACGTATTGATCGAGCCCTGGTTCACGATGGTCGCCCCGACGGCCGCCAGCACCGTGCTGGACGGGATCGAAGCGGCACTGCTCGCCTAGTCTGCCTCGCTCAGGAACCCGCCCGACTGGCGGCTCCATAGACTTGCATAGCGCCCACCGGCTTCGAGCAATTGCCGGTGGGTGCCTTGTTCGATAATGCGTCCCGCTTCCATCACCACCAGCCGGTCCATGGCCGCAATGGTAGAAAGCCGATGGGCGATGGCAATCACCGTCTTGCCCGCCATCAACAGTTCGAACTGCGCCTGAATGGCCGCCTCGACCTCGCTGTCGAGCGCCGAGGTCGCCTCGTCCAGTAACAGGATCGGCGCGTCTTTCAGCAGCACGCGGGCAATGGCCACGCGCTGCCGCTGGCCACCCGAGAGCTTGATACCGCGCTCGCCGACATAGGCGTCGTAACCGCCGCGTTTCTTGAAATCTGTGAGATTGCCGATGAAGTCATGTGCCTGGGCGATCTGCGCCGCCGCCACGACCTCGTCCTCACGCGCATCGGGTCGGCCATAGGCCAGGTTTTCTCGTACAC
Organism: Devosia sp.; assembly: GCF_017307565.1. Classification (GTDB taxonomy): domain Bacteria; phylum Pseudomonadota; class Alphaproteobacteria; order Rhizobiales; family Devosiaceae; genus Devosia. Next base: position 23,718 of record NZ_JAFKHD010000335.1, read on the forward strand.
TCCGATGCAGCAGCGACGTGTCCTGCGTGACGACGCCAATGCTGGTGCGCAGGCTTTCCTGCGTGACTCCGGCAATGTCCTGCCCATCGATAACGATGCGCCCCTCATCGAGATCATAAAAGCGCAGCAGCAGGTTCATCAGCGTCGATTTCCCGGCGCCCGAGCGCCCCACAATGCCGACGCGTTCGCCCGGCGCAATGGTGAGGTCGAAATCCTCGATCACCGGATGGCCTGGATGATAGAAGAAGCGCACTCGCTCGAAGCGGATCTCGCCCCTGGCGATCTGCAGCGGCTGCGCCCCGGGGACATCGACCACGCCATGCGGCAGCGCCACGCCCGTGGATGAATTCTGGGCCACGCCAAAATTGCGCATCATCACATTGAACTGGTTGAGCAGGCCCAGCAGCATCTGGTTGAGCCGCAGCAGCAGGCCAAGCGTGAAGGCCACGGCGCCTGTTGTCATCACCCCGTTTGACCACAGCTCGATCGATTGCGCCGCCGCCGCGATGATGGCGAGGCCCGAAAGCAGGATGGCCATGACCGAGGCATTTGTCACCGTATTGGCGCCACGCCGTCCGGCCGCGAGGAACCGCTCGAAGCCGCGGCGAATATGCCCGTCATTGTGCCGGTCGGTGCCAAACAGTTTCAGCGTGCTGATATTGGAAAAGGCATCGACCACCGTGCCATGCAACGCCGACTGCGCCTCGGCGGTCTCGGCGGTGTTGCGCCGGATGCGGGGCAAGGAGCGCCACGCGATCAGCCCGAACAGGCCCAGCCACACGGCAACGATCAGCGCCAGCCGCAAGTCGAGCGTCGCCACCATGATCAGCGTCGTGGCCGTATAGACCACGATATACCAGCCGGTCTGGATCAGGTTGATCGAGAAGTCGCCGACCGACGGGCCGCTCTGCCAGACTTTCTGGGCGATCGAGCCGGCAAAGTCATTGTTGAAATAGGCCATGTTCTGGCGCGACACATGTAGCCAGGCCTGCCAGCGCACCATGGAGTGAAAGCCCAGCGATATGGTGATGGTTTCGAGCGCAATCAGTGTCCATGAAAACAGCGTCCGACCGCCCAGCACCACGAGGGCCATGGCCAGCAGTTCCCAGCCGTGATTGCCGATCAGCCCCTGCCACCCGCTGGCAGGGTCGGCCGCGCCCAGCAGGTCTACCAGCCGACCGACGAAGTAGAAGACCGCGGCATCGATCAGTGCGACCATTCCGCTAGCCACCAGCAGCGCGCCGAAAGGTGCCTTGGCCTGCCGCAGATAGTGCCAGAAAAATCCCATGATATCGGCCGGCGGCTCATGGTCTTCGCGCGGGCGGAAGGGGTCGAGCAGTCCGGCAAACCAGCTGTTGATGGGGTTCAGCTTGCCGCTCATCCCAATTCTCCCTGCAGGTGATCCAGCCGCAGCCGGTGACGCTCGTCGGTGAGACGGGTCAGGGCCAGCGTTATGGCGATGACAATGCTGGCCGTCGAGACGGCGCCGAGCAGGAACATCAGGAAAATCTGTGATTGCGCCGCCACCAGCGGATCCTGCCCGGCCAGCACCTGGCCGCTCATGATCCCGGGCAGGGTGATGATCCCGGCGCCCGCCATCTGGTTGATGACATTGATCGTGCCGGTGCGCGCCGCCCTCTGCATCAGCCTCTGCATGGCCTGGCGCTTGCTATGGCCCAGTGCCAGCTGCGCCTCGATGGCATCGCGCTCCGAGACCAGCCCGTCCATCAGCGCCGTAAGGCCCACGCTCGCCGCATTCATCGCGGTTCCCAGCACGATGCCGGCGATCGGAATGACCACCTGCGGCGCCGTCCAGTCCTGCGTCAGCGACACACTGCCCAGCGCAAACAGCGAGACGAACAGCGTAGAGGCACTGACCGCAGCGCCGCTGACCAGAAAGGTCCAGCCGCCGGCTAGCTTGCGCTCCTGCCGTGCGGCCACTTCATAGCTCGCGGCCAGCACCATGAACACCACGAGACCCGCGGTCAGCCACGGATTGGTCATGGCGAAAATGCTGCGCAGTAGCAGCCCCAACAGCAGCAATTGCACTACCATGCGTGCCGCCGCGATCAGCATGGAGCGGTGAATGCCCAGCTTCAGCATCAGCGAAAGGCCAGCGCTGGTCAGCACCAGCACCGCCGCCACGATCAATTCGAGCGTCGTGAACCCCGTGCTCATCGGCGGATCTCGATCGTATTTTCGGCCATTCGCTTCAATTGCTCCCCATCATGGGAAACCAGCACCAGGCCCATGCCCGCCGTCATTTTCTCGGCGATCAGCGCCTCGACCGCCGCAGTCGCAGCCTGGTCCAGTGCCGAGGTCGGCTCGTCCAGCAGCAGAAAGCTCGGACTATTCTCCAGCGATCGCAGCAGGGCCATGCGCTGTCGCTCCCCGGTCGAGAGCTGTGCTGGTCCCTTGTCGAACAGGTTTGGCGCCAATCCGATCCGCTTCGCCAGGACTTTGGACGTGTCGATGTCGGCAAAATGCTCGACGACCCGATCTGCCCACCAGCCGGAAACAGCGGCACAATAGCGTATATCACGTCGCCAGCTCGGTGCCTGCATGGCGGAGCAGGCGACACCATCGAGCCTTGCCTCACCCTGATGCGGCAT
>NZ_JAFKHD010000468.1 GCF_017307565.1 Devosia sp.
GTCGTGATAGACCCAGTCAGCGATCATACCCTTCGAAGTCAGATTGTCCTGGACGAACTCCTGAACCAAACCGATATTCTCCGCCCGTGTCAGTTCCTCCGGCAGAGCAATAATCAACTCACGGGCAAGTTGTGCATCCACCCGCGTCTCAAATGCATCGACAGCATTCCACAGCACCTCACTTGCTTCAGCGACAGTCTTGCTGTTGATTTTCGCTGAGAACTGACCCGGTTTGGGGCGATATTTCCATTGAGAAGTGACCCATGTTTGAACCTTCCCTCGTGCGTTTTCAGCGAGGGCTATGGAGTGATCGACATGGCATTATTGAGCGTCATCCGGCGCTGGCATTTCCGGGATCAACTATCGATCCGAGAGATTTGCCGCCGTACGGGCTTATCCCGGAACACCATTCGCAAATATCTTCGTCTCGGTAACGTGGAGCCGAAGTTTCAGGTTCCCGAGCGACCAAGTAAACTCGATCCATTTGCCGACCGTCTGGTAATCTGGCTGAGAACAGAGGCAAAGAAGTCTCGTAAGCAGAAACGTACGATAAAGCAGTTGCATGCGGACCTCGCCGCCCTTGGCTATGAAGGTTCCTATGGCCGTGTGGCCGCCTTTGCGCGGGAATGGCGCGCTGATCAGCACCAACAGCAGCAGACAGTAGGCCGAGGGACCTTTGTGCCGTTGAGCTTTGAACCGGGTGAGGCCTTCCAGTTCGATTGGTCGGAAGATTGGGCTATCATCGGCAGTGAGCGAATGAAGTTGCAGGTTGCTCATACCAAGCTCAGCTATTCGAGAGCCTTTATTGTACGCGCCTATCTCCTGCAGACACATGAGATGTTGTTTGACGCCCACAACCATGCCTTCCGGGTATTCGGTGGCGTTCCTCGACGCGGAATATACGATAACATGCGCACGGCCATCGACAAGGTTGGACGTGGCAAGGAGCGTGACGTCAATATACGCTTTCAGGCCATGGCCAGCCATTATTTGTTCGAGCCTGAGTTCTGCAACCCTGCTTCCGGCTGGGAGAAAGGACAGGTCGAGAAGAATGTCCAGGATGCCCGCCACAGGCTTTGGCAACCTATACCGCGTTTTCCATCACTGAACGCCTTGAATGACTGGCTGGAAGAGCGTTGTAGAGCCTTCTGGTCAATGACGCCCCATGGAAAGGTGCGCGGTACTATCGCCGATGCCTGGGCGGAAGAAGCACAATCGCTCATGCCAGCCTCCCGACCTTTCGATGGCTTTGTCGAATACACCAAGCGCGTATCGCCGACCTGCCTCGTCCATCTGGAGCGCAACCGGTATAGCGTTCCGGCGTCTTTCGCCAATCGCCCAGTCAGCCTGAGGGTTTATCCAGATCGTGTTGTCGTCGTCGCGGAAGGCCAGGTCATCTGTGAGCATTTGCGCATCTTTAACCGCTCACATCAAGGACCCGGGCAAACCGTTTATGACTGGCGACATTACCTGGCCGTCGTGCAACGAAAGCCCGGTGCTCTTCGCAATGGCGCTCCTTTCACCGACCTTCCAGAAGCCTTTCGCACACTCCAGCTATATCTCCTGAAGAAGCCGGGAGGCGACAGAGAAATGGTCGATATTCTCGCTCTTGTTCTTCAGCACGACGAACAGGCCGTGCTGGTGGCCGTCGATATGGCGCTGAAGTCCGGCGTTCCGACGAAGACCCATATCCTGAATCTTCTTCATCGTCTGGTGGATGGCAAATCCTTTACGCCGCCCGAGATCAATGCACCGCAGGCACTCACGCTCAGCAATGAGCCCAAGGCCGATGTCGAGCGCTACGATACCTTAAGAAAGAAGGAAACCCGTCATGCGTCATAATCCAGCAAGCGGTGCCATTGTCATCATGCTCAAGCAACTCAAAATGCATGGCATGGCGCAGGCCGTCGGTGAACTAACTGAACAAGGATCGCCGGCATTCGAGGC
>NZ_JAFKHD010000336.1 GCF_017307565.1 Devosia sp.
TCTTCACCGGTGGTGATGAACTCGATCTGCTTGCCCAGTTCCCCCGAGAGATCATGCACAAGGCGGCGGAAGCGCGAGAAGATGGTCCCGATCGGCACCATGCGGATACCCATGGTGGTATCGCGCAGACCCGAGGACAGGCGCTCCAGCTCTTCCGCAATGGTCTTCAGCGCCGTGTCGGACGAAGAATTGGCGATCTGGCTGAGGCGCGCCTGGGCAATGACCAGTTCGCCAACGCGATCCATCAGTTCATCAAGGCGCTCGGCCGGCACGCGCAGCGAGGTCGCTGCCGGCTTTTCGGCCTCGGCCTTTTCGGCGGCCTTGGCTTTCTTGGCCGGCGCAGCCTTGGCGACCACCGGTTCGGGCACGAAGGGCGCCTCGGGCATGGCGTCGTCGGATGGTTCCGGTGCAACCGGAGCTGGAGCTGCAACAGCGACTTCAACAACCGGAGCCGGTGCTTCAATGACGGGAGCTGCAGCTTCCCCACCGAGCGGGGCCAGCGTCAGTTCCATATTGTCGCGCAGGAAGAGGAAGACGTCATCAATCGCGGCCGTCGGGTCTTCCGCGGTCTCGATATCGACCTGCCAACCGAGATAGCTGACTTCGGGATCGATAATGTCGAGATCGGGAATGCGATCGGTCAGCGCCAGGACGCTCGTCGGCCCGATCCCGGCCAACTCTTTCAGCAGCAGCTCGGGACTGGTGCCATAGACCAGCGCATCGCTGGGCAGATAGAAGGTCAGTCGCCAGCGCTTTGCGCCGGTATCGGCCGGCTGCGCTGCTTCAACCACTGGCGCAGGCGCTGCAGCAACTGCCGGGGCAGCAACCGCGGCCGGAGCAGCTTCCGCAAGCCCACCAACTGCCGCGCCATCAACAATGGCCCGCAGATGAGTCAGAATCTCGTCGCCGCCATCGACAGGCGCGTCGGGGTTCTCGATCAGCAGGTGAATGTGATCCTTGGCATCCAGTGCCACCCCGATCAGGGCGGTATTGGCCTTGCTCTGGCCCTTGCGCACACGGTCAAAGGCCGTCTCGAATTCGTGGACGAACTCGGCGACGGCTGTAAACCCGAACATGGCCCCCGAACCCTTGATCGTATGCAGGGCTCTGAAGGTGGAATTGATCAGGTCGTCATTGGAAGGATCCTGCTCGAGATCGAGCAGGCCCGCCTCGAGCTGATCGAGCAGCTCGCGCGCTTCCTGGCGGAACGTCTCGGAGGGGTCGGAAATGTTCATGCCCCGGTGACCTTCTTGATGACGGCCAGCAACTGGTCCTGCTTGAACGGCTTGACGATCCAGCCGGTGGCACCCGCCTCCTTGGCCTGACGCTTGAGTTCCTCGTCGGACTCGGTCGTGAGCAGAATGATCGGGATGCCCTTGCTGGAAGGGTGCTGGCGATATTTGCGGATAAATTCGATGCCGTTCAGAACCGGCATGTTGAGGTCGGTGATGACGGCATGGACCGTATTGGTCGTGGCCTTGTCATAGCCATCCTGCCCATTGACAGCCTCGATCACGTCGAGGCCGGCACTGGTCAGCGTCATCCCCACCATCTGGCGGATGGAGGCTGAGTCATCGATCGTCAGAATTGTCTTCGTCATGCCGGCGCGTCCCGTGGCTTAGATGTGTGCGGTCCAGAACCCGGCTGCCGGCTGGCCGTCATTGAGAAGGCCGGCGCCTTCGAGCACGGATTGCAGCTTTGCCCCGGGCGGGCCCTTAAATGTGAGTGTTTTTCCAAGCGCCTGGGCCTTGGCCCGTGCCGCCAGCAATGTCTGGACGGTGGTGACGTCGGCCTGGGTGACGTCCTTGGTGTCGAGCGCGATGGCGCTGTGCTCGGAGATGGCCTCTTTGAGGCGGCCCAGAAGATCCTGAGCGGATTTGACCGAGATATCGCCGGTCAAGGCGAGCGTGAAGGTGCTGCTCCCGGTCATGGCAGCGACCGGGTCGTCAAAAATATCAGCGATGTCATAATACTCTCAGGCGTGGGCGAGTTAAGAACCGATGAACGGTGTGAAGTATTCAGGCGGCGTGCAAACCCGTCTAAATAGTCGATCGACGATGTCAGCAGCCGTATTCCCATCCGGCCTGACTACGATCATTCCTCAAATGGCTTAATCATTGGTTACGCAATGAAACAATCTATAGTCTAACCAAACCTTACTTAGTATATCTTCCAAGATAATACATGCAGATCGCAAAAGTATTCACGCCGTCGATTCTGAATCGAAGGACTCGGCGCGGGAATCGTGATCGATGGACTCTTGAACGATTCAGAGTCGAGACCACTCCAATATTGATTGATTCATTGGCAGCGCTACTTTGCGGCGCGCCGAAAAGGCACAAAGGGGTGCATTTTAATGCAGTCCGGCGCGGCGCAGGCCTATGGCCCCGTGTGCCTTTATTTTGCCCCGATTGTGGCAAGGCCGGGCCGCGTCCGCAACGCGCGCACGATCAAGAAAATGCAAAAAGCGATTATTTCCTCATGCCATCAGGCATTTGGCCGAAAGCGCGCGAGAAAAATGCACTCGCGCCTGAAAATTTCGTAACGGTCAGGAAGCGGCGCGCTGTGCCCACTGGAAACTGGGCCGTGCAAGATAAGTCAGCCCTTCGGTCTCGCCGGAAATGCGCCGCAGCAGGATCTGCCCGAGCTGACGTCCCGCTTCGACAAAATCCTCGCCCACGGTTTCGGCCGCCGGCTGGAACTGCATGAACATCGAGGAGGCCTGCTTGGTGACCATATGCGCGGTCTTGCCCACGACATGGCCGCTATCGGCCAGGCCGCCGAGAATGGCGAGGGCGGAAATTTCCGACGCGCCGATATAGCCATCCGGCCCATCAGGACGTTTTGAACGCTTGATCACATAGTTGCGGATGGCGTCGGTAGCGCTGTTGAGGTTCACGTCGGCGGCGAATTCATACGCAATCCCGGCCTCGCGCGCCCCGCGCTCGATACCGTTCTTGAGGTGCTCGGTATAGGTGAGCGCACTGTCGGGCAGGACGATGGACACCTTCTTGCAGCCCAGCGCCGCAAGGCGAAGCGTCGCGTGGTAGGCGAAATCGCCATTGTCGAAATCGACGAAGGGATGCGGCTCGGGCCACTGGCTGCGGCCATGGCTGACAAAAGGAAAATCATTGTCGATGAGGAAGCGGATGCGCTCGTCAAAGGTCTCGGCCTTGGAGAAAATCACCCCATCGGCCATGCGATTGCGCACGATGTGACGGATCGGCTCGATCGGCTGCACATTGCGGAAGAGCGGGGTGATAACGAGGTGATAGGCCGTATCGCGCAGCGACTCGGTGATCCCGGTCACGAGCGAAGTACCAAAGCCGTAGATCTGCTCGTCGGGCTCGAGCACCAGCGCGATGACATTGGTGCGGCCGGTCTTGAGACGCAGGGCGGCGCGGTCGGGGAGATAGCCGATTTCAGCGGCAATGCGCTGCACGCGGTCACGCGTTTCCTGGGCCAGTTCCGGCGCATTGTTGAGCGCACGCGAAAGGGTGGTCACGGCCAGGCCCGTCATCTGGGCAATGGTCTTGAGCGTCGGCTTGCCGGAAGGCTTCACGCCGCGCTTGCTGCGCCCGGCGGACGGCAATTCGTCTTGCGACACGGTTATCCCCTTATCCGCCCAGGACGGACGGCTTGTGAAGGAAAAACAACAGCAGATTGATGGCCGGAGATCAAGACAAAGCAAGAAAGTCCCAACAGGCTCCTTGCCTGCGGGATGCAGTTTGCAGCGCGTCACCGGCTGACCGGACACTGACGCGCAGTAAAGTCGCGATGACGTACGTATGTCAATATCGGCCGGACAATATTTGCATCGCCTCTGGATAGGCGTTGTCTTGGCCCGAGCCGACATGTCAGAAGCATGGTGAGGACGCTGCCATACAAGGCGGCGAGATATGTTCGCCGCGGCGTTCTTTCACGCGGCTGGAGGAGACAGAAGATGCGCAAGGTCGGCGTCGGGATCGTTGGTTTGGGCAATATTTCCGCAGCTTATCTCAAGGCGGCGCAGGGCTTTCCGGTCCTCGACATCAAGGCCGTGGCCGATCTCAATCCGGCAGCTGCCGCAGCGCGTGCCGCCGAGTTCGGGGTCAAGGCCGTCAGCATGGACGAGATTTTTGCCGATCCCGCAATCGAGATCATCCTCAACCTCACCATTCCCAAGGCGCATGTCGAAGTGGGCCTCCGCGCCATTGCCGCGGGCAAGCACGTCTATTCGGAAAAGCCGCTCGGCGTCGTCTTTGCCGAGGGCAAGAAGCTGATCGAAGCCGCCCGCGCCAAGAACCTGCGCGTCGGTTCGGCGCCCGATACTTTTCTCGGTGGTTCGCACCAGACGGCCCGTCGCATCGTCGATGAGGGCCAGCTCGGCCAGGCCGTCGGCGGCACCGCCTATTTCATGTGCCCCGGGCACGAGCGCTGGCACCCCAATCCCGCCTTCTACTACGAAGCCGGCGGCGGCCCGATGCTCGACATGGGCCCCTATTACATCACCGACCTTGTCAACCTGCTTGGCCCGGTGGCCAGGGTTTCGGGCTTTGGCACGATGCTGCGCGACACGCGCACCATCACCGCCAAGGAACGCAATGGCGAGGTGATCCCCGTCCATGTCGCGACCCACGTCTCGGGCACGTTGGTCTTTGCCAATGGCGCCGTGGTGCAGATTTCCATGAGTTTTGACGTTGCCGGCCACAAGCACGTGCCGCTCGAAATCTATGGCACCGAAGCGACGCTGATGGTCCCCGATCCGAACCACTTTGGCGGCCAGGTCGAAATCTTCAGGAAGGGAGGCGAGTGGGCCAATGTGGACACCGACCAGCCCTATGCCGACGGCAATTATCGCTCCATCGGCCTTGCCGACATGGCCCATGCCATCGTCGAAAACCGCCCGCACCGCTGCAATGGCGACCTGGCGCTGCACGTTCTCGAAGTCATGGAAGCCTTCGAGACCTCGTCGCACACCGGTCAGGCCGTGGAGATCACCACTCCCGTGACCCGCCCCGCCCCGCTCGGTACGTCGCTGGTCGATGGGAAGCTGGGGCGGTAGGCCCCGGCGCATCCTGGCTCGCTCACCACGTCTTTCCCGCGAAAGCGGGAAACGGCTCAGGAGCCCAAAACAGAAATCCCCGCTTTCGCGGGGATGACACTATAGCTTTGGGGATGAGGTTGCGGCGGCTCACGCAACGCTCGCCACCTCGCCCAAATCCACCGATTGAGGCAACACGAACGGCTTGCCCGCCCGCGGCGCCATGCCAACCCGCAGCGGCACGTCGAACACCGCCTCGAGCACTCTGTCGGTCAGCACCGTCTCGGGTCGGCCGCTCGCCACCACCCGGCCCTCGCGCAGCGCGGTGATGGCATCGGCATAGAGCGCAGTCAGGTTGAGATCGTGCAGCACCGCGATCACCCCGCCGCCGCTGCGCGCAAAGCGCCTGGCGACATCCATGATCATCAGCTGGTGCTTGATATCGAGGCTCGATACCGGCTCGTCGAGGAACAGATAGCGTGGCACGCCATCGACTACCGGCTCCCAGACCTGGCAAAGCACCCGCGCCAATTGCACCCGCTGCTGCTCGCCGCCCGACAGCTCGCCATAGAAACGACCACCAAAACCGGCCAGGTCGACCCGGGCCAGTGCCTCTTCGGGCAGGTGCTGGCGGGTGCGCGGATCGACGCCGGGCCGCCCCGCCGTCAGCCCCATGGCGACGACTTCGCGCACGGTGAAGGGAAAGGGCAGATTGCTCGATTGCGGCAGCACCGCCCTGAGGCCGGCAATCTCCACCGGACTCATGCGCGCGATATCGCGCCCATCAAGAAAGATCGTGCCGGTATAGGCGTGATCCCGGCAGAGCGCCTTCAGCAGCGTCGATTTGCCCGAGCCATTGGGCCCGATGATCGCCGTCAGCTTGCCCGCCGGCGCTTCGAGCGACACGCCATGCAGAATCTTGCGCGAGCCGACGGTCACGTCGATGGTGTCGATGGCGATCATGCTCTCACCAGGCAAAGGCGCTGCGGCGATGCAGCAGAATCCAGAGGAAGAACGGTCCACCAAAGGCCGCCGTGACGATGCCGATCGGCAGTTCGGCCGGCGCCACGATGGTGCGGCTCAGGGCGTCGCAAAAGAGCAGAAAGGTTGCCCCGAGCAGCGCCGAGGCCGGCAACAGATAGCGATGGTCCGGCCCGATGACGAGACGCAGCAGATGTGGCACGACGATGCCGACAAAGCCGATGCCGCCACTGACCGCCACCGAGGCCCCGGTTGCTGCAGCAACAGCCACGATGGTGATGCGCTTGAACCGCTGCACCGGCACGCCGAGGTGAGAAGCCGTCGCTTCCCCCAGCGTCATGGCATTGAGCCCTTTGGCGAGAAAGCCGGCCACGGCCAAAGCCACGAAAATGATTGGTCCAGCCGCCAAAACCTTGATCCAGGTCGCCCCGGCAAGCGAGCCCATGCCCCAAAAGGTCAGGTCGCGCAGCTGGTTTTCGCTCGAGATATAGGTGAGGACGCCGCTGAATGCCCCGGCCAATGCGCCGATGGCAATGCCCGCCAGAAGCATGGTGGCAATTGCCGTCTGCCCGCCGCGCGTTGCGACACGATAGAGAACGAAGGTGGTCAGCAAACCGCCGCCAAAGGCGGCAGCCGGCAGCGACCAGATGCCGAGCATGGTGGTGAAGGGCGCGAGCGCCGTGCCGCCGAGCACGATGATGGTGACGGCCCCGAGCGCGGAACCGCTCGACACCCCGACAAGGCCTGGATCGGCCAGCGGATTGCGAAACAGCCCCTGCATGAGCAGGCCCGAAACCGCCAGGCCCGCGCCAATCAGCACGCCGAGGATCATACGCGGCATGCGGATATTGACGATGACGGCATAGTCGCGCAGCGCTGCCCCGGCATCGGCCGAACCGAGGCCGAGCCAGGATTTCAGCAGGTTGACCACCGAGGCCCCGGAGGCCCCGGTGGTCATGGACAGCACCATGGCCAGGATCAGCGCGAAGCCGAGCCCGATGACGACCAGCCGCCCCAGATGGCTGCGATCCCCGGCGGGCCGGCCACCGGCCGCGCCAGCGGGCCGCGCCAGATCATCGCCGGCAGGAAGGGACATGGTGCTGGCCATGCCCTACTCGTGCGCCTTGCCTTCGAGAAGGTCGACCAGTTCATTGGCCGCCGCCGCCGTGCGTGGGCCAAAGCCGAGGAGATAGGCGCCATCGAGACGATAGATCGCCTTGTTCTGGCCCGCCGGGGTCAGGGCGATGGCCGGGTGCGCCAGAAGTTCAGCCTCGGTCGCGCCGTGGTCCCCGCCACGATCCATCATCAGGATAGCGTCGGGGGCGGCCGCCGTGATGGCTTCCTCGGAGAGCGGGCGATAGCCCTCATATTCGGTGATGGCGTTTTCCGCACCAGCGAGCGCAATGATGCCATTGGCCGCTGTGCCGGTGCCCGAAGCCTGGATTTGGCCGCCCTGATTGGAAAGGATAAACAGCACCTTCCTGGGCGCCGTGATAGCGTCGGTCCGGGTTTTGAGCGCCGCGAAATCGGCTTCGAGCTTTTGGGCCAGCGTTTCGGCCTTGTCCTCGATCCCCAGCGCCTCACCCACGGCGCGCACCTTGGCCAATACGCCCTCGGCCGAATAACCTTCCGGCACGGTCTGATACTCGACCCCGGCGTGGGAGAGCACTTCGAGCGCTTCGGGCGGACCGCTGCCCTCGATGACGAGAAGGCCGCTCGGATTGACCGAGAGCACGCCTTCGGGCGCCAGGGCCCGCATATAGCCGACATCGGGCAGGCTCAGCGCCGCCTCGGGGTAGAGTGCGGTCTGGTCGCGCGCGACCAGCACGTCCTCGGCGCCGAGTTCATAAAAGATCTCGGTCAACGAGCCGCCGATCGACACCAGCCGGCTGGTATCGGCGAACTTGTGCAGATCCTGGGCAAAGCTGGGCGCCGTGACGAGGGAGGCCGCGACGAGGATAGCGGCAAAAGAGGTCGGGATGCGCATGGGCGAAAATCTCAAGCGGCGTTGGAAGTGGAGAAGACGGGCAATTGCTCGACCACGGCGCGCCATTCGACGCGCTCGTCGACACCTTCATGGCGCTGGCCAAAGAACTGGATGATCAGCTCACGGTTCTCGTCATAGAGCTCGACCGAAGTGACATGACCGTCCTTGGTCGGCTTGCGCACGGCCCAGGCCGCGGTGACGTGGTCAAGCCGCAAGTGCAGGTGGAAGGTCTTGTCGAGCACGTTGAGCCAGGGCCCCATGGCGCTGACATTGCTGATCGGGCCGGAATGGATCTGGATGCAGCCCTCATTGCCGACAAAGGCCATGAGCGGCAGGTCGGTGCCGGCCACCTTGCGGAACATGGCATCGACGGCGGTGTGGTCGAGCTGCCAGGCAAAATCTTCGCCTACGGTTTCCACCGCATCAAGGCGATGGAAATTGAGCTTCTTGAGCATGCCGAAGAACTGGTGCGTGTCGGTCATGGCCGACCAGGCCTGACGCAGGTCCGCAAGGCTTGCCGGATCACCGGCCACTTCCACCGGCGCATAGGGCGTTACGGCAATGGTATCGGCCTGTTCGTCGTGGCGCAGCGTTTCGACCAGCGCACCCCAGGCTGCGACATCGGTCTCCGGGCGTGAATGCACCTTGTGCACGGCATTGCCGGCGCGATCGAAGAACTGCAGCGAGCGCTTGATGGCGCCGTCTTCCGCAGCCTTCTCCACCGCATAACCATGCACCCAGCGGCTCGGAAAGATGCGCAGGTCGATCTCGTCTCCAAGGACGATCGAGGCATGGGGATTGAACGACACCTTTTCATAGGGGCCGATCTTTTCGTGCACCGCGCTTTCATTGCGCGTCAGCGCCATGACTTCGCCGACCCCGGTCAGGCCCTTGAGCACGGCCTCGACATCGGGACGGATACGAATAGCGGAGCGGCCGACTTCGGCGGCCACCAGCTGGCCTTCGCTGATCGCGTGGATGCGCGCAAAATCGCGCTCGCGCATCTGGGGATGAAGCGCCCGCAGGCGTCGGATCTCTTCGGCGGTCTTTGCGGCAGTGTCGGTCACGATGGGGGGCCTATTTTGTGAGGATCAACTTGTCCTGCCGCGTGACCCGCAAGCGATAAATCATCCCTTTGTGCTCGATCTGAATCTCGTTTCCACCTTCCAGGATTTCGTCGCTCGTGACGATTTTTACCTGATTAGTTTCGGGGCGAGGATCGCTCACGGGCATAATTTATCCAACAAAGTCAGTCTGTTACGGAACCACCACAGGCGCCGCGGCAAGAGAATTAAACTTGACTCACATAACCATATTAAATAATCAGCGCAATAGATGATTGAAAGAGTCAGAAAATCTTTCAACCGGCCCGCCAGCCATTTCCAGCCAGCCAGCCGATCGCGAAAAGAGAAAGACTGGAGACAAGAATGGGGCTGGTGAAGTCACGCGCGGCCGCGCTGATGGGCGGCATTGCGCTGGCAATCGTTGCGCAGCAGGGGGCTCAGGCACAGAACGTCAACGCGAGCAATATTACGCTGCTCGAACGTCTGGTGATCGGTGCCGGCGCGCCAAAAGTGGCTATCAACACGCCTCAGGCCGTGACCGTGCTCAACCAGGCCGACCTCGACAAGGAACAGGCCGCCACGACCGGCGAACTCTTCACCAGTGTCCCCGGCGTTACCGTGGTCGGCAGCCAGCGCCAGTTCGGCGAAGCCTTCAACATCCGCGGCATTGGCACCACCGACAATTCGTCGGATGGATCGCGCGTCATCATCAATGTCGATGGCACGCCAAAATTCAACGAGCAGTACCGCATGGGCTCGTTCTTCTCTGATCCAGAGCTTTACAAGCAGATCGAAGTGCTGCGCGGTCCCGCCTCTTCAACGCTCTATGGCGCCGGCGCTATCGGCGGGGTGATCAACTTCACCACCAAGGACGCCTCCGACTTCATCGCTGACGGCGCGAGTGGGGCCATCCGTCTTAAGGAAACGTTTGAATCCAACGGCCTCGGCACCACGACGTCGGCTCTTCTCGCCCATCGTCTGAATGAGAATGTCGACGTTTTGGCAACGGGCATCTGGCGTCGCACCGAAGACGCCACCCAAGCACAAGGCACGACACTCACCGGGTCGGCTTTCGATACGTGGTCGGGCCTTATCAAGGGCACCGTTCGTTTTGGTGACAATAACGAACAGGTCGTCCGCGCTTCTTACCAGCGCTGGTATAGCGAAGCGTTCAACCAGTCATATGCCCAGACCGGTACAGGTGGCCGTGGCGGGCTCATCTCGGCCGGGCCCGGCGCACCGCCCATGACCATCGATCAGATGTTCGGCATCATCGATCGTAAGGTGACGGACCAAACGGCTGTGCTGTCCTACGAAAATCCGGCAAGTGACAATCCCTGGCTGGATCTCAAGGTATCTCTGTCCTTCTCGGACACGCAGAACAATCAGTTCAACCATCGCTCCTCGACCGGCGTGCCCACGGCGCAAACGGGCACGAACGTGCTCGCCGACACGATCTATGGCTACAAGACCTGGCAGCTCAAGGCGGACAATACCGTCGAGTGGATCGGCGATAACTTCGAGAACTACTTCGCCTTCGGTTTCCAGACCAGCACGCAGGACCGCACGGCAAAGCGCCCGGCAACCGCCCTCGCGCTGCCCGCCCACCCCGAAGGTACCGAAAACAAGCTCGGCGTCTTCGCGCAGAACGAATATATCTATGATGAGCGCCTGACGCTTATCGCGGGCCTCCGCAGCGACTTCCACTGGGTCAAGGCGACAACGCCGGGCATTCGCGAGATCGATGGGTCAGCATTTTCACCCAAGCTTGCCGCCCACTATGAAATCAACGATCACATTTCGGTCTTTGGTTCACTCGCGCATACCGAGCGTCTGCCCACCATTGACGAGCTTTACTCGATCTCCGATGCAGTGCTGCCCAACCCACCGCGCAACCCGACCGGCAGCTCGGGCAAGGTGGCGAGCCTCAACCTTCGCAAGGAGCAGGCCAATACGGTCGAAGGTGGCTTTGCCCTGAACGGCTACGACTTGCTGCAGAATGGCGATACCGCCAGCATCAAGACGACCGGTTTCTATAGCGATCTGACCGACCTGATTTCCTCGACTGGCACCGCCCCTGTGTATGGTGTCCCCGCCCCCACCTACTATGCCAATATCGCCTCCGCGCGCATTTACGGCGTCGAGGTCGAAGGTGCCTATAACTCCGATACCTGGTTCGCGAACCTTGCCTATACTTTCACCATTGGTGACGATCTGACGACCAACAAGCCGCTGACGACCGTTCCCCAGAACAAGGTCGTGGCCACCGTTGGCGGCCGCAATCAGGAATGGAATCTGGAATACGGCGCCCGGGTAACCCTAGCATCGAAGGGCGAATACATTGTCCCGACGGCAAGCGGCGGCGATGGACCGGCAGAGGCTTACCAGACACTCGACCTCTTCGCGTCGTGGAAGCCCGATACCGGTGCCTTCGCTGGTACCCAGTTCCAGGCCTCGATCGACAATGTCTTTGACGCCGATTATCGCCCCAACCTGTCTTCGGACCGCTCCAAGGGCCGCACGTTCAAGCTGACCGTGGCCAAGCAGTTCGACTACTAGAAGCTATCTTCCTCAAAAACAGAAACGGCGGCCCAAGGCCGCCGTTTTCGTTTTGAGCTTCAGCGTGAGCGCCGAATTACCACTCGAAATCGGGGCCGTTGACGCGCGCGGCCAGCAGGAACACGTCCGACATCAAGCGCAGCGGCGCTGCATCGACATCGCTTTCGTGCCGATCGAGCAGGTCGGCAAAGCGGTCATACATAGCCGAATATTCGAGATCGCCATGCTCCAGCACGGTCTGGCCATTGACCACGAGCTTCCGCCCGCCATTCTCGAGCTTGATCTCGTTGCCCTTGCCGGTCTCGAAACGGATGGTCCAGATTTCCCCGCTCTCTTCGAGCCAGTTAAAGCCGCAGGAGAGTTTCGGGCGGTGCGCCTGGCTCGACTTGAAGACGATATCGGCATCGACCGGGGTCTGCCGATTGGCCGGAAAGGTCAGCCTCGAGCTTTCGACAAAGACCGGGAACGGCATGACCTTGGTAAAGATCGAAAAAGCATTGATGCCGGGATCGCAGACGCCGAACCCGCCGGGCTCCCAGACCCAGTCCTGCCCTGGATGCCACTTGCGCACGCTTTCGCGCCAGTCGATGCGCGCCGAGGTCACCCCCTCATCCGCCAGAAGCGCCTTGGCCCGATCGACCGCGGCGTTAAACTGGCTGTGCCAGGTCTGATAGAGCACACGGTCAAGCCGCTTGGCATGCGCGATGAGATCGTCGAGTTCGGAGATCGTGGTGGTCGGCGGCTTTTCCATCATCACGTCCTTGCCGGCGTCGAGCGCCTCGCGGACATAGGTGTGCCGGATGCCTGGAGGCGTGCAGATGGAGACAAGGCCGACTTCGGGCATGGCCGCATAAAGCTCGGCCGGGGTCTTGAACACCGGCACCGCGCCATGGCCGATGCCGCGGGTCGAGACGGTCGCCGCCAGTTCGAAATCATTGGAAGCATCGATCACGGGCAGATGCTGATCCACCGCAATCTTGCCCACACCGATAACAGCGATCTTTCGCTTGCCCATGTTCATCTCCCGAGCCGGTTTTGCCGGGAGTTAGAGCAGAGAGCGGCATGGCCGCCAAGGCCCTCGCGCGATAAAAGTATGATTTTATGACGACTGTGGCGCCGGCTCCCAGAGTTCGATCTGGTTGCCTTCCGGGTCATGGATGCGGGCAAAGCGCCCGGTCTCGGGCGTGTCCCACTCCTCTGGCCGCGTTTCGACGGCAATTCCGGCCGCCTGCAGTTGTGCAATCATGCCGTCGAGATCATCGACGCGGAAATTGATCATCCATTGCTTGTCGGCGGGAAAATAGTCCGTAGTTTCCTTGAACGGGGCAAAGACCGTCAGGCCCGCCTTGTCCCGCGCCCGAAAGAAAAAGCCGCCGACGCCCAATACTTTCGCCATGTGGTCCTCCCGTGGTTCAGCCGTCACACCTTCATGCGGCGCGGGCTGCTAGCGAATAAGGATCGCCCTGAAATCATTCACATTGGTGCCGGTCGGCCCGGTGACAAACAGGTCCCCGATCGCCTCGAAGGCGCCATAGGCATCATTATTGGCCAGCGCGGCCAGCGGGTCCACACCGGCGGCCCGCATGCGTCGCGCCGAAGTGCCATCGACAAAGGCCCCGGCATTGTCCTCCGAGCCATCGATCCCGTCGGTATCGCCCGCCAGCGCCGTCACCCCTTCCACGCCATCGAGTGCGATGGCGAGCGAGAGCAGAAACTCGCCGTTGCGCCCGCCGCGGCCCTTGCCGCGCAGGGTAACGGTGGTTTCGCCGCCCGACAGCAGCACGACCGGCTTGGGGAACGGGCGATTGCGCAGCACGATTTCGCGCGCCATGGCAGCATGCACCTGCGCCACGTCCCGCGCCTCGCCCTCGATGGAATCCGAAAGCACCGCAGCGGTAATGCCAAGCTCCTGCGCCTTTTCCGCCGCCGCGGTCAGCGACAGCGCCGCCGAGGCAATGGTGACAACGCTATTGCCGACAAAGCGCGGATCGTCCGAACGCGGCGCCGGATTGTCGTCACCGGCGAGAACGCGCCGCGCCGCCTCGGGCAGGTCCAGTTGATAGAGCTGCGCCAGTTTGCGTGCTTCGGCCCGTGTGCCCGAGAGCGAGATGGTCGGCCCCGAGGCCACCAGCGCCGGATCGTCGCCCGGCACATCGGACACCACCAGAGTCGCGACCCGCGCGGGCGCGGCGAGCGCCGCCAACCGGCCACCCTTGATGGTCGAAAACTGATTGCGGATCAGGTTCATCGCCCCGATCGGCGCCCCCGAAGCGAGAAGCGCACGGTTGATCGCCTGCTCGTCTTCGAGCGTCAGCCCCTCGACCGGCGCCGGCAGCAGAGCCGAGCCGCCGCCCGAGATCAGCGCGACGACGAGATCGTCCGCCGTCAGCCCGCTGACGATATCCTTGAGCCGTCGCGCCGCTTCAAGCCCGGCCGCGTCGGGCACGGGATGGGCCGCCTCGACGATCTCGATGCGCTCGCACTTTTCCCCATAGCCATAGCGGGTGACGACGAGCCCGGAGATTTCGCCAGGCCAGGCCTTTTCAAAGGCACGCGCCATTTGCGCCGAAGCCTTGCCTGCGCCGATGACAATGGTCCTGCCCTTGGGCGGGTCGGGAAGGTTGCCCGAAACACCCAGCGCTGGCTGCGCCCGCTCCACCGCGAGCTCGAACAGCTGTTGCAGCAGTGCCCGGTCCATATCGTCCTCCAGCGCTTTTTCCCCGCGCCTTTGTGCAGAGCCGGCCGGTTCTTGTCCAGCCTTGCCGTAACGTCAAAAGGCAGACACATAGAGTCGCTAGCGGCAGGCTTCTGGAGTTTTCATGACCGAACGATTCGCCATCTACTACGCTCCGTCAGCCAATAGCTCGCTCTGGGACCGGGCTGCTGCCTGGCTTGGCCGCGACCCGCTGACCGATCAGAACATTGAAGGCACGGTTGCCGGCATTGATCGCAACCGCCTGCTGAACCTGACGCAGTCGGCCAATCGCTATGCCTTCCACGCCACCATCAAGCCGCCAATGGCGCTGGCCGAAGGCACGACCATTGCCGAATTGCGCGCAGCCCTCGCCGATTTCGCCCGCCGGCAGACCCCGTTTTCCATCGGCCACCTGCGCGTCGCTTCGCTCGATGGCTTTCTGGCGCTCATTCCGGCGCAGGAGAATGAAGCCCTGCAGGATTTTGCCGCTCATGTGGTGGAAGAGTTCGAGCCGTTCCGCGCCCCGCTCAGCGCGCGGGACCTCGCCGCCCGCCTCGCCCGCGGCCTGAGCCCGCGCCAGGAAGAGCTGCTCGGCTCCTATGGCTACCCCTATGTGTTTGACGAATTCCGCTTCCATATGACCCTGACCGATCGCCTGCCGGAAGCCGATCACGTCGAGATTGCCGCGGCCGCCCAGGCCTGGTTCGCGCCCGAGATCGCCGAGCCGGTACTGTTCGATCGCCTCGTGCTCTTCCATGAGCCGAACAGCGGCCACCGCTTCCGTCGTCTCGAAGATTACCGTCTGGGGGCCTGACATGACCGAACTCGTCCTCAGCAATGCCCGTATCGTCCTCGCCGATGCCGAGGTCACCGGCAGCGTTCTCGTGCGCGATGGCGTCATTGCCGATATCGACACCAGGAATGCGCGAACCGGCGAAGATTTTGGCGGCGACTATCTGATCCCCGGCCTTGTCGAACTCCACACCGACCACCTCGAAAACCATTATCGCCCCCGCCCGGGCGTCTTCTGGGATCCGCTCGCGGCGCTCCACGCCCATGACGTGCAGATTTCCGGATCCGGCATCACCACGGTGTTCGATGCCGTCCGCATCGGCTCCGATGTCGATCTGCCCGACATGTTCAGCCACGCCCAAAAACTGGTGGAAGCCATTCGTCAGGGCCCCGAACAGGGCTGGCTGCGCGCCGAACATTTCCTGCACCTGCGCTGCGAATTGCCCAGCCACGACGTGGTCGAGCACTTCGAGGCCTTTGCCGATCACAAGCTGACGCGCCTCGCCTCGGTCATGGACCACACGCCCGGCCAGCGCCAGTTCCGCTCGCTCGACGACTACAAGCGCTTCTATGCCAAGCATATGGGTCAGAACGAAGAGCAGATGATGGCCTATATCCAGGCGCGTCAGGCCGAGCACGACACCTATTCCGCCGGCAATCGCAACGCCATCGTCGCGCGTGCGCATGAGCTGGGCCTGGCGCTCGCAAGCCATGACGACGCCACCCTGGCCCATGTCGAGGAAGCCGCCGAAGACGGCATTTCCATCGCCGAATTCCCGACGACCCTGGAAGCTGCCGCCGCCGCCCACGATGCCGGCCAGGCCGTGCTGATGGGCGCGCCCAATGTGGTGCGCGGCAAGTCCCATTCGGGCAATATCTCGGCCAGCGATCTCGTTGCCGCGGGCCTGCTCGATATTCTCAGCTCCGACTATGTGCCATTCGCCCTGCTGCAGGCCGTGTTCATCCTGCCCCAGCGCCTTGAAGAGATCAGCCTCCATCAGGCCATGCTCACCGTGACTCGCAACCCGGCCGAAGCTGCCGGGCTTGTGGACCGAGGCGAGATCGCCATTGGCAAACGGGCCGATCTGGTGCGAGTCTCGGGTTCGACTCGCGTGCCTGCCGTGCGCGCGGTGTGGAAAGAGGGAATAAGGGTCAGTTGAGCGATCGTCCGCCCGGAGTGCTGGTTCTTGTCATCGGCCCCTCGGGCGTCGGCAAGGACACGCTGATATCAGGCGCCCGCCAGGCGCTCGATGCCGACAAGCGTTTCAGCTTCGTGCGGCGCCTCGTCACGCGCCCCACCGATATTGACCTCGAAGACCACCTCTCGATCGAGCCCGACGAATTTGCCGAGGCGCTGCTCAATGGCCGCCTCTCCCTCACCTGGGAGGCGCATGGTCTCAACTATGCGCTGCCCATCGGGGTCGATACGGACCTCGCGCTCGGACGCATCGTCGTCGCCAATGTCTCGCGCCATGTCGTGCCCGTGGCCATGGCCAAATATCCCACCTGCCGGGTTGTCATGATCACCGCCGAAATCTCGCTGCGCGCCCAGCGCCTGGCCGGGCGCGGCCGCGAAAACCGCGACCAGATCACCGCCCGCCTGGCCCGCGAAGGCGCAGCGCTGCCGGCTGATGTCTCCCCTGTCGTCATCGACAATTCCGGCTCGGTCGGCATCGGGGTCACCGCCTTCGTCCTCGCCCTGCGCAAACTCGCCGACGAGTGAACCCTTTTCCATCCTGTCGCGTTCATGCCTGACATAAGCGTCAGGAGTAATTGATGAGCCGAAATGGACTTTATGCCCTGGTGGCGGTGCTCGCCGTGGCTGTCATCGCCTTTGCGATCTATACCTATCAGCAGCAGCAATCCCGTCCCGGGATCGAAGTGCGGATAGACCAGCAGGGAGTGTCCGTCGATGGAAACGGCTAGGGAAGCCCAGCGGGCAGCTATCATTACCGCTCTCACCGCCGAATTGCAGCGTCAGGCCAATACCGGCGCCCAGCGCATCGACGTCGAAGCCCTGGCCGACGCTGCCCTCGGCGCCCTCGAGCCGATGCCGGCATTGACCGAGGGCCGGCGCCCGGAAGACCTCAATTCCAGCAATGACGGGTAACCGGCTCGTCTGAGCGCAAAGCTTTGATGCCCCGTGCGAGGCCCCACCAGGCCTCGTCACGGGACGTCCGCGTTTGTGCGGATTGCCGCCGCAACCTGCTCCAAAGAGCACCGGTCCGATCATGGTCCAACGACCGATCAGACCCTGCGGTGCAAAATGCCAGGCTATCTACGCGTCACCCCGGAAGAGCTTCCGGCGGGGCATAAGGCTTTGCTGCTTTTCGTTCATGAGGGAGAGCTGTGCGCCGGCGTTCTCCGTCGTCGGCACGATGGCGCTCTCGAACGCATCGTGCCCGATGATCCGGTGCCCTCGGACCTGATCCTGGGCATCTGCCGGATGATGTCGAGCATGCCCGCCGAAGGCGACCTTTACGTCGTCATCGAGCCGCTCGCCTATTGGCCGGAACCATTTCCATTGTTGCGCACGCTCTAGCGTGCAAAAACGCCCCGCTCCCGCAAAATGGGAGCGAGCAAGAAGAAGCGCGCCTAAAGTTCGGCGCGCCCCTGCACGGCCTCGGACACCGCCCGATGGGCGATCTCGACGCTCGCGAAATGCTGGCCGTCGACCACGAAGGCCGGCAGCTTGACGGCGAGGAAGCGGAAGCCGCCCTCGGTCGGCACGACGACGCCCTGAGGCTCGCCTGCCACTTCAATCACGGTTGGCCGAAGGGTTTCGGCCTTTGCAAAGCTGTTTTCCTGCATGGGTGGAATCTCCACTTGCGCGACGAATTGGAAAACACGGGCGGCGGAACGTTCCGCGCCGGTGAGGCCAATCGCTGCGGGTCTTATCGAATCTGTGAGACGGGTATGTGACTGAAGTCACATTTCAATGTGACGAGGTCACATTCGTTTCGAGAGACAGGACCCTAGCCAGCGTTTGGCACCAGTACGGCGGGTTACCACGGTCGAACACACGGCATGGATGGTAATGGTTAGCGATGTCGTCATCGTCATTCCTCTCCTTGCGGGTGTTGAACGTATGAGTGCGCGTCATCTACGGCGCAACGATGGCAAGATAGGTGAGCTTTTGTGTTTTCACCAGTGCCAAGCGGTGCGCAAAGCGACAAAAAAGCGAAAAAGCGTGCTCGACTTTCGTCGCGGCACAAAAATATGACGATTCAATTCAGATTAATATCGGCCGGCGCCATTCCGCGTCGGGTAAAGCCACACTGCCCTCGGAGCCAATCCGAGGGCCGATGGCCTGACTTCGCGGGAACGCGACGGGTTCGCATGCCCGCGAAGAGCCTGCCCGTCGCTCATAAAGAATGACCGGGCAAAACGGGCGCGATCAGCGCGAGAACGGGACGCTGGTGGTCAGCAATCGGCCGGAATCGTTGAATTCGACCTGAAAATCCACCCGAATCGAATCGCCGACGAGGTAGATGCGCGAGCCAATGGCCACGTCATTGCCGCCGCGGTCCTTCTGGCGTTCGACGAGATCGAAGCCGATCTGGTTGCCGCTCTGCTTGCCCACTGCCGTACCCGCAAAGCCGGCATTGGAGGTCATCACGGCCTCATACTGCCCCTTGGCGTCGACATAAGCGATGGTGCCAGAAACCGAGAGGTTCATGTTCACCAGCGTACAGCGACCCGTGTAATTGATTTTGCCCGAATTTCCGGGGCTTACGGCCAAACGGCAGCGAAAGGGCTCTGGCTTGTCGCCGCCCTGCAGCATGCTTTCCCCGCGCCAGTTACCGACATAGGAAGCGAGCAGCGCCTGTTCGCCCGGGCCTGCCAGGCTCGGGGCCGCCATTCCTCCCAACAGCACCACCGCCGCACCGATGGCCTTCATTCCGCCCTTCACCACGTCACACCCTTTTTGATCTTAAACGCCTGCCCTGTGGGCATAACATCTTTAGTAGTTCATCCAACAATGCCAGTTTAATATGATCACGCAAAGATGTGGCATTAACGCCCGATAAACCAAACGTGCCGGAGGCAGCGTGTCAGCGCCCCAACAGTCGCCGCTTACCCTGGATAATCCGGCCCCCGTGGGGGACAAAACCGTGACAACCTCGCCGATCATCACCGCGAGCAAGGTCGATTACAGTGTCGAGGTTGCGGGAAAACCGCTCCAGATCCTGCGCGGCGTCGATTTGTCGGTCAATCCGGCCGAAGTCATTGCCATCGTCGGCCCCTCGGGCAGCGGCAAGAC
>NZ_JAFKHD010000469.1 GCF_017307565.1 Devosia sp.
GTGCGGTGAGCGCCGATACGACGCCGCCCTTGGCCGGCGGCTGCGTTTCAGGGGCAGGAGCAGGCTGGGGTGCGACCTCGACGGCAGGCGGCTGTTCGGCCGGCTGGGGCTGTGCTTCAGGCTGGGCCTGGGGTGCAGGTTCTGGCTGAGGTGCAGGCTCCGGCTGGGGTGCAGGCTCGGGCTGCTGCTGGACGGCAGGGGCGGGCTCAGGTTGTGGCGCTGGCACAGGTGCGGGCGCCGGAGCCGGAGCCGGAGCCGGAGCAGGCTCTGGAGCGGGCGTGGGGGCCGGTTCGGGCGCTGGCGCAGGGGCGGGTTCCGGAGCCGGGGCAGGCTCGGGTGCAACTTCTGCCGGCGGGGGCGCAGGCGGCGCTTCAACGGCCGGCGGCTGTTCGGCAGGCGGTGCCGGCTCAGGCTCGGGGGCAGGCGCGGGCTCTGCTGCTGGAGCGGGCGGGGGCGCATTGCCCGAGGCGACAGCGATACATTCGTCAAGGCTGGAATAGCCTGCGACGATGCAGAGCTCCGACAGTGCGCCACGTGCAGCGTCGAGCGCTGCGGCATCGCCGGATGCCTGAGCGGCGGCATAGGCCTGGTAGGCCGCGACAAGGCCGCCATCCTGGGCGCGCACAGTCATCGGCAACAAGGCCATCAAGCCGACGCTCGTTCCGGTCAAAAGCCAGTTTCTAAGGCGCATTGTTATTTCCTTTATGTCGTTTGACACTTGAGACGAGCATCGCGGCACCACTCTGAACCTAGTCTGAATGGACTAACCCAACCAATTGCACGCCGCTGTCCCCCCGCAAAGCCCGCAACGCCTGGTTCCGGCGTTGGTTCCTGTAGCAAGCGTCGGCAGGGTGACCGAGTGAACATGGCGCCATTTGGGCGAAGTAGCGCTTTGGCCCGGTAATACGCTGGTTCCACAGGTGGGGCCGTGTTAGTGCCGAGGCATGCAACAAGCTGTTCGCCGCATTGATGTTTCGACCCGGGGCCAGGGGCTCTACGAGTTTACGGACCGGATCGACGGCTTCCTGGACGAGACCGGAATCGAGACGGGGCTGCTGACGGTTTTCGTGCGCCACACGTCCTGTTCGCTGCTGATTCAGGAAAATGCCGATCCGGACGTGCAGACCGATCTCATGGGCTTTTTCCGCCGGCTCGTGCCCGAGGGCATGGACTGGCTGGTGCATACCATGGAAGGCGCCGACGACATGCCGGCGCACATCAAGGCAGCTCTGACCCAGACGTCCACTTCCATTCCGGTTGTCGAGGGACGCGCCGCCTTGGGAACCTGGCAGGGCATCTATCTTTTCGAGCATCGTCATCGCCCGCATCGGCGCGAGGTGGTGCTGCATATCATGGGGGAGTGATCATGGATTGGGGCGTACTCATCGGCTATTGGCCGTTTGTACTTGGCATGCTGGCGACCGGTGTCGTTTCCGGTATTGCCGCAGGGCTGCTCGGTATTGGCGGCGGAGCGGTGATCGTGCCGGCGCTGAGTACCGCACTCTCGCTCATGGGGTTTGACTCCGACGTCGTGCAGCACGTGGCCGTGGGCACTTCGCTCGCCATCATCATCCCAACCGGAATCATGAGCGCGCGGTCGCATCACAAGCGTGGAGCGCTCGATCTCGAAGTTTTCAAGCTCTGGACGCCGTTCATTGTCGCCGGCACCTTTATCGGCGGGCTGATGGCCGGGTGGTACTCTGGCGACGTGCTGCGCATCGTCTTCGCCGTTATGGCCTTCGTGATTGCTGCCAACATCATCTTCTCGTTCCAGACGCGGCTCATGGGGCATCTCAAGAGCTCGAAGCCGACGCATCGCGGCGCGGCGTTCGTGGTGGGATATCTCTCCTCGCTGATGGGGATCGGCGGCGGCTCGCTGACCGTGCCGGCGCTGGTCGCCTTTGGCGAGACCATGCACAAGGCCGTCGGCACCTCGGCGGCGATCG
>NZ_JAFKHD010000470.1 GCF_017307565.1 Devosia sp.
TTCGTTGCCTTCCTCCTCGGGCCGCCGCTTCTGGGCTATATCGGCGAGCATTTCGGCATTCAGTGGGTTTTCGGTGTCGGCATTCCGCTGGTCCTGCTTGGTTTCACGACCGCCCACGTCCTTGCCCCCAAACCCGTTCTGCGTGAAGCAACCTCATGATCGCCCCGCAACACCGCATCTATGCGAGCTTTTTCCTCTTCGCCGTGACCACGGGCGCGCTGATGGCGCGTCTGCCCGATATCCAGACCCATCTCGGCATTTCCGAAGGCCAGTTGGGCCTGACCATGATCGGCATGGCCATCGGCTCGCTCATCGCGCTCACTTTTGGGCCGCCGGTGGTCGAAAAGCTCGGCTTCCGCAAGACCGCGCTTCTGACTGTTCTCGGGCCGGCAGTGCTGTTTTCGACCATTCCCTGGCTGCCGGTGGCGCCGGCCATGTTCGTCGTGCTGTTCTTTGCCGGGCTGCTCGCCGGTGCGCTCGAGATCAATCTCAATGTCGAAATCGACCGGCTTGAAGTGCAGACTGGCCAGCGTTTCATGAACCGGGCGCACGGCTTCTGGAGCGTCGGCTTTTTCGTCACCGCGCTCTTTGGCGCAGTGATCCGTCAGTCGGGGCTCTCGGCTGGCTGGCATCTTGGCATCGTGGCCGTCATCGTCGTCCTTGTTGCCGGTTCGCTGCTGTTTTCGGCGACCGAAGCGCCAAAACCGGTGCGGGCGGGCGATAGCGGCCATCGTTTTGCCTTCCCCAATCTCGGTCTCCTGCCGCTCTGCCTCATTGGCTTTGCCGCCTTCCTCGTCGAGGGCGCCGGGATCGACTGGTCGGCTATCTACATGCGCAATGTCTTTGCCGTGGAGCCGTTCATCGGCGGTATGGGCCTGACGCTCTTTGCCTTCTTCATGGCGGCGATGCGCCTTTCGGCCGACCCGATCGTCGCCCGTTTCGGGCCGCGCAATGTCGCCATGGTGATGCTGACGGCCGCAAGTCTCGGCGCGCTGCTGGTCGGCACGGCGCCGTCGGCTGAACTGGCGCTGGTCGGCTTTGCGCTGATGGGCGCGGGCTGTTCGGCGGTCTATCCGCTGGCTGTCTCAGCCGCGGCGCAGCGCACGGATCGCCCGGCGGCGGTCAATGTGGCGGCCATCGGCCAGGTAAGCTTCGTTGTCTTCTTCCTCGCCCCGCCGCTCCTTGGTTTCGTTGCCGAATATCTCGGCATCCGCATGTCCTATCTCATCTGTCTGCCGCTGCTGCTGGCTGGCCTCTGGGCCTCGAGCTTCGCGCTTGGCACGCGGAGCGTGGAGGCGCCGCACGGCATGCCGCCCGAGCCGCTTGGTCCAAATGGGTGAGGGTCTGCCGCCGCGCGACCTGCCCGAGATCGTCGATCTCCGGCAATCGGCCACGGCCCTGCGCGTGCAGCGCGGGGTCATGCGCATGCTGCGCGAACGGCACGACATGGCATGCTACGCCGAAGTGCCGCTCAGCAACGGGCGGCGCGCCGACGTTCTCGCGGTTGGCCCCAAGGGCGAGATCTGGATCGTCGAGATCAAGTCGAGCCTCATCGACTTTCAGGTCGACCGGAAATGGCCGGAATATCGGGAATTCTCCGACAAGTTTTTCTTTGCCAAACCCCCGGAACTGGACGCCGAAATCTTTCCCGAAAGCGAGGGGCTGATCGTTGCCGACGGGCATGATGGGGCCATTCTGCGCGATAGTCCGGATACTCCGCTCGCTCCGGCGCGGCGCAAGGCGCTGATGCTGAAACTGGCGCGCATGGGGGCGGACCGGATTCACGTGTTGATGGATCCGGGGCCGAGGGTTTAGCACGAGGGCTGTGCAGGTTTTCCCAACCCCGCCCGGCCCTGATGAGGCCCGCCGGCTGGACGCAAAAGGCTGTTCCGGACTTCACAAGCCCGGCGAACAAGCCTACCGCTCCG
>NZ_JAFKHD010000337.1:0-19171 GCF_017307565.1 Devosia sp.
GATGGACACAACCTGCGCGCCATCCCGCCGCACAAGCGCGATATCGGCATGGTGTTTCAGGACTATGCGGTGTTCCCGCACCTGACCGTTTTTGACAACGTCGCCTTCGGCCTCAAACCACGAAAAGTGCCGGCCGACGAGATCAAGACCCGCGTGGGCGAAGCGCTCTCGGCGGTGCATCTGGGCGCGCTGTCCGAGCGCCTCCCCGCCGCCATGTCGGGCGGCCAGCAGCAGCGCATCGGCCTCGCCCGCGCCATGGTCATCAACCCGCAACTTCTGCTGATGGACGAGCCGCTATCCAACCTCGATGCCAAGCTGCGCATCGAACTGCGCGAGGAAATCCGCGACATCCAGAAGCGCGTTGATATCGCCACCATCTATGTGACGCACGATCAGGAAGAGGCCCTGGCCATCTCCGACCGCATCTGCGTCATGAGCGCCGGCCATATCGAGCAGATCGGCACGCCGCAGGAAATTTATGGCGATCCGCAGACCCTGTTCGTCGCCAATTTCGTTGGCACGCTCAACACCCTGGCCGCCGGCGAAGGCCGCACCAGGCTCCTCGCCGATCTCGGCCTCGATGCCCCCGCCGCCGCCCACTGGACGGTTCGCCCCGAGCGCCTGTCCCTGGTCGAAACCAACGCAACCCCGACCGGCCGCGCCGTCGCCCTCCCCGGCACCATCGCCAAGTTTACCTATCTCGGCCGCGAGGCCCATGTTCTTGTCGAGACCCCGGCCGGCACTGTCGTGGTGCAACTGTCCAACCCGGCGCTGAGCCCCGCCCGCCAGCCGGGCGATCAGGTTTCGGTCCTCTTTGAGCGCGCGGCGCTGATGGCATTCGACGCCGACAGCAAGCGCCTCCCGCTGGAGGGCTGAGCCATGCTTCGCCGCTTCGATTTCTGGACAGTGGTGATGTTGGGCACCTGGGCAATTCTGTTGCTCCTGCTCTTCATCCCCGTCGGCTCCGTGCTCCTCTCGAGCTTTTACGACACCGCCGGCAACGCCACCCTCGCCAACTACGTCAATTTCATCAGCGAACCCCGCTTCCAGAAGGCCCTTTTCAACACGCTCGTCGTCGGTTTCGGCGGCCTGGCCGGCGCCCTGCTCCTGGGCTCCATCATGGCTTTCTGCATTTCGCGCTTTCAGATCGCCGGCGGCCGTTTCGTCTCGCTGCTCGCTATTCTGGCGCTGGTGTCGCCGCCCTTTATCGGCGCTTACTCCTGGATCGTGCTTTTCGGGGCCGGCGGCGTCGTCCGCGGCTGGGCGCGCGAATTCGGCATGACCATGCCGCCGATCTATGGCGTGGGCGGTATCCTGGTTGTCTTTGCGCTCAAGTTCTACCCGTTCGTCTACCTGATGGTGTCGGGCGCCCTCTCCAACGTGAACCGCTCGCTTGAAGAAGCCGCTGAAGGCCTCGGCCTCACGCCGCTGCAGCGTACCTTCAAGATCTCATTCCCGATGGTCTTCCCGGCCCTTTCGGCTGGCGGCCTCCTCGCCCTCATCCAGTCGATCGCCGATTTCGGCACGCCCCGCCTGCTCGGCCGCGGCTACAACGTCCTCGCCACCGAGGCCTACACGCTCTATTCGGCCGAAGTCGGCTCCAACATGTCCATGGCCACCACCATCAGCGTCGTGCTGATCGTCGTCTCCATGATCTTCGTGCTGCTTCAGCGCTTCATGTCCCGCCGCAACGTCTACCATGGCAACATGATCAACAAGCCGACCAAGATTAAGCTCAAGGGCTGGCGCAATGTGCTGGCGCATTTCGCCGTCTATTTCATCGGCCTTTGCGGCGCCATGCCGGTGATCATTTCGATCATCTATTCCTTGCGCCGCACCAATGGTCCGGTCTTCCAGGACGGTTTCGCCCTCCAGAGCTACGAGCGCATCCTGTTCAACCTCGGCGACGTCGTGCGCAACTCTCTCACCTTCTCGGCCTCGGCCGTGGTGATGATCGTCATCGTCGGCACCATCGTGGGCGTGCTCGTTGCCCGCCGCACCACCCTTAACACCTCGCTCCTCGATGGCGCCTTCATGATCCCCTATGTCATGCCCGGCATCGTCATCGGCATCGCCTATATCGCTGCCTTCAACACCGGCCCGCTGGTGCTGACCGGCACAGCGTCGATCATCGTGCTGTCGATCTTCATCCGCCGTCTGCCCTATACGGTGCGCACCACCTCCTCGGCCCTGCGCCAGATATCGCCCAGCCTCGAAGAAGCCGCCGTCTCGCTCGGCTACAGCCCCTTCCAGGCCTTCCTGCGCATCACGGTGCCGCTGATCATCCCCGGCATCATCGCCGGCGGCATGCTCAGCTTCGTCACCGCAATCAACGAGCTCTCGTCCTCGCTGGTGCTTTATGTCGGCTCGACCATCACCATGCCGGTGCGCATCTACCTGCTGATCCTCGATGGCGACTTCGGCACTGCGGCGGCCATGTCGACGATCCTGCTCGTCCTGAGCGGCATCGCCGTCTACATCGCCTTCCGCCTCATGGGCCGAAACGAGCAGGCCCTGCTCTAAAACCTCAAAACAAAAGAGCCGCCCACCGGGCGGCTCTTTCTTTTTGCATCAGGCAGGCTCAGTGCCCCACGCCCAAGAGCCGCTCCACCACCTCGGGCTGCGCGGTCAATTCGCCCGGCGCCCCGCTCCAGGCGATGCGCCCGCGTTCGAGAATGAGCAAGCTCTCGGCAAATTCCAGCGCGGCCTTGATCCGCTGCTCCACCAGCAGAATGGTCATCGTGCGCGCCGAGGCCAATTGCGCAAAGGCCGCCATCAACTCGTCGCAGATCACCGGCGCCAGCCCTTCCAGCGGCTCATCCAGCAACAGCACACTCGGCCGCCCCAGAATCGTCCGTGCTGTGGACAGCATCTGCTGCTCCCCGCCGGACAATTGCGACCCCATATTACGCCGCCGCTCCTTGAGGCGCGGAAACATGGCATAGGCCTCTTCGATGGCGCTTTCGGCACGCCCCTTAAGCCCCACCTGCAGGTTTTCCTCCACCGTCAGCGATTTGAAAATCGCCCGGTTCTGGGGCACATAGCCGAGCCCGGCCAGCGCCCGGCTCGAACCCTGCAGCCCTGAAATCTCGGCCCCATCGAGCGCCACCGAACCGTCGAAGCGCGTCGTCTGCCCGGCAATGGTGGCAAAGAGCGTGGTCTTGCCCATGCCGTTGCGACCGAGCACGGCGAGCCGCCCGCCGGCCGGCACGGAAAAGCCGATATCCTCGATGATGCGCGTCTGGCCATAGCCGGCGCTCAGCCCGCGAACCTCAAGCTTGGCTGCGGTCATCGGCATAGCTCCCCAGATAGGCCTCGCGCACACGCGGATCGCGCGACACCTCGGCCGGCGTGCCATCGAAAATGATGGCGCCCGCCGCCAGCACCACCACCCGGCGC
Organism: Devosia sp.; assembly: GCF_017307565.1. Lineage (GTDB taxonomy): Bacteria > Pseudomonadota > Alphaproteobacteria > Rhizobiales > Devosiaceae > Devosia. The sequence continues at coordinate 3,400 of NZ_JAFKHD010000337.1, forward strand.
GCAAAGCGGAAAACGAAATCCATGTCGTGGTCGATCATCAGCACCGCCAGATCCCCCGGCAGCCGCTCCAACGCCCGCTCGATCAGCATGGTGTCAGACCCCGGCACCCCCGCCGCCGGCTCGTCAAGCAGCAGCACTTTCGGCCGCAGCGCCATCACCAGAGCAATTTCAAGCAGTCGCTGCTGTCCGTAGGCAATAGAATTGGCCGGCTGCTGCGCAATGCCATCGAGATTGAGCAGTGCCAGAATCTCATGGGTCTCGGCCATCACCGCCGGCATGCCGCGATAATCGCCAAAAACGCGCCCCGAGCGCCCCTGTTTTTGCAGCAGCGCCAGCGCCACATGCTCTTCCGGCGTCATCTCGGAAAAAAGCCGCGTCACCTGAAAGCTGCGCACCAGCCCCGCCTGCACACGCCGGCTCGGCGACGCCGCGGTAATATCCTCGCCATCCAGATGCACAGATCCCGCATGCGGCTTCAGCTGTCCGGTCACGAGATTGACGAAGGTGGTCTTGCCCGCCCCGTTGGGGCCGATCAGCGCCACGCGGTCACCCTTGGCAAGGTTCAGCGACACATCGTCGGTCACCGCCAGTCCGCCAAAATTCTTGCGCAGGTTGCGCACCTCGAGAAGGCTCATGACCGGCGCCCCCGCACACGGGCCCATAGGCTCTCGGCCGCCCCGACCAGCCCCTTGGGCGCAAACAGCACCACCCCGATCAGCAGCACCCCGATAATCGTCAGCCAGTGGAAGGGGTTGATGGCCGAAACGCGGTCCTCGAACCAGACGAAAACCAGCGTCCCCACCAGCGCCCCGAAAAGCTTGCCCGTGCCGCCGACAACCAGCATGACCAGCGCTTCCGCCGAGGTGGTGAAGGAGAGGCTGTCGAGCCCAACGACCTTGGTGGCGATAGCCGAAAGCGCTCCGCCGAGCCCTGCCACTGCCCCGGCAATGGCATACATCTTGACGAGGGTGAAATAGACCGGCGCCCCCATGGCCCGCACCCGCACCGGGTCCTGCTTGATCCCCCGGCACAGCATGCCGAAGGGCGAGCGCACGACGATCCGCAGGACCACGAAGACCACCAGCAGCAGCCCCACCGCCATGAAAAAGGCCGTGCGTCCAAAAAGATCGAAGCGGAACAGCCCGAATAGCGGCGAAGGCGCGATGCCCGAAAGCCCGTCGCTGCCGCCCGTCCAGGCCGAAAGCTTGTTGGCCGCCTCATGCGCCAGCGACACCACCGCAATGGACAGCACCAATTGGCTGAGCCCGTGCCCGCGCAGAATGACAAGGCTCGTCACCGCACCCGCCAGCGCACCGGCAACCGCCCCGATGGCCAGCATCAGCAGCGGATCGGTTACCCCAAAGCGCGCGGCAAAAATCCCAGCGGCATAGGCCCCGGCCCCAAAGAGCGTCGCATGCCCCAGCGTCGCCACGCCGGAAAACCCGGTGACGAGATCAAGCGAGAGCACCAGCAGCATCACCGCAATAATGCGCGTCAGCAGCGCCAGATTGGTAGGAAACAGCAGAAACAGCGCCCCGGCCACCAGAGCCACCGCGGCCACCGCCCAAAAATCGCCGAGGGCTGTCCGCTGCCAGCTTCGGGTCGTGACGGAATTTACAGGCATATCGCTCATTTGGACCGCCCCAGCAGGCCATTTGGAAAGGTGCAGACGATGGCGATAACCGCCAGATAGAAGAAGAACTCGCCATATTCGGGCGCCAGGTATCGTGCAGTGGTCTGCACCAGCCCCAGGATCAGCGACGCCGCCAGCGCGCCGGCAATCGACCCCGCCCCGCCCACGGATACGACGACGAGGAAGGTCACCATATAGTGCAGCGCATAATAGGGCTCGATGGGCAGCAGTTGCGCGCCAACCACCCCGCCGAGCGCCGCCAGCCCAATCGCCAGCGCAAAGCTGATGGCATAGACGGCCTTGGTCTTGACCCCCAGCGCCTCGGCCATGGCAGCATCATCCACCGCTGCCCGCAGCCGCACGCCAAACGGCGTCCGCTCCACCAGCAGCCAAAGCCCACCGGCCACCACGATACCCACCGCCACGGCAAACAGCTTGTGCGCCGCGATCGATCGGAACCCGAGATCAACCGGCCCCTGAAGTTGCTCGGGCAAAGCAATCGTCTTCAGCGTCGGGCCCATGACGAAATTGGCAATGCCGATAATGGCAAAGGTAATCCCGATGCTCATCAGCACCTGCGTCAGCTCCGGCGCACCATAAATCCGGCGATAGAGCAGGCGTTCGAGCGGAATGGCCACCAGCACGGTGCAGACAATGGCCGCGATGACGGCGATGCCAAACGGCAGTCCCATCTGCTGGGTGGCATAGGAGGCCACATAGCCCCCGATCATGGCGAAGGCGCCATGGGCGAGGTTCACCACCTTCATCAGCCCCATGGTGACGCTGAGACCGATGGAGATGACGAACAGCACCATGCCATAGGCCAGCGAGTCCGCCGCGATCGATAGAATGGTCTGCATCGGTCACCCGTTGGCGTGTCGTCTTGAGGGATGGCTTCGGCGCGAGCACCGCCCACCATCGCAAAGCGGCAGGTGAGAGGACCTTCGGCGAACACCGAGAATGCCCCTCACCCGGCCCTCACTCTATAGGTGAAAGCCCAGCCTCTGGCTTACGGCGCCTTCCAACCGGGATCGGTCTGGGCCTCAAAGGTCTGGATTTCCTTGTTGATATAGCGCCCATCCTCCTGCGCCACTTCGCGCAGATAGATGTTTTGCGTGATGTGGCGGTTTTCCGGGTTGATGGAAACCGGTCCACGCGGACTGGTCCAGCTCAGTCCCTTCACCGCCTCGACGGCTGCGGCCGCGTCCTGATTGCCGCCAGTCGCCTCGATCATCTTGGAAATCACATACATGCCGTCATAGGCGCCCACGGCCGGAAAGCTCAGGTCCGCGGCGTTACCGATGGCCTTGGAAGCCGCTTCCACGAAGGCAGCATTCTCCGGCGAGTCATGGCTCACGGCATAGTGGAACGTCGTCAGCAGCCCCAGGGCATTGGTACCCAGCGCCACGAGATCAGGCTCCTGCGTCAGGTCACCCGGCGCAAGCAGGGTAACGCCCGCGTCCTTGAGCCCATTTTCGACATAGGCCTGCATGAAGCCCAGCGTTGCCGGACCCGCCGGCAGGAAGGCGAACACTGCCTCTGCCCCGGAATCCTTGATGCGCTGCATCATCGGGCTGAAGTCATTGGTGTTCATCGGCATGCGCACCGATTCCACCACTTCGCCACCCGCGCCGCCAAAGGCGGTGACAAACGCCGTCTCGGCATCGACGCCCGGACCATAGTCGGACACCACCGTCATCGCCTTGTTGATACCGCGCTCACGCGCCACGGCCGCCATCGGCGTCGATGTCTGCCAGGTAGTGAACGAGGTGCGCACCACATAGGGGCTGGCATTGACGATGGCGGACGTCGCCGCGTTGAACACAACCATCGGCACATTGCCCTCTTCGAGGATCGGTGCCGCCGCCATGGCGTCGGGGGTATAATAATAACCCGCCAGATATTGCACGCCCTCGCTGACGATCAGCTCCTGGGTCAGTGCCGCCGACTGCGCAGGGTCGGCCGCCGGCAGGTCGCGATAGACGATCTCGATCGTGTGGTCGCCAATGGTATTGCCGTTGACGGCCAGCCAGGCATCGATGCCCGCCTGGAAATTGCGCCCCTGCAACGAGGCCGGACCGGAAAACGGCCCCACGACGCCGATCTTGATCGTATCGGCAAACGCGACGCTGCTGGTCAGGGCGAGCGCCAGGCTCGCCAGAAATAGCTTCTTCATTGTTCCTCCCAATACCGTTGCCTCCACCGGCACTCATAACCCTATGGAAAGAAGAGGACCGGCAAAAATGAAAAACTTGCCGCCTATTATGCCCCAGAGGTTATGCTTGGGCGATGCGGCATTCATGCTCGCCCCCGGTGTTTGACACAGCATAACCAGCTGTCACTGCTTCCTGAAGACTCGCGGCGCCACGCCCAATACCCGCGTCAGCACCCGGGAGAAATAGGCCGGGTCTTCATAACCGAGTTCCGCCCCGATCTCCTTGATCGAGAGCGAGGAGAACAGCAGCATCCGCCGCGCCTCGAGCGCCACCCGCCTCTCGATCACCTCCAGCGCCGAAGCGCCCAGCACCTGCCGGCTTACCCGGTTGAGATGGGTCTGGCTGATCCCAAGCGCTCCCGCATAGTCCCCGATCTTGCGCGTCTCGCGAAACTGCTGGTCGACCATCGCCCGAAATGCCTTGGCATGCAGCAATGACCGATCCGCCGGATCGCCCGCCCGCGCCCGGTCCTGTCGCGCCCGCGCCAGCGCCACCAGCAACAGCGTCAGATGCGCCCGCATCGCCGCATCGTGCCTTATCCCCGGCCGATCCGCCTCGCCCACCAGCCGATCCAGCGCCTCCCCCACCTCGAACGATCGCCCACTCAAAACCATCGGCCCGGGCAGATCGAGCCCGAGGCCCGCAAGATCGCGCTCCATCAGCGTCACGACGACCCCCTCGACATCGTCGCTGAAGGCAAAGGCGTGCACCGTCAGCGCCGGCACCACCACAACGCCCTCGCGCCGGATTTCGTGTCGGTCGTCGTCGAGCGTCACGCCAGCGCGCCCGCCCGTCACATGCAACACCTGGAAAAATTGCTCATGCCGATGCGGCGCGATCCGATAGCCATGCAGCCGACTGCGCGACTGAATGCTCTCCCAGTGCAGCCAATCCTGCGTCGCAACCTGCTCGCCGTAAAGCGCATAGACGGGGATCGAGTTCATGTTCGGATAGTGCAAGTCATTGCATGCCCTGTCCATTCACCAATTCGCCCAAACGCGCATGATTATGGCAACGAGAGGGGAGCGAATTGCGCACCAATGTTGTCATTATCGGCGCAGGTCCTGCGGGCCTGATGCTTGGCCGCCTGCTGGAACTTGCCGGCGTCGACGCCATCATCCTTGAGCGCCGCAGCCCCGACTATGTCCTCGGCCGCATCCGCGCCGGCGTCCTTGAACAAGGCACTGTCGACCTCATGGAGCGCGCAGAGGCCGGCACCCGAATGCATGCCGAAGGCCTTGTCCATCGCGGCATCGAGCTCAGCTTTGACGGCGACCGCCATCGCCTTGATTTTTCTGACCTTATCGATCGAACGGTCATGGTCTACGGCCAGACCGAAGTCACCCGCGACCTGATTGAGGCCCGCCAGTCCTCCACCGTCTACGAGGCCGAAGAGGTCGAACTGCACGACTTCGACACCGCCCATCCCCGCGTCACCTACCGCCAGGCGGGTAAAACCCATCGCATCGACTGCGACTACATCGCCGGCTGCGACGGCTTCCACGGCATCAGCCGCCAAAGCGTCCCCACCACGGCCCTCACCACCTACGAACGCACCTATCCCTTTGGCTGGCTTGGTATTCTTGTCGATCAACCGCCAGTGGCAGATGAACTGATCTACGCCCACCACGCCCGCGGCTTCGCCCTCTGCTCCCAGCGCTCGCACACCCGCAGCCGCTACTACGTGCAGGTCGCTGCCGACGAAAAAGTCGAAGCCTGGTCCGATGCCCGCTTCTGGGACGAGTTGCGCCTGCGCCTCAACCCCGAAACCGCCGAAGCGCTCAAAACCGGCCCAGCCCTTGAAAAGTCCATCGCGCCGCTCCGCAGTTTCGTCGCCGAACCCTTGCGTTTCGGCCGCCTGTTCCTTGCCGGCGACGCCGCCCACATTGTCCCGCCCACGGGCGCCAAGGGCCTCAATCTCGCCATGAGCGACGTCGCCGCCCTCGCCGACGCCCTCATCGAAGCGACCCTCGAAAAGTCCTCTGCCGGCATTGACGCCTATTCGGCTAAAGTCCTGCAGCGCATATGGAAAGCGGAGCGCTTCTCCTGGTGGATGACGAGCCTCCTCCACACTTTCCCCGAAACCGGTCCCTTCGGCCGCCGCATCCAGCGCGCCGATTTCGACTATCTCCGCAGCTCCCACGCCGCCCAGCAAAGCCTTGCTGAAAACTACACGGGCCTGCCCTGGTAAACTAAGCGGGCAGCTTGGACGCTGGAGCGAATGCAACCTTGCGCGCCGCCATGTTCTCAACCACAAAGTCGACAAAGACCCGGATTTTGGGCGATAGCTGGCGGTTGCTCGGCCACACCAGCGCCAGCGAGCCGAGCGGCACCATGTATGGGGTCAGCACCGCAACGAGCGAGCCATCATCGAGGTAGGGCTGGGCCACGTAAACCGGCAGATGCGCCAACCCAAGGCTATCGCGCGCCGCCCGCAATCCCGCGTCGGTATTGTTGAAGACCAAGCTGCGCGGCACGTGCATCCGATCAAAAGGCTCCGCAAACGCCCACTGGGCCAGTTGCCCGCTGGAGAGATGCTTAAAACGAATACAGGCATGCCCCACGAGATCACCCGGGCTTTCGGGGTAGCCCCATCGCGCCAAATAGTCGGGACTGCCACACACAACGAAATGCTGCTTGCCGATCTGCCGGGCGATTAGTCCCGCATCGTTAAGCTCGCCGCTGCGCACAACCACGTCAAAACCCTCTGCGACGATGTCCACGACTCTATCCTCGAACTCGAGATCGAGCTCGATACCTGGATAGGCCCGCAGAAATTGCGGAAGCAACGGCATGAGCAGATGGTGTCCGACGATATGCGGTAGCGACACCCGCAGCCTGCCCGAGGGTACGGACCGGCTGTTGAGCACGATAGTTTCTGCGTCCCTGACCTCGTCGAGAATGCTGCGGTATCGTTCGAAGAGCACAGCGCCTTCCTCTGTCAGGCTGACACTGCGAGTGGTGCGGTTGAGCAACCGGACCCCTAGACGGCTTTCAAGCCGACCTATCGCCTTCCCGATGGCCGACGGCGACAGCCCCGCCACGCGGGCCGCGCCGGCGAAACTATGCTGTTCCACGGCATGAACGAATGCCGCAATGCTGGCAAAACTCTCCATGCCATTTCATTGCAGACTTTTTGTCTCTTCTGAAGTCCCTTTCCGCACGATTGTCGCGCTGTCGCGATCGAATATCCTCAATCGGAACGTCCAAAGGATATGTCCGAATGAGCGACTACACTCACGATCTACCAGCAGCAGACACTTGCCACCTTGGTCCTCATGACCTCTTCGTCGAGAAGTACGCTGGCGACACGGCGCGGGCGAGGCATCCCGGCCACCCGCCCGTGCTCTTTGTCCACGGAGCCTTCACCGGCAGTTGGATGTGGGCCAAGTACGTACGCCACCTGAGCGCGCACGGCGTCGACGCCTTCTACATGAACCTACGTGGCCACTACAGAAGTCGCTCCGTCGACTTCTCCAGCATAGTCTTCTCGGACTATCTCGATGATATCCGCCTGGTCGTTGAAACCGTAACCTCCGACTACGATATCCCCCCGGTTCTCGTTGGCTTCAGCATGGGCGGTCTTCTCTGCATGAAGCTGGCGGAGGACGTACCGCTTTCGGGCCTCGTACTGATCGATTCCAGCATCTGCACCGAGGTGCATTCGATACTGCCCTACAAAAATCCTCCGCCTACCATCGTGGGGCCCATTGTCCCCGCCCCTATCCGGTCAGAGGCGACCACTATCGACGAGACCGAGGACGACATTGCCTTCCAGCGCAAATATCTCTCGATGGAGGCGGCAAACGTCTATCGCAACCTCGCCTGTCCATATGGTGAAACCGGCATTTCCGTGCGCGGCGACGCAGTTTCCTGTCCTTCGCTCGTCATCAGCGCCATCGCTTCAGAAGACGATGAACTACGCGGCCGCGCCCTGGCCCAACACACGGGCAGCGACTATATTGGCCTGCGGGGAACCACCCATACAGGCCTCTTGGTCGGCAGCCGCTACGGCGAGGTGGTTTCGCGCCTCCTCGCGTGGCTGGACGCCCTGCCGAATTGACAGGTGCATATGCACGACCTAAATCATCGGCGATGCGGAACGAGCTCGAAAACTGCCTGATCATGAACACCCGCATGGCGGCCCGGGCCGTCACGCGTCGTGCCGACCGCAAGCTCAGGGGCTTTGGCGTCACCTCGGCACAGTTCAACATTCTGGGCGTTCTGAGCACGGGCCCCGCCGCCTCGATCACCGACATGGCTGCCGATCTCGCCATGGATCGAACCACTCTCTCGCGTAACCTCGCGGTGCTCGAACGCCGCAAACTGGTCTCGACAGGCGCCGGCGAACATGCCCGCATGCGCAGCATCGAACTGACGCCAGAGGGGCGGCGCATTTTCGAATCCATCCTGCCGGAATGGCGCAATTCCCAGGAAGAATTGCGCAACCTGCTGACCAATCCGGATTTCCAGACCACCCTCGACGGCCTCCGCCACCTCGCAAAGCTTTAGCGTCGTCCGCCCTCTGCCATTTCGCCGCCCTCTTTTCGTTCCATGTCGTGCATATACACAGGAGAACTATCCATGCTGCGCCCAGACCCCAACGATCCCATCGTCGTGACCGGCATGGGGGCAGTCAGCCCCCTCGGCGTCGGTGTCGACACCACCTGGCAGCGGCTTCTTGAAGGGCGCAGCGGCATCGTGCGTAACGACCGCTTCGACACCACCGACTTTACCGCTCACATCGCCGGCCTCGTGCCGCCCAAGAGCAGCGACCCCGCCGGTTTCGATGCCGCCGATCATATCGACGGCAAGGAAATCAAGAAGATGGACGTCTTTATTCAATATGCCATCGCTGCCGCCGCCGAAGCGCTGGACCAGGCCAATTGGCACCCGGAATCCCCCGAGGATCAGGCCGCCACGGCCACCATCATCGGCTCCGGCGTCGGTGGTTCCCCCGTCATGGCGCGCGCTGTCGAAACCATCAATACCAAGGGCCCGCGCCGCCTCTCGCCCTTCACCGTGCCCTCTTTCCTCGCCAATCTCGCCGCCGGCTGGCTGTCGATCATCCACTCGTTCCGCGGCCCCATCGGCACTCCGGTCACGGCCTGCGCAGCCTCCGCCCAGGCCATCGGCGATGGCATGCGCCTCATCATGACCGGCGAAGCCGAAGTCGCCATCGTCGGCGGCGCCGAGGGTTCGGTCGATCCGATTTCGGTCGGTGGCTTCGGCGCCTCGCGCGCGCTCTCGACCTCCCATGCCGATGATCCCGCCAAGGCCTCCCGCCCCTTCGACAAGGGCCATGATGGCTTCGTGCTCTCGGAAGGCGCCGCCGTTCTGGTCATCGAAAAGTTGAGCCACGCCCGCGCCCGCGGCGCAAAGCCGCTCGGCGTGCTTGCCGGCTACGGCACCTCGGCCGACGCCTATCACCTCACCGCCGGCGCACCCGATGGCGCTGGCGCGCAGGTCGCCATGCGCAATGCCCTCACCATGGCCGGCCTTACCCCTGCCGATATCGGCTATGTCAACGCTCACGCCACCTCCACCGCCGTCGGCGATCAGGCCGAGATTGCGGCGTTGAGTGCTGTCTTTGCCGGGCGCGGACAGGATCTGTCGATCTCGTCCACCAAGTCCGCCACCGGCCACCTTCTCGGTGCCGCGGGTGCCCTTGAGGCGGTCTTCTGCGTAAAGGCGCTGGAAACCGGCATGTTGCCGCCGACCATCAATCTCGAAGACCCGATCGAGGAAGCCGCGCATTTCGACCTCGTCCCCAATCGCCCGCGGGAAAGGACGATCCAATACGCCCTGTCCAATTCCTTCGGCTTCGGCGGCGTCAATGCGGCTCTGGTCTTCGGCCAGCCTCCCAAGGCCTGACGGCAAAAAACTGGCGGGCGCTTGCGCCCGCCAGTGTCCTTATCGGTCGATCCGCCCCATATTGAGCGGCGAATAACGATCGCCCTGAACGGCAATACCCGAGACGGCACCCTCGATGGCCTGCAGGTCATCCACGGTGAGTTCGACACCGACCGCCCCGACATTTTCCTCGAGCCGGTGCAGCTTCGTCGTTCCTGGAATGGGCACGATCCAAGGCTTCTGCGCCATCACCCAGGCCAGCGCCAATTGCGCCGGAGTCACCTGCTTTTCACCGGCAATCCGAACCACCGTTTCCACCAGCACATGGTTGGCCGCCCGGTTCGCCGGGTCGAAGCGCGGCACCGTATTGCGGAAGTCGGTGGCGACGAACTTGGTGTCGACCCCGATCGTCCCGGTCAAAAAGCCCTTGCCGAGCGGGCTGAACGGCACAAAGCCGATGCCAAGCTCTTCGAGCACCGGAAGGATGGCTTCTTCCGGCTCCCGCCACATGAGCGAATATTCGCTCTGCAGCGCGGTAACCGGCAAAACGGCATTGGCCCGCCTGATATTGGCAACACCGGCCTCCGACATGCCGAAATGCTTGACCTTGCCCTCCGCGATCAGTTCCTTGACGGTCCCGGCCACGTCTTCCATCGGCACATTGCGGTCGACGCGGTGCTGATAAAGCAGGTCGATCCGATCGGTGCGCAGCCGCTTGAGCGAGCCTTCCACCGCCTGCCGGATTCGCGCTGGCCGGCTATCGGGCACACCGCTGCCGTCGATGTCGAAACCGAATTTGGTGGCAATCACCACCTGGTCGCGGATCGGCTCCAGCGCTTCACCGACCACTTCCTCATTCTTGTAGGGGCCATAGACTTCGGCCGTATCGAAGAAGGTGATGCCGCGCTCGAACGCAGCCCGCAGCAGTTTGACGCCTTCAGCGGTTTCCAGCGGCGTCCCGTAGGACTGGCTGATCCCCATGGCGCCAAAGCCCAGGGCCGAGACTTCCAGCCCTGCCTTGCCGAGTTTTCTCTTTTCCATCGTGATCCTCCTGTCGTGATCTCGTCAGGGAAACCGCGGCAAAGGCAAAGCGTTCAAACGCCCCCGCCCCGATCCCATCTATGCCAACAAATCTAGGCAAGCCCGGCCCCCTGCATTAGATGGCAAAATACGCATAAGCTTATGCGTGAGGAGCATTAATCCATGCGACAGAACACCGACGACCTCATAGCCTTCATCGCCGTCGCCAAGGACCGGAGCTTCACCTCCGCCGCAGCGAGGCTCGGCGTGTCGCAATCCTCACTAAGCCGCACCGTCCGCAACCTGGAAGAGCGGCTCGGTGTCCGGCTCCTCACGAGGACCACCCGCAGCGTCACCCCGACCGAGGCCGGCAAGCGCCTCCTGACCACCGTCGCCCCGCGCCTCGACGAGATCGATGCCGAGCTCGAAGCCCTCGGCGCCTATCGCGATGCCCCGGCCGGCACCATCCGGATCAATTCCAGCGAACATGCCCTGCGCACCGTCCTCTGGCCCTTCATCGACCGGTTCGCCGCGCAATATCCCGACATCAAGGTCGAAGTTGACGTCGAAAACGGCCTCATCGACATCGTCGAGCACGGCTACGACGCCGGCATCCGCCTCGGCGAACAGGTGGCCAAGGACATGATCGCCACCCGCATCGCCCCGCATTGGCACATGGCGGTCATCGCCGCACCCGACTATTTCAAAAACCGTAACGCGCCAGCTACCCCCACACGACCTCACCGCCCACAATTGCATCAACCTGCGGCTCGTGACCTATGGCGGCTTCTACGCCTGGGAATTCGAAAAAGACGGCCAGAGGCTCAACGTCCGCGTCGACGGGCAACTGGCCTTCAACGGCACAACCCACGTCCTCGCCGCGGCCCTTTCCGGTCACGGCATCGGCTGCATCCCAGCGGAAATGGCCGAGCCCTACATCGCCGACGGTCGCCTCGTGCACATCCTGGCTGACTGGATGCCGACGTTCGAAGGCTACCACCTCTACTATCCGAGCCGGAAGCACTCGGCGGCCTTTCAGCTTTTTGTCGACGGCATCCGCTATCGCGCTTAGCTGCCGCGCAGTGCCCGAAGAAAGCGCCATCACCGTCGATCCGATAGAACTGGCCGATGCGCACTGGGTCCCCCGCGACGAGACATTTCAAATGGCTTTTCGTTTTCAGGCCTTCGCCCAGCCCGCAAGTCGGAGGGCGGAAATATAAATATGAATTGAATAGTCATGTATAGATATGCGATATGAGCAGTCGAGCATCGCCCGAGCAAATGCCCACGCCGCCACGTCAAAAACGGACGCCTCCGTGTTTCATCCCAATATGCGGTCCATCGTCGAAGGTTTCTCGCCCAATGGCGGCCCGAAATGGCGCAGTTGGAACGGCATGCTCGCCGATGTCTGGAAGGTAACTGGCGAGGCCGGCGCCAGTGGCGAATATGTTTCTCCTCACGCCCGCCTCTTTACCGTGATCGACGAAACCCAGCCCGGTGCCCTCGCCCTCAGCGATCAGCCGGGCGTGACGCCGGGTCCGACCGGCCGGTTGAGTTACATACCGCCCGGGCTCCGTATCTGGTCGCTCGCTCCCAGCCAGACCCGCCTGCGCCATCTCGACCTTCATGTCGATCTCACCCAGTTCACCGAAAAATTCGGCCTCGGCCCCGCCGACGAGCGCTTCCTGACGCCGCGATTGATGTTCGACAATCCACGCATCGAGGCGCTGGCCCAACTGCTGGCCGAGGATTGCGTGACCAGCACCAGCCATGACCTCTATGGCGAAGGCATCGCCACGGCGATGCTGGTGGAGCTTTTCGGCATTGCCCAACAGGCCGAGAACATGCGCGGTCAGCTCTCGCCGCGTCGGCTAAAACTCGCGACCCATTTCCTCGCCGAACATTGCTACGATAGCCTGCGTCTTGAGGACATTGCCGGGCTCGTCGGTCTCTCGCCCTCCTATTTCTCCTCAGCCTTCAAGGCCTCAACCGGCCTCACCCCGCATCAATGGCAGATGCAGGAGCGGATCACCCGGGTCAAAACCCTGCTCGTTGAGCGTCAAGCCAGCATCAGCGAAGTGGCGGCGCTTTGCGGCTTTGCCGATCAGGCCCATCTCACCCGCGTTTTCAAGCGTCATTGCGGCCTGACCCCGGCCGCCTGGCTGCGCCTGTCGAACGTGTGACTTGAGCGCGGATTCGTTCAAAGCACCGACAGGACCGACAATCCCGGCCGTTAAAGATGATTTAACAGATCAGCATATTTCGGACATAGCCTAGCCACGATCTGGTCTGGCGTCTTCAAGGACACGAACCATGCGTTCCAGCCCAAAGCGGACTTTGCTTCGCCTTCTTCTCCTGTCCACGGCCTTCGCCGGCGGCACGGCCCTGGTTCAGGCCCAGACGACCCAGCTTGATACCCTGGTTGTCGACGGCGGCGGCAATGGTTCGGGCGGCGAAGCCCAGTTGCGCACCAGCACCGGCTCGAAAGTCGCCGTTGCGGTCAAGCGTATCCCCCAGTCCGTGTCCACGGTCACCCGCGACCAGCTCGACAAGAACCCGAGCACCAAGGCCGACGAAGCCCTGCGCTATTCCGCTGGCGTCAACACTCAGACCTATGGCGCCGACGCTGATACCGACTGGTATTCCATCCGCGGCTTCCAGGCCGAACAAACCGGAATGTTCCTCGACAACATGCAGCTCTACCAGACCGGCTTCGGCACCTTCGTCGTCGATCCCTACCTGCTCGAGCGCATCGATGTGCTCAAGGGCCCGGTCTCTTCGCTTTATGGCGGCGCCAATGTCGGCGGCATCGTCAACTACACCGGCAAACGCCCGCGCAACGAACGCTTCCTTGAGACCGAAACCGGCGTCAACAATTTCGGCAATGCCTATCTCGGCGTGGATGGCGGCGACGTCATCGCCGATGGCGACCTCGCCTATCGCCTGACCGCAAAACTTTCCGGCGGCGGCTGGGAAACCGACAAGGCGCGCGATCTGCGCGGCGTCGTTCAGGGCAGCGTCACCTGGACCCCGACCGATGCGACCTCGGTCACCGTCTATGGCAATTACCAGAACGTCGATCTCGACCACACCTCGACCGGCTTCATGCCGTATCTCGGCACCGCCGTCGACGCCCCCGGCGGCGTCCGCATTCCGCGCAATCTCAACTATGGCGAATCCGCCATCGACGTCTATCAGCGCCAGCAGTTCATGATCGGCTACGAGCTCGAACATGACATCAATGACAGCTGGACCGTACGCCAGAACGCCCGCTATGCCGGCATGGACCTCAACGAGGACTATATCTACGCCTCGGGCTTTGCCGACCTCGCCGGCACTCAGCTCGTGCGTGATCGCTGGGCCCACCACACCAAGGCCGGCATTGGCACCATCGACACCCAGGTCGAAGGCAATTTCGCCACCGGCCCGGTCGATCACACCCTGCTGCTCGGCGTCGATTTCAAGAGCTACCGCCACGAACCGGCGACCTTCTACGCCGGCAATGTCGGCAATCTCGACATCTACAACCCGGTCTATGGCATTCCCTATACCGCGCCGGCACTCGCCGCCGGTCAGGTGACGACCATGAATCAGCTCGGCTTCTACGCTCAGGACCAGCTGCGTCTCGACAACTTCGTCCTGACCCTCAACGGCCGCTACGATCTGGCCCGCACCGAACTGATCGGTCCCACGCCCTCGACCCGCGAAGAAGGCGTCTTCACCGGTCGCGTCGGCCTTGGCTACGAGTTCGACAATGGCCTAACCCCCTATGTCAGCTATGCGACCTCGTTCAATCCCTCGCTCGCCACCACCACGGCCGATGCGCTGCTGCCGAGCGAAACCGGCGAACAGTGGGAAGCCGGCATCAAGTACGAACCGACCTTCATGGATGGCCTGATCACCGCTTCGGTGTTCAACATCAACCGAAATGGCGTTGCCGCGCCCGATCCGGTCACCTGGTGGAAGTCCGTGCCGGTCGGCAAGGTCAACGTCCAGGGTGCAGAACTCGAAGGCATGTTCAAGATCGAGGACTTTACCGTCCGCGGCGCGCTGACCTATCTCGACGCCGAAGTCGTCGCCAGCACCAATGCCGCCCTCCTCGGCAAGACCCCGGTACAGGTCCCGACGCTCACCGCTTCGTTCGGCGTCGACTACACCTTCACCGACGGCACCTTCGATGGCCTCACCATCGGCGCCGGTGTACGTGTCCTTGGCGAAACCTGGGCTGATCAGGCCAATACCACCAAGGTGCCGGGCACGGCCCTCATCGATGCTGGACTGAGCTACAAGCGCGACGACTGGAGCGCGGCGCTCAACGTCAGCAACATCCTCGACACCTCCTATGTCGCGAGCTGTCAGACCACCACGTCCTGTGGTTATGGCCAGGGCCGCACCGCGACCCTCAGCTTCAAGAAGAGCTGGTAATCAAACGGGCGGCCAAGCACCGCCCGCACCCTTTCGAGCCGGCAATGACACACGTCGTTGCCGGCTTGCCATTTTCTAAAAGCCGGCCCAATCTCCCCTTCATAAAAACCGAGCCAAGAGGATGGCGATGACGTTTAGAGACAGAACGATCGGACCCACGCGCATCAATCGCCGCACCTTTCTCCTCGGCTCCGCAACGGCCCTCGGCGCCGCAGCGCTGGCCGGTTGCTCCGCCGTTGGCGGGGGAATGAGCACCGCCGAAGCCGAGCGCGTCTATGGCCCGGTGCCGAGCGAGCGCTTCCCGATCCCCGCGGTCAACATCAACAAGGTTGACCCCAAATATCTCCGCCGCACCGTCCGCTATCCGTCCAAGGAAGCGGTCGGCACGCTGATCGTCGACCCCAAGCACTATTACGTCTATCGCATCGAGGGGAACGATCTCGCGACCCGCTATGGCGCCAATGTCGGCCGCGCCGGCTTTGTTTGGAGCGGCGAAGCCTATATCGGGCGCAAGGCCGAATGGCCGGTCTGGACCCCGCCCAAGGAAATGATCGCCCGCCAGCCCGAAGCCGCGCCCTATGCCAATGGCATGAAGCCCGGCCTCGACAATCCGCTCGGCGCCCGC
>NZ_JAFKHD010000337.1:19246-22027 GCF_017307565.1 Devosia sp.
CGATCATGCCCGAAACGATCGGCAAGGGCGTGTCGAGTGGCTGCGTGGGGCTTCTCACACAGGATATGCTCGATCTCTACGCAAAAACCCCGATCGATACCAAGGTCATCGTCCTGAAAGCTTAGCCCACGCATCCACCGGCCGGTCGAACAGCCCGGGCAGCGTGTCGACGTCGGCGGCCCCAGCGCCTGAACTTTGCCGCATCCTCGCTGCTCATCCCATAGACATCGGCAATCGACTTGCCGCCCAGCGCATGCGCCAACACCTCGGGGAGGAAACGCGGTCCGGCGAAAGCGCCTCCCTCTCTCATCCCCCCAAAAACGGAAATCCCCGCTTTCGCGGGGATGATACGGTTTTGCTATTCTGTCGCGAGTTCGTCGGGCCCGAGCTTCAGTGCCCCGTGCCGCCAATCAGGCGCTGGCGGATCGCCGTCGACATATTGTCGAACAGGAACACCACGAACAGGATCAGCAGCACCATATAGGCCACCTTGTCCCAGTCCGAATTGGTGCCCATCGACTCCAGCAGTTTCAGACCGATACCGCCCGCCCCCACGGCACCAATCACCGTCGCCGAGCGCGTATTGCTTTCCCAGAAGTACAGGGACTGCGACACAAACACCGGCAGCACCTGCGGCACGACCCCATAGCGGTTGACCGATGCCGGGCTCGCGCCAACCGACTTCATGCCTTCGCGCTGCTTGTCGTCCACATTCTCCAGCGCCTCGGCATAGACCTTGCCGAGCGCACCGGTGTCGGTGAAGTAAATTGCCGCGATGCCGGGGATCGGGCCGGGACCAAACCCGCGCGTAAAGAACAGCGCCCAGATCAGCATGTCGACCGAACGGATGAAGTCAAAGAACCGCTTCATACCCCAGTTGACCGCCCGGTTCGGCGTGATCGTCCGCGCTGCGAAGAAGGCCAGCGGGAAAGCGAAGAGCGTCGCAAGCAGCGTACCGACAAAGGCCATCACCAGCGTCTGGAACAGCTTTACGAGAATATCGCCATGCTGCCAGGCTTGATTGTTGAGCCACTGGTTCAACACATATTGCGCGTTCGACATGGCCGGATTGACCTGGTCGCCCGAAAACATCAGCCCGATCGACGAGAAGAAGTCATGCCCCCAGAGTGGCGATTTCGGGTCGTAGAGGAAGTTGGCCCAGCCGAAGAAACGGCGCTGAACGTAGACCTGGTTGTCGCGAATCTCTGCCTGACCTTCGAAGCCGAAATCCACGAGAACCTTCTTGCGATCCTGCTGGATAGCGCTCGGCGCGCCTTCCGGGGCCTGCGCCGCGCCCTCAGCAATGACAACCGGCCAGGCCTCGCCATTGATGAAGACATTGACTTCGCTGGTCGTAATATCGAGCCGGTCGGCGTCGCTGCCGAAGGTCACGGTCATGCTGCCGTCGTCGTGCGGCGTCAGCCAGTCGATGGTTGCGCCGGCCGGATACTGCCCCCGGCTCGACCATTGCGGCGTGATCGTCCCGTCCTCGCCGAACCGCAGGCGCGGCGTGGCACGCCAGCTATACCAGTCCTGAACATAGATCGAGGCGCGATCCCATTTGCCGTTCTGCAATGCCGGACCGACATTGAAGAAAAACCAGCAGAAAACGAGGTACAGCACCGTCACGCCGAGCCCGACAAGCAGGCCATGGCGCTTCAGAAACGAGGTCTTGAAGACCTCGGGAAACTTCTGTTCCAGCCGAGCGCGCTCGGCAGCACTGATCGCTGACATTTAGACGCTGGCCTTCCCAAAATTGAAGCTGGCATCGCCCACCAGGCGCCGGCGCAGCCAGCCCGAAAGCTGGTCGATGGCGATGATGGTCACGAGCAGAAGAATGATGATCGCATAGGTCTGGGCGGCGTAATCGCGCCCGATCGAGAGGCGGAACACTTCGCCAATACCGCCGCCGCCCACTGCGCCAATGATGGTCGAGGCGCGCACATTGATCTCCATGCGGAGCAGGCCATAGGACACAAAATTTGGCATCACCTGGGGCACAATGGCGAAGCGCACGCGCTCCAGCCAGCTCGCCCCCACCGACTTCAGCCCCTCATCGGGCTTCATGTCGGCATTTTCGACGACCTCGAAGAACAGCTTTCCGAGCGCTCCGATCGTGTGCAGCGACACCGCTGCAATGGCTGCGATGGGACCGATGGACAGCACTGCGGTAAGAAGACCCGCAATGACGATTTCGGGGAAAGCACGCATCACTTCCATGATGCGGCGCACAACCCAGCGCACTGCGCCTGCGCCAACAAGGTTCGTGGCGGCAAAGAAGCAGAGGCAGAATGCCAGCGAGCCACCGATGATCGTCGAAACCACGGCGATATTCACGGTGACGATCAGCTGATAGATGAAATTCGGAATGTAGAGCGTGTCCGTCAGGCGGATATTGCTCGAGGTATAGTCGTATTTCGCCGACCCATCGAAATAGGGCGACTCCAGCCCGAACATGGCGCGAAAGATCTCAAAGGGATCGCGCGGCATAAAATTCTTGATGAAGTCGAACATGAAGGGAAGGCGTTCGAAAAACTTCCCCGAATTGGCCGAATTGGCATAGGCCATGGCGGCAAACAGCGCGACGACAACGCCCAGAACTACGAGGATCGTATAGATCCGCCGCGTCATCACCTGGCTGCGATAATGCTGCAGCAGCGTCGCGCCCGCCGGCGAAAGTCCGTTCTGATGGCCGATGTCTGCCATAGGCTGGGTATCCCCATAAACCCGATGTCACCCCAGCGAAGGCCGGGGCCCATCTTGATATCTCAGGATGGATCC
>NZ_JAFKHD010000338.1 GCF_017307565.1 Devosia sp.
GGGCCTCGATGAGCAGACCTCCCAGGATCGGGCCGCAGAACGAGGCGAGACCGGCGGAAAGGCCGAACAGCGAGAAGGCCTGGCCGCGTTCGTGCGGCGGGAAGGTCACGGTGGCGATGGCCAGCACCTGCGGGGTCATCATGGCGCCGGCGAGGCCCTGAATGACGCGGGCGACGATCAGCATTTCGATAGAGCTGGCAAAGCCGCACAGCGCCGAGGCCGCGGTAAACCCGGCGACGCCCCACAGGAACATGCGGGTGCGGCCTACGATGTCGCCAAGACGCCCGAAGGGCAGGAGGCCAAGGGCGAAGGCGAGCACATAGGCGGCGACGACCCATTCGATCTGGCTGTCGGTGGCCCCGAGGCTCTGGCGCATGGAGGGCAGCGCCACATTGACGATGGTGACGTCGATCAGGTTCATGAAATTGGCGATGAGCAGCACGAAAAGGCCGATCCAGCGGCGCGGATCGGGCGGTGCATCACCGGCATGGGCGTGATGGGCGGACATGGATTTATCCTTGTGAAACAGGAGAAGCGGAAAAGGCGCGTTCGAGCTCGGCCATGACGGCGTCGAGCTGATTGCGCCGATGAGGGCGCCAGCAATCGGAGAGTGCGGCGGTAACGGCGACGGCGGCGGCTTCCGGATCGATCGAGCGGCGCATGGAGCCGTCGGCAATGCCGGTACGGAAGATGTCCGCGAACTGGCTGGTCCAGAAAGCCTGCATGGGCAGGATGATGTCGGCGATCGAGGCATCGCGCCGGGCCCGGTCGACGAGCTCACTCAATACACCGATCAATTCGGGCATTTCGGCCACGATCTCGCGGAACTCGTTGAACTCGATCCGCAATTGCAGGAGACCGGGCTGATCGGCCCGGGGATGGCGCAGGGCCTGTGCCTTGAAATCGGCGCGCAGGGATTCGGCAACGAGCGCCACCAGCGCTTCCTTGCTCGGCACATGATAGTGGAGCGTCGCGATATTGATGCCGACACGCTCGGCAATGTCGCGCGTGCGCAGGCCTTCGAGGCCCTTCTCGATGATCAGGGCCCGGGCCGCCTTGGCAATGGCGATGCGGCGTTCGTCGCCGCTTTCGCGCCTGGGGTTGGAAGACTGTTCGGGGCACACGCGGGATGGCTCGGGGTTCGGATCGGACGGGCGTTGATATACCGACGAAAATTATCAATCAATCATTTGATTGAGAAAACGTGCCATGCCGGAAACGCATGCGCTCTTCTTATGACCGGGCGTTGACATTTGGTGTCAGCAGGCGTCCATCAGCCGCGAATTGTCGAAAGCCGTGCCATGACCGATTACGTCCGCAAAATCCTGACCTCAGCGGTTTACGAAGTTGCAGAGGAGACGCCGCTCGACGCGATGCGCCTGCTCTCCACCAAGCTCGGCCAGGACATTCTGCTCAAGCGCGAAGACCTGCAGCCGGTCTTTTCCTTCAAGATTCGCGGCGCGCATAACCGCATGAGCCAGCTGACAGCCGAGGAACGCGCGCGGGGCGTCATCTGCGCCTCTGCGGGTAATCACGCCCAGGGCGTAGCGCTGTCGGCTACACGGCTCGGCGTGCGCTCGATCATCGTCATGCCGACCACGACCCCCGAGATCAAGATCGGCGCGGTGAAGCGCCTAGGCGGCGAAGTGGTGCTGTTTGGCGACGGGTTCGACGCTGCCCGCGCTCATGCGGCGGGGCTGGCGGAACGGCACGGCTACGTGTTCGTGCATCCGTTCGATGATCCCGATGTCATCGCCGGCCAGGGCACGATCGGCATGGAACTGCTGCGCCAGCATCCCGGCGATATCGGCGCCATCTATGTGCCGATCGGCGGGGGCGGCCTTGCCGCCGGCATCGCCGCCTTCGTCAAATTCCTCCGCCCCGAGATCAAGGTCATCGGCGTCGAGCCCGAAGAGTCGGCGAGCATGAAGGCCGCCATCTCTGCGGGGCATCCGGTGACGCTCAACGAGGTTGGGCTCTTTGCCGACGGCGTTGCGGTGCGCGAAGTGGGCGAAGAAACCTTCCGCATCTGCCGCGACCTGCTCGATGGCATCATTACGGTGAACGCGGACGAAATCTGCGCCGCCATCAAGGACATTTTCGATGACATGCGCGCCATTGCCGAACCGGCCGGCGCGCTGGCCCTCGCCGGCCTCCGGCGCCATATCGAAATGGGCGCGGCCCCCAAGGGGAGCCTGATCGCCATCAATTCGGGCGCCAACGTCAATTTCGACCGCTTGCGCTATGTGGCCGAGCGGGCCGAAATCGGCGAGCGCGCCGAGGCCCTGCTCGCGGTAACTATCCCCGAAAAGCCCGGCAGCTACCGCGCCTTCATGCGCCTTCTTGGTCGCCGCGCCATCACCGAATTCAACTATCGCTATGCCCACGGCCAGGACGCCCACATTTTCGTGGGCGTGAAGCTGACCGGCGCCGACAAGGAAAAGCGCGAGATCATCGACCTCCTCACCGGCAATGGCCTGGCGGTCACCGACATGACCGACAACGAGGTCGCCAAGCTCCATGTGCGCTACATGGTGGGTGGTCGCGTCAGCGGGCTCAGCCACGAAGTGGTCTTCCGCTTCGAATTCCCCGAGCGGCCCGGAGCATTGCTGAAATTCCTCGAAGGGCTGAATGACGCCTGGAACATCTCGCTGTTCCATTACCGCAATCATGGCGCCGATTATGGCCGTGTGCTGGTGGGCGTGCAGGTGCCACCCGAGACCCGTAGGGACTTCTACGCCCATATCGACGCGATCGGCTTTCCCTATTGGGACGAAACGGAAAATCCGGCCTATCGACAATTTCTTGAAACAAATTGAACCGATTTCCGTAAATCGAGTTCGACATGGTGACGAAATAAATCAGCAGTATAGCTGCGGACGCAATTCTGCCGCACATCGACTGCAATTCACTTGCCCCAAGGGGTAACCAAACCGGGGGACAGCGCGGGGGTTGGACAGGACGACCGCGCCCTTCACAACATCGAGGAAGACGCAGACCATGATGAGAATCAACAAGATCCAGGGCCTGATGCTGGCATCTGGCATGGCCACGCTTGCGCTGATGCAGCCTGCCATGGCGCTCGACGCACAGGAATTCGTCGATCGTATCGCTGCGGTCTACAAGCTCGGCGGCTATGATATTCAGTTCGGTGCCGCCAAGCTCGATGGCGATACCATTACGGTCGATGGCGCCAAGGTCGCCCTGACCGGTGCCGACACCGAGACCTGGAGCATCGACACCACGCTGACCTTCACCGGTGTCGCCGATGCAGAGAACGGTGGTTTCATCGCCGACTCGCTGACCATTCCCGATGTCGACACCGATTTCTCGGACGACCCGAAGGGCCATGTTTCGCTGGTCGACATCGTCGCCAATGACATCTACCTGCCGCCCGCCGACCAGGTGAACATCACTGCCCTGCTCGAATCCGTCGGCAGCTTCACCACTGGCGCGCTCAAGGTGACCCGCGACGGCGCGGACTTCCTCTCGGTCGATTCCATCGAAGCGACCAACGAGTTCTCCTATGACGACGCCGATGCCCTCTCCAACATCGACTCGACCTTCGCTGTGAACGGCATCTGGGCTGATCTCAAGACCGTTTCGGAAGAAGACGCCGAAGCCGGCCCGGTGATCCAGGCCCTCGGCCTCACCGAGATCAACGGCGACATCAACCAGAAGATGAGCTGGAGCATGGCCGACGGCCATATGGTGATCGAAGACTTCCGCTTCGACTTCGCCGACATTGGCGCGCTCAACTTCCGTGCTGATATCTCCGGCTTCACCCCGGCTGTTCTCGACAAGATCTACGGCATGCAGGCAGCGTCCGCCGGCGCGCCGAGCGAGGAAGCCCAGGCCAAGCAGATGATGGTCGGCATGGAACTGCTCCAGGCCCTGACCCTGACCAGCTCCAGCCTCCGCTATGACGATGCGGGCCTCACCCCCAAGCTGCTCGACATGTTCGCTGCCCAGTCGGGTTCGGATCGCGCCACCTTCGTCGCCGGCCTCAAGGCCATGGCACCCCAGCTCGTCGGCCAGGCAGGTATCCCGGCCCTGACCGATCTCGTCGTGCCCGCGATCAACACCTTCCTCGACGATCCCAAGAGCATCGAGATTGCCGTTCGTCCGGCAACCCCGACCACGCTTCTGGTCCTCAGCGCCGCTGCCGCCAACCCGGCCGGCCTGATCTCGGCCCTCGGCCTCGCCGTCAAGGCGAACGAAGCCGCAGAGTAAGCTGACAATCTGGCGAGCCTCCCCCCCGGAGGCTCGCTTCCACAGGTGAACTCGCTGCCATCCTGTGGCACAATGGGCCGATGACAACCGCTGCCCCCAAAAACCTCAATCATATCACCGACTGGGTGTTCGATCTCGACAACACGCTTTATCCGCGTGAGTGCAATCTGTTCGCGCAGATCGATGTGCGTATCACCCACTATGTGATGAACGTGACGAGTCTCGATTTCGAGGCGGCCCGCTCGCTGCAGAAGGTCTACTACCGAGACTTCGGCACAACCCTCAACGGGCTGATGAACCGGCACTCGATCGACCCCGACCACTTTCTCAACACCGTCCACGCCATCGACTATGCCCCGGTCGATCCGCATCCCGCGCTGATCGAGGCCATTCGCGCCCTGCCCGGCCGAAAATTCATCCTGACCAATGGCGATACCGGCCATGCCCGCTCCGTTCTGGGGCGTCTGGGTGACCCGGACCTATTTGAGGATGTCTATGACATCCGCGCCATGACCTATGTGCCCAAGCCGCATCGCGAGGCCTATGACGGTTTTCTCGCGCGCCATGGCATCGACCCACAGCGGGCCGTCATGTTCGACGATCTCGAGAAGAACCTCGTCGTGCCGCATGAAATCGGCATGTCGACCGTGCAGGTCGTGGCCGGCGAGGATTTTGTCCATGACCAGGTGGAATCCTGGGAACTGGGCCGTTCGACCGGCCCGCATGTACACCATGTGACCGGGGACCTCGCCGGGTTCCTGCGGAATTTGCGATAGGGCCGTTGCGTCTTTGGCGACGCAGCGGAGGCCCCCCCTCGCCCGGCCCTGCGGGCCGTCCTCCCTCCTAAGGGTGAGGTGGGGTGGCCCCAGCAAACGCCAAACAACCTTGCGAGAACAAAACCATGAAAACCCTCCTCGACGACGTCGCCGGCTTTCACCATGCGTGCGACCTGCCGGTGCTGCCAAAACCGCAATTCATACCGGAGCGGGCGGCGCTGCGCTCGGCGCTTCTGATGGAAGAATGCCAGGAGACGGTTGAAGCCATCGAGCGCGGCGACATGGAAAAGATCGCCGATGGTCTGGCCGAT
Organism: Devosia sp.; assembly: GCF_017307565.1. GTDB lineage: Bacteria > Pseudomonadota > Alphaproteobacteria > Rhizobiales > Devosiaceae > Devosia. The sequence continues at coordinate 5,321 of NZ_JAFKHD010000338.1, forward strand.
GTGATCTATGTCGCGGTTGGTGCGGCGCTCGAATTCGGCATTCCCCTCGATCGGGTATGGGCCGAAGTGCATCGTTCGAACATGGCCAAGGTTGATCCCGCGACCGGCAAGGTGATCAAGCGCGCCGATGGCAAGGTGCTAAAGCCCGAAGGCTGGACGCCGCCGGATGTGGCCGCCGCGCTCGCCGTCGAAAGCTGAGCAGCCTCAAACATTACCAAGTCTTATATATGCGCCGCCTCCGGGCGGCGTTATGGTGAGCCCATGACCGACCTACCAGGGCGCAGGCCTCCGCCCATTCCAGAAAATGCCCCCAGTTTCAGACAGCGCCTCGAAAATCTCCGCCTCCTTGGGCGACTGATTTCGCAGATCTGGCGCACGAGCCGCGTGATGACCGCGGCCAGCATCGGCCTGCGCCTCATCGCCGCGCTGCAACCCATTGCCGTGCTCTATGCGGCAAAGCTGATCGTCGACGAAGTGGTGCGCCTGACCGGGATCCCCTCGCCCGGCCCCAGCCTGCTCGACTGGTGGAATGCGGGGCTGCTCAACTGGGTCTTCTGGCTGCTGGCGCTCGAAATGGTGCTGGTTCTTGCCAATGACGCCATTGGCCGGGCGACGGGACTGGTCGATTCCATTCTCTCCGAACTCCATTCCAACCAGATCAGCGTCGAATTGATGGCCCACGCCGCCCAGCTCGACCTCATGCATTTTGAATCCGCCGAGTATCAGGACCGGCTCGAGCGGGCCCGCCGCCAGGCGGCAGGTCGCAATGCGCTACTGAGTCAGCTGTTTGGCCAGGCGCAGGACATGATCACGGTGCTGACGCTGGCCGCCGGCCTTTTCGTCTATGCCCCCTGGCTGATCCTGCTATTGCCTGTGAGTTTCATTCCCTCGATCTGGGGCGAAACGCGCTTCAACACCATGGCCTATATGGTCAGCCGATGGCGCACGCCGGAGCGACGGGAGCTCGAATATCTCCGCTATATCGGGGCGAGCGCCGAGACGGCCAAGGAAATCAAGCTGTTCGGGCTCGGCGGCTTTCTCATCGAGCGGTTCAAGAAGCTGGCGGACGAGATCTTTCTCGAAAACCGGCGTATCGCCTTTCTGCGGGCCATCTGGGGCGCGCTCTTTGCTGCCATTTCCACCCTCGCCTATTATGCCGCCTATGCCTTCATCGTCTGGCGCACGGTGACCGGCGAATTCACCATTGGTGACCTCGCCTTCCTTTCGGGCTCCTTCCTGAGGCTCAATGGGCTGTTCCAGAAAATCCTGCTCGGTTTCACCCAGATCGCCGGGCAGTCCATGTTCCTCGACGATCTCTTCTCCTTCTTCGAGATCGAGCCGGAAGTTTTGGCGCCGGCCCACCCCAAGGCTTTCCCGGTACCGATCCAGCGGGGCATCCGCTTCGACAATGTCGGCTTCCGCTATCCCGAGACCGAGAACTGGGTGATCCGCGGCCTCTCCTTCACCCTCAATGCCGGGGAGACCCTGGCGCTGGTGGGCGAGAATGGCGCGGGCAAGACAACGATCGTCAAACTGCTGGCGCGGCTCTATGACCCGAGCGAGGGCCACATCACCATCGATGGGATCGACCTGAAGGACATGGCCCCGGCCGATATCCACGCCCATCTCGGCGTCATCTTCCAGGATTTCATCCGCTACAGTTTTTCGGCGCGCGACAATATCGGGGTCGGCCGCGTCGAGGAAAAGGACAACCAGCCGCGCATTGACCAGGCCGCCGAGCAGAGCCTTGCCCACGCGGTCATCGCCAAGCTGCCCAAGGGCTATGACCAGCAATTGGGGCGGTTGTTCAAGCAGGGTCGCGACCTCTCGGGCGGCGAGTGGCAGAAGGTCGCCATCGCCCGCTCCTATATGCGCGATGCCGAGCTGATCATTCTCGACGAGCCGACCGCAGCGCTCGACGCCAAGGCCGAGGCTGAGGTGTTTGCGCGCTTCAAGGGCCTCGCCAGCGGCAAGACGGCGGTGATCATTTCGCACCGTTTTTCGACCGTGCGCATGGCCGACCGGATCCTGGTGCTTGAAGACGGCGCCATTCTGGAGGCCGGTTCGCATGAAGAACTGCTGGCCCGCGGCGGCCGCTATGCCGAGCTCTTCGAACTGCAGGCCGCGGGCTACCGCTAAGGAGCCCGGCGCAGATAGTCGAGCATGCCGCCGGCCGCGGCGCGCCCCGTGGCAAAGCAGGCTGTGAGGAGATAGCCCCCGGTCGGCGCTTCCCAATCGAGCATTTCGCCGGCGGCAAAGACGCCTGGCAAAGCCTTGAGCATGAAATGCTCGTCAATGGCGGAGAAGGCCACGCCGCCCGCGGAGGAAATGGCCTCGGCAATCGGGCGCGTGCGGCGCAGCGGAATGGCGACGGATTTTATCGCCGAGGCGAGGGCCTCGGGATCGAGCCTGTTGGCATCGGGCCGGCACTCGCGCAGCAACGCCGCCTTGACAGGCTCAAGCCCCGCCCCCTTGCGCAACCGATTGGAAAAGCTGAGTTTTGTCGGCTGGCGGGCGAGATCGCGGGCAAGGCGCTCCTGCGAGCGTCCGGGCATGAGGTCGACTGTCAGGACCGCAGAGCCCTCGGCAAGGAGGACATCGCGCAGCACGGCGGAATGGGCGTAGACGAGGCTCCCCTCGATGCCCCAGCGGCTGACGACGAATTCGCCGGGCAAGGTGCCCAAAGCGCTGGTAGCCGTGACCGATTTGAGCGGCGCACCGGCAAAGCGCTCGACAAAGTTCTCGCTCCAGCCGACTTCGAAGCCGCAATTGGCGGGCATGAAGGGCTGGGCTGCAACTCCCTTCCCGGCCAGCCATGGCAGCCAGGCGGCATCGGAGCCGAGCTTGGGCCAGCTGGCACCACCCAGCGCCAGCAACACGGCATCGAAGGAGAACTGCTGTTCGCCATCGGGCGTTTCGAAGCGCAGGGCGCCGTCGGCACCAAACCCCAGCCAGCGATGCCGCGTGCGGATTTCGACGCCCTTTGCCGCGAGCCGGGCAAGCCAGGCGCGTAAGAGCGGCGAGGCCTTCATCGCCACGGGAAAGACGCGGCCAGAGGAGCCGACAAAGGTTTCGACGCCAAGGCCGAGGCACCACTGCCGCAGGTCTTCGCCGGTGAAAGCGTCAAGCGCGGCTTCGAGCCTTGGCCGCGCGGCGCCGTAGCGGGTGAGAAGGTCGGCGTGACTTTCGGAATGGGTGATGTTGAGGCCCGACTTGCCGGCCATCAGCAGCTTTCGCCCGACGGTCGGCATGGCTTCGAAAAGCGTCACCGCCTCGCCGGCATCTGCCAGGACTTCGGCGGCCATCAGCCCGGCAGGCCCGCCGCCAATGATTGCGCATCGCGCCAAATTCCGACCCTTCCACCTTGTCGCGGGCGATCCTTAGCCAGTTTCGGCGGTGTGGGAAAGCCACGCGGCAGCGCTGGCCCCGCCTTTGCTGAGCCGCTAGTGTCGCAGCCATCATCCCAACCGCGCCGGACGCGGAGAACAAGACCTCTCATGATCACCTGCTTCGATATCGGCGGCACGACGATCAAGGGCGCCACGGCCCTGACGCCGGACCAGTTGACCCCGCTTGGCCGCGTGCCGACGCCGCGCGATGATTTTCCCGCCTTCGTCGCCGCCATTTCCGGGCTGATCACCGCAGGTGGCGCCCCGGCCGGTGCGCCCGTGGCCATTTCGGTGACAGGCGTGGTCGACCCGGCCAATGGCCATGTCACTTGCGCCAATATCCCCTGCATCGACGGGCGCGAACTGGCGAGCGAACTCAAGGCGCTGCTGGATCGCCCGGTTTTCGTCGCCAATGACGCGGACTGCTTCGTGCTCGCCGAAGCCACGGCCGGCGCCGGGCGCGAGCATCGCGTCGTCTTCGGCGCCATCATGGGAACGGGTGTGGGCGGCGGCATCGTCGTCGACAAGCGCCTCCATCCCGGGGCTGCCGGGCTCGGCGGCGAATGGGGCCACGGCACCATCGTTGCCACCAAGGTCAGCGTGCCGCCCTTTGACCTGCCGCACTTCCCCTGCGGCTGCGGACTTTCCGGTTGCCTCGACACCGTCGGCGGCGCACGGGGCCTGGAGCGCCTGCACCGGCATCTCCATGGCGCGGACCTTGCCAGCACGGCCGTCGTTTCGGCCTGGCTTGCAGGCGAAGCGGCGGCGGGCCAGACGATCGATCTCTTCATCGAGCTGGTGGCCCAGCCGCTGGCGCTCGTCGTCAACATCGTCGGACCCGATATCATCGCCGTGGGCGGGGGGCTTGGAAACAGCCACGAACTGATTGCCCGGCTCGACGCCGCGGTGCGGCCGCGTATCTTGCGAAAGCTCGACCGGCCGCTCGTGGTGCCCGCTCAATTGACTGCGGATGCCGGACTGATCGGCGCGGCTGCCCTCGGGCTTGCGGGAGCCACGGCATGACCCTTCTCGAAATCTGCGTCGACACCGCCGCCGGACTGCGCACGGCCAGCGCCAGTGGCGCGGACCGGATAGAACTCTGTTCGGCGCTCGAACTGGGCGGGTTGACGCCCACCTCGGGCCTGCTGGCTCTTGCAGCCGAAATGGGCGTTTCCGCCCGTGTCATGATCCGGCCCCGCGCCGGTGACTTCGTCTTCACTGCGGACGATCTCGACATGATGCGCGCCGATATTGCGGCAGCCCGCGCGCATGGCCTCGAAGGCGTCGTTCTCGGCGCCAATCGCCCCGATGGCGCACTCGATCTCGACATGCTTGGCACATTGGTGGAGGCCAGCCAGGGCCTTCGGAAAACCCTGCATCGCGCCTTCGATCTGGTGCCCGACATTGCCGAAGCCGTCGAGCAGGCTGTGGCGCTCGGCTTTGACACCATCCTCACCTCGGGCCGCGGCTCCTCGGCGCTTGCCGGACTCGACGATCTCGTGCTCGCCCACAAGGCCGCCGCCGGGCGGATCACCATCATGGCAGGCGCAGGCATCAGCGCCGCCAATGTCGGAACCATCCTCGCCGCTGCCCCGCTCGGGGCCATCCATGGCTCCTGCTCCGGCCCCATAGCCGGCGACAGCCCGCTGGCAACCCGGCTCGGCTTTGTCAGCCCAGGCCGCCGAATGACCGACGGAACCCGTGTGAACGCCTTGAAACGAGCCATCGGCTAGTCGATGACTTACTTCGGAAAGTCTTCTTACTGCCCATGATTTAGGCAATTCATAAGTGCTTCACCATACATTAAGAGAAAAATAGTTACCTTGAGTGGGTAGACCGCCCACTTCGCAATCAGAACACGCATTGTCACAAATCTGACATTGAGAGAGGGCGGCAAAACCAGTGCCGTACCCCACGGCGAAGTGTGAAAAGGTATTGTCGCATGCGCATTCGCGGCAAGGTATTGTCTATCGTCGGCATCATGGGCGTTGTCGCCGCGCTGATCACCGGTATCGGCCTCTTTGTTGTCGCCGAATACGAACATCAGATTCAACGGCTTGATAACTCGTCCAAGCGAGCTCTCTACGGCGAGTCGCTCAACCGCCACGTGACCGCCGTGGTCATGGAAGCACGCGGTATCTATGCGGCAGCCGACACCACCAAAGCCGTCCAGTTCGCCGAAGGCATCATGACCCAGCTCGACGCGATCGACCGCGTCATCGGCGAGTGGCGCCCACTGGTCGAACAGCAGGAGCTCGCCAGCTTCGACGCCATGGCCGCCAAGGCCGTCGAATTCCGCGCCTTCCGCGCCGAAACCGCCCGGCTTGGCCGGGACGTCGACCCGGCCCAGGCGAATGCGCAGGGCAATAACGAAGACAACCGTGCCAACCGCAAGGCCTTCCAGGCCGATATCGACGCCATTGTCGCCGAGGACCTCGTATCCTACCAAACCATCCAGGCGGAAATCGTCGGCTTCGAAGGCACCATGCGCATGCTGCTGCTGATCACCGCCGGCATTGGCATTCTCGCCGGCACCGGCGCCGCGCTTTACCTCGGCACCGCCCAGCTCGGCCGTCCGATCGGCAAGCTGACCCTGGCTATGCGCGACCTCTCGGAAGGCAAGTTCGAAACCGAAGTGCCGGGCCTCGAACGAGCCGACGAAATCGGCGAAATGGCTCAGGCCGTGCAGGTCTTCAAGGACAACGGCATCAAGATGGCTTCCATGTCTGCCGAAGAGCAGGCCGCCGCCCTGCGCACCGCAGCGCGCACCCGCACCATGGAAACCTTCCAGAACGAGTTCGACGACGTCGTCGAAGCCGCAATGGCCGGCGATTTCAGTCGCTCGATCACCACACGCTTCGAAGACGAAGACATCGTTCGCATCGCGCGCAATTTCAACGCCATGGTGTCGAGCGTCCGCGTTGGCCTCGCCGATGCCGGCTCGGTTCTGGCAGCACTTGCCGACACCAATCTGACCCAGCGCATGAGCGGCGCGCACCAGGGCGCTTTCCTTGAGCTGCAGACCGACATGAACCGCGTTGCCGACACCCTGACCGATGTCGTAACCCGCCTCCGCACCACCTCGCGTGGCGTGAAGGTGGCAACGGGCGAAATCCTCGCCGGGGCCAACGACCTCAGCGAGCGCACGACGCGCCAGGCCGCCACCATCGAGGAAACCTCGGCCACGATGGAGCAGCTCGCTTCGGCCGTGACCGAAAACGCCAAGCGCGCCCAGCGCGGCAGCACCACGGCGGAAGCCGTGACCCAGTCGGCCATCGAAAGCGGCCGGGTCATGGGCGAAGCAACCTCGGCCATGGGACGGATCACCACCGCGTCCGAAAAGATCTCCAACATCATCGGCATGATCGACGACATCGCCTTCCAGACCAACCTCCTGGCACTTAACGCCTCGGTGGAAGCGGCCCGCGCCGGTGAAGCCGGCAAGGGCTTTGCCGTGGTGGCCGTGGAAGTGCGCCGTCTCGCCCAATCGGCCGCGGAAGCCTCATCGGACGTCAAGGCGCTGATCGAAGAAAGCGCCCGCGAAGTCGATGGCGGTGCACGCCTCGTCTCCGACGCTGCCGGCAAGCTCGACGCCATGCTCGAAGCGCTGCGCAACAACAGCGCCATGATGGCCGAAATTGCCCGCGAGAGCGGCCAGCAGGCTCAGGCCATCGACGAGATCAACGTCGCCGTGCGCCAGATGGACGAGATGACCCAGCACAATGCGGCGCTGGTGGAAGAAACCAATGCCGCCATCGAGCAGACCGAGGCCCGCGCCAACGAGCTCGACACCATTGTTGACGTCTTCCACATCAACCAGGCCCAGCAGGTCGCCGAAGTCGCACCGGCGCGCCGCCCGGCTGCGGCGCCCAAGGCCCGCGCCGCCCAGACGCAGTATCTGAGCCAGGGCAATGCCGCCATCTCGGCAGACTGGGACGAATTCTGACGACCCCATCACCAAACGAACAAAACCGCCCGGCCAGTCCGGGCGGTTTTGCTTTGGAGGTACCGCATGACCTGTGCGTTCATAGGTCTGCGCGGCAATGTTACGCCGGAAAAATCGGACGGAATATCGTAAAAAATCCGTAAATACCCCTAACCTGGATCACTTATACTGCATTGACCCAAAACGTGATCGGCCGAAGACTTGTCCCCTCTTCAGACGGCGGGGGCAAAAAATGTCGGGAGAGCATAAGGGTGACGCCTGGGCACAACCGGCAGACCCGGACCACCAGAGCGTAGACAAGCCAAAGCCTTGCTTTTCCTTGAACGGGAAAACCATCTGGATTACCGGCCATACCGGTATGGTCGGCCGGGCATTGCAGCGTCGCCTCGCCGGCGAGAATTGCACACTGCTCACCACCGACAGGCAGGCGCTCGACCTGACGCGACAGGCTGAAGTTGAGGCTTTTGTCGGTAGTGCCCGACCCGACGCGATCGTGGTTGCCGCTGCCCGGGTCGGCGGCATTCAGGCCAATATGCGCGACCCCGTTGGGTTCCTGAGCGATAACCTGGCAATCAATCTCAATATCGCCAGAGCCGCCCACGCCGCCGACATCGATCGCGTCTTGTTCCTTGGCTCCAGCTGCATCTATCCTCGCGACGCTGCCCAGCCAATCGGCGAAGACGCGTTGCTGAGCGGCCCGCTCGAACCCACGAACCAATGGTATGCCATCGCCAAGATCGCCGCCGTGAAGCTGGCCGCGGCCTATCGCGAGCAGCACGGCCGCAACTACATCGCGGCCATGCCGACCAATCTCTATGGTCCATTCGACAATTTTGATCTCGACACGGGCCACGTCCTGCCCGCCCTGTTGCGCAAGGCGCATGAGGCCAGGCACCGACGCGAAAGCACCTTCGAACTCTGGGGAACCGGCACGACAAGGCGTGAATTCCTCCATGTCGACGATTGTGCCAACGCTCTCGTGCTCCTCTTGGAGAACTACACGTCTGCCGAGCCGATCAATATCGGATACGGCGAGGATATTGCGCTTATCGAGCTCGCGCGGCTGGTCTGCCAGACGGTGGGCTTTGCCGGCGCCATTGCGCTCGACCCAGACCGGCCCGATGGCACGCCGCGCAAGCTGCTCGACAGCGGCCGTCTGCGGCAACTCGGCTGGCGCCCGCGTGTCACGCTCGCCCGGGGGCTGCGGCAAACCTATGCCTGGTACAGGGAACAACTGGCCAGAGAGCCAGCATGAAGGTCCTGCTGCTCGGTCTCAATTTCGCTCCCGAACTGATCGGCACCGGCCCTTACACGACCGGCCTTGCCCAAGCTCTCGCGGAACGGGGACACACGGTCCGAGCCATCGCCGGAAACCCCTATTATCCCGATTGGCGGACCAAGCCCGGCATGCGCTGGTGGAACAGCGAAAGGCACAAAAATCTCACTATTCACCGCGTGCCTCACTATGTACCGCGAAATCCCACCGGGCCTGCGCGGCTGCTGCATCAGGCGAGTTTTGCGCTGACCGCCACTCCGCAGATGCTGACCAACGCGCTGGCCTGGCGACCCGACAGTGTCGTTGCCATTGCTCCAAGCCTTTTGGCCGCACCTCTGGGGCTTCTGGCTGCGCGCCTATCAGGCGCCAGCACCTGGCTGCACGTGCAGGATCTCGAACTCGAAGTTGCCCTGGCCACCAGCCTGCTCAGCCGCAAAAACCCGCTCGTGCGCGTACTCGCGGATATAGAGGGTCGCGTTTTGCGCAGCTACGACCGGGTGAGTTCAATCTCCCCCGCAATGTGCCTGCGCATCGTTCAAAGAGGCCTCGCCCCGGCTCAAGTCGCCGAACACCGCAACTGGGCGGAACTCGATGACGTCAGGCCGCTCCAAAGGCCCTCGGCCTATCGCCAAAAATGGGGCATCGCGACCCCGCACGTGGCGCTCTACTCCGGCACCCTGGGCCGCAAGCAAGGGCTGGACCTCGTGGTGTCGGCGGCCCGCCGCCTCACATCGCGGCGTGACCTCACCTTCGTGATCTGCGGCAATGGTCCCTACCGTGGCCAGCTCGAAGAGATGGCCAAGGGGCTCGACAATATTCGGTTCTTCGACCTCCAGCCCGCCGAGGAGCTGGGGGAACTGCTCGGGCTCGCCACCGTCCACCTGCTGCCCCAGATAGCCGCAGCGGCCGACCTCGTTCTACCCAGCAAGCTCACGAACATGCTGGCATCGGGAAGGCCGGTCGTTGCCACCACCGAACCCGGTACCGGCCTCTACGCCGAAATCGCCGATTGCGGCCTCGCAGTGCCACCCGGAGAAGCGGACGCGCTCGCCAGCGCCATAGAGAAGCTATGCGCAAACGCAGCGCTTCGAACCGGGCTGGGCCTTACGGCAAGACATCGCGCCGAAACGCGCTGGCGGCGCGAAACGATCCTGTCTCGCTTCGTCAACGATATCGAAGCGCTCGCGAGGCACCGCCAGCAGGCGCCCATCGGCGAAGAGCAGTCGCCATGACCATGGCGCTCATCCTGTTCGCTGCCGGTGGCCTTGGATTGTTCGTTGGCTTGCTCCGACACCGGCCCGGCCTCGTCTTCGTCAGTGGCGGGATCGTGCTGTTTCACGCCCTGCCGCTCGCGCTGTTCGACGAGACCGCCGCCAGCGCTACCCTGGTTGCCTATCGCGACACGGCGATTGCCATCGCAGTCATCATCGGACCGGCCTTCTATCTCGGATACTGGGCGCTCGCCCGTGCCCCAACCCCTTCCCCGCCACCAGAACGCGTCAGTACGCCCCCGCGCCGGATCCATGGCCTCCTGTTGCTTATTCTTGCTGGCCTCATCGCCGTTTCTCCAGGAGGTCTGCCGGGCTTCGCCGAGGCCGGCTTTCTGCGGGTCCCGGTAGAAAGCCCGCTCCACTCTACCATCTATGCGCTCGCCTGCGTCGCGGCCTTCACCACCACAATCCAGTCGGTTCATGCCGCCGCCGGGCGCACAGCGCAACCATGGCTATCGATGGCAATCGTTCTGCTGGTCTTCTGGATGCTGGGCGGGCGAACACAGTTCGTGATCACCGGTATTGCCTTCGGTCTGGTCCTTCTCAGTCATAGGCGGCTTGGCATGCGTGGCCTTCTGATGCCCATCCTGGCGGCTGGCCTGCTGAGCCTCATGACGCTCAGCTTCCGCCTTTCGCTCCAGGGCCAGACGACCGATCTGGCAGCCACCACACTCATGAGCCTGTCGCAACTCTCGCTGCTGGAAGGGTATGCCCTTGCCGCCCGCATCGTCGACGAGGCGGGCCATCAGGTAGGGCACTACTGGACGACTGCCCTGCAATTGCTTCCGCGCGCCCTCTTCCCGGAAAAACCACTGCAGCTGAGCCGGGCGCTGCGCTTCATGGCAGCAAGAGATACGCTCGGCGGCCTGACGCCCGGCCTTGCCGGCGAAGCGTTCGCGGCGGGAGGGCTGATTTGGGTTGCGGCTACAGGCATCGCCTTTGGAGGGACGCTGGCCGTCGTGGACAATGCCTATCGCCGTCTGCCTCAGCTTGGACTGGTCAGCCAGGCGCTGGTCGTATGCCTCCTGCCGCTTCTGGCGATCTTCGTCATGCGCGGTGGCCTCGATACGACGATCTTCCGCCTCGCAATCCTGTTGTTTACCGCGGGCCTGATGGCCCTCTGGAACACATCCCGCCATTGGTTTCAGGCCAGGGCACTATGGCGATGACCCACAGCCCCGGCCGCTATCTCACCAAAGCCATAGACCGGACGGCCAATGCCCTCCGCGGCTTGTGGTATCGTCACATTTACCTCTCATGGGTCCAGTTCGGCCGCACCATTACCTTCGCCGGACCGATCCGCTGCGCCGGTGTGACGGGATCGATCCGCATAGGCGATCGCGTCTTTTTGGGACCCAATATCAGTCTCGCCGTGGCCGAGGGGGGCTCTCTCGTGATCGGGCGCGATGTCTCGGTCAATCAGGGCTCCATACTGTCCGCCCGCCTCTCTGTTACGGTTGGTGACGGTACTCGCATCGGCGACCACTGCAGCATTCGGGACAGCGATCACCGGATCGAGGCGGGCCGCACGCTGCTCGAAAGCGGTTTTCAGGCTCAAGCGGTGAAGATAGGTCGCAATGTCTGGATCGGCCGGCAGGTCACGGTCCTGCCCGGCGTCACCATTGGCGATGATGCCATCATCGGCGCCCACAGCCTCGTGAACACCGATATTCCGGCGCGAGCCCTCGCCTTCGGCACGCCAGCACGCGTTCAGCGGGTGCTGGCATGAGGGCTTTTCGTTTCCTCGTAAGTCTTGCCCTCGCCACCGCACCGGCCGGCTGTATGTTCCTGGCCCAGACATGGCTGCTGCTCTCCGGACAAGGCGACGCAGTGCTCGATCTTGCCAGATATGGCGGGTTGATCGGCCTCATTTTCCTGGCCTTCGATGGCGGCTCTGGACTGGCGCCGACACTCATGCGTCAGCGCCACGCCGCCTCCGCAATCCGCTCTGCCTATCTGGTCTATCGTGGAGGCGTACTGGCAGTGCTTCTTGCCATTCTGCCTCTGGCCTGGTTGACCGCCCCTGTCGAAACCCTGGCTCTGCTGCCCTTGCTTGCCGCTGCCCTGCTGCTGCGCCTTCCTCTGCTGGACGCAGATCTCGACCGACACGGCTGGCAGCACTGGAGCATGGCGCTGCAGAACGGCTGGATGCTGCCCTTGGCTGTGACGGCGAGCCTCACAGGTGAAATGGATGCCCGCACGGCCGGCCACGCTGCGCTCTGGAGCACGCTGGCACTCTTTGCCGCCCATCATCTTCTGGTGCGAGAAAAGCAGCAGATTGGCGGCGATTTTCGGCCGCCACTGATCGAAATTGTCAGTTTTGCCTGCGCCCAGGGCATCGGACAGGCCTATGGCCGGGCTGTTATGTTCATCCTCGGCGCCGCCTTCACCGGCCCCCTTCCGGCCCTCGTTATCTACGCCAAGCAGGCGTTCAACGCCGCCGGGCCTCTTGTTAACTATCTGCGCCGGATCGAATTGGCGCAGAGCCGGGCCGACATGAAACTGAGCCTGAGTGGGCAGACCGCTATCTGCCTCGTCGCTGGGGCACTCGTTGCGCTTGCGGCGGCCAGACTTGGGCTCCCCCTCGTCCTCGCCTTGACTCTCATCGCCTGGCAGATCTTCGAAAAGCTGTCCGCCAATGCCGTTTATGCCCATCAGATTGCCGTGCGGCACAGGCTGGCGCTGGGCTCATTGGTGCTCGTTGCTTCACTCGGACTTTTCGGCCTCGCCGTGGCCGACGGCCAGCCACTTGTTTTCATCGCGGCCGAGACGATCGGCTACGCCATCGTGCTGATACTTTGGCTTCCTGCAAGACGACAGCCCTTCAACACAGAGAGGCGGCCATGATCGTGCTTCACTATTCGACGCGCCTCGGCCGTTCCGCCGGCGGCCTTTACCACTCCGTTTCAGGCCTGGCCCGTGCCATGACAGGGCTCGGCGTTGATGTCATCGTTGCCGGGGGAACCGAGCGCAGCTTTGCCGAGGATCGCACTGTCTGGGGCAAGGTGCCCTTGCTGACGCACGAACTGGGCCCCATAGGGTATGGTTTTTCTGCCGCCATGCTGAAAAAGATCGCCCAGCTTCGGCCCGATATCCTGCACATTCATGGTCTGTGGTCCGCAAGTTCGCTTCACGGCCGCTTTGCTCCCCCGAAGACCCGGGTCGTCGTGTCGCCACGCGGCATGCTCGATCCCTGGATTCGCGCCAGAAGACCGTGGCTGAAGCGACCTCATGCGCTGCTCTTTGAGCGCCCCATGTTGGCGCGCGCTCACCTTCATGCGCTGACGGAGCACGAGGCGGCAGCGGCGCGTAACTACATGCCCGAACTTGCCAATCGCACCTTTACCCTGCCCAATGGCGTGGACCCTGCCCCCTTTGCCAGCGCCGACAAGGGCGTTGGGGCCCTCTATCTCGGCCGATTGCACGAGAAAAAGCAGGTATTGCCGCTGATCGAGGCCTGGGAAAGACACGCCAAACGCATGACGTTGACGCTGGCCGGCTGGGGCCAACCCGACTATGAGGCCGAAGTGGCCGCTCGCTGCGCCAAGTCGGCAAGAGTGCGTTTTGTCGGCGCACTCTCGGGAATGAACAAGTCTCATGCCCTGTCGGCGGCGCGGTTCTTCATTCTCCCCTCGCTCAGCGAAGGCCTGCCCATGGCTGCACTGGAAGCCATCGCGCATGGTTGTATCCCGGTCCTGACCGACGCCTGCAACCTGCCAGATCTCTTTGCAAGTGACGTGGCCCTGCGCATGCATACCGACTTCAGCGACTTTGCCGACCTGGTGGCAAGGATAGAGGCAATGCCCGAAGCCGAGCGCGACAACCGCGCTGCCCGGGCCCGGGAAGCATCGCTGCACTTTCAGTGGCCGGTGATCG
>NZ_JAFKHD010000339.1 GCF_017307565.1 Devosia sp.
AGCGGCAGCAAGGAGGCGAACGGCCAAAACATGCGTCTAAACAGGAAACGCCAGGCTGCATTGCTGGCAGACTGGCGCTTTTCGGTGCGGCTCTTACAGAAAAAAGCTCCTCTTAACAAGCGCTGCTAGTGCAGGGCGGGAATGCATGGAACACGAGAAGTGCGCCCGGCGTGGCGTTGAGGCGAGTTCAATTTCGTTTTTTGACTGGTAAGCCGCTAGGCTAGGCAGGATATTAAGACGCTTCGCCCTTGTGCAGCTTGCCTATTTCGCGCCGCCCTTGAGCCCGTTGGCGGTTCAAAATTGCAAAGTCGCTTGCATTGTTTCATAGGACATCGACGCACAGACAGCCAACACTTGCGATGTGTCCGGACAAGCCACCTGAATGGGAACATAGATGAAGATCGTTGCGGTCACTGGATTCTACGACGTTGGACGGGCTGGATACGACAGTCGTTCGCCGGAACATTACATCGATTGGCTGAACCGGACGCTGCAAACGCCTTTGCCATTTCTTGTGTTCCTCGATCCCGCCTTCGATGCGAGCAGCGTTGTGCTCAAGCCAGGGGATCGTATCGTCCATGTGCCACGGTCTGAGCTGACGATGTTTCGGCACCAAGACAAAATCGAGGAGATCGTTGCCACTAGTCAAAATGTGAACCGTCGGGACATCGCGTTCAACATCCCTGAATACGGGATGATCGTCATGTCAAAGCTCGAACTTGTGAAACGGGCCTCGAAAGAAACGGACGCCGATTTCCTGGTCTGGGTGGACGCAGGCCTGTCACGCTTCATCCCCGATCTTGGCGATGGAAAGATCAAGGTGACGAAGGCTGATCTGGAAGGTGTGAACTTCGGGCTGACGACGACGCTTCATCTCGCGCAACGGATGCGCATCGGCAGGTTTCCGCGAAGCATGGTGGGAAGAACCTTAGCCATGATGAGTGCCGGTGATTTCATCGTCGCGCGCGGCTTTGCGGAAGAACTCTCTGACCGCATGGACTTTCTCGTAGAAACGGAGTGGCTGCCGGCTGGTCTTTGGGACAACGAGCAGGTCGCCATCGGCTCGCTGCTATTTCGCGGAGCTTTGCCCGGCACACGCATTATTAGAACCCATGTTGGCGGGGGAGCGAATACGGTGAGTTGGCTTTTCGGCGCCGAGCCGTATGGTCGCAAGCCTCCCCTCTATGTGCGCTGGCGCATTTTGCTGGACGAATTCAGGACAAGGCGCACTCCGAAAGACGATTGCTACTTGCCCGGAGACTTTCCAGAGGCAGAGTTTCAATCGTGGGTACGCGCTAGAAGAACCGTCTGAATGTCCGGACGGTGATTTTCTGGCCGCCTCTCTTGTCCGTCGGCAGCATCGGGTTCAAAAATCACCGTGCCAACCGGCACCTTGTTCACCCGCCCTGCCTGCACTTCCAGCACGGATACCACGCGTCCCAGCAGTTCCATGAACTGGCCACGCTTGGCCGTCGTGAATTGTTCCAGCAACAGTTCATTGAGCGCGTCGAGAGCGCGATCCATATCGGCGATGCGGTCACAACCGACCGCGGCCAGCACGATCAGCGCACTACGGCCATCGTCGGGATTAGCTTTTCGCGTGACGAGGTCATCGCGCTCCATGCGCTGGATGGTTGCCGTCATGGTTGAGTGTTTGATGGACGTAGCCCCAAGCACGCGCTTTGGCGTTTAGACGCCACCGGCCGAAAGGGAGCAAGCGGGCGAGACCGACCCGTGAAATCCCGATGGTGAAGATACATAGCCAAGTGGATCGAGTAGCTGAAAAATCAGCTCGCTTCACGTCCTCGGCGCCGACGTTGAATGCAGCAATGGGGTAGAAAGGGACTGGTGGATTTTAGCTAGGCAGGCGCTGAAGGCGACATGGCATTGTCGGGGTCGTCAGTCGCGCAAGTCGGACTTTTGCGCCCGACTTTGCGACAGAAACTCCGCTGAAAAATCAACACGCGCGCTTGCCACGCGAATTGGGATTTCCCTGACAATATGGACGTGGGGCTATCCTTCAGCCGGAACGGACTGCTTGCTGCCCTGCTGCCGCCGCCCCGGTTCGGTCTCGTGAAGATAGACGGCGAAGGTGTCCCACGGCGGGGTGATCGAGAGTTGCCAGAGAATGCGGCCCACCTCGCCCCGGTGATAGCTGCCGTGCAGGGCAACATGGGTTAGCATTTCCTCGCGGGTCATATAGCCTTTGTCGCCATCGGTGAACGTGAAGGCCACCGCCTCGGAGAGCGCATCAGGAGAGACCGTGTGAAGGTAGTCGAGATACCATTGGTCTGAAGATATGACGGCGGTTCGCAGCTCTTCCAGCGCCGGCGTTTTTTCCAGATTATCGGACGTGAAGCCGTGAGGAATGCCTTGCAGATGGCCAGCGAATATCCGTGATACCACATAGTAGTGGCTGATCAGCCGAAGAGCAGTTTGCAGCTCTGTTGCGTGTTTTTCAGGGTCAACGCCTTCGAGCTTCTTGAACAAGTCGACATTGGCCCAAGCGTGATAGCCGTAGAGCGTTTGAAGCAAGCTACTCATTGCCGCCGATCCTTTCGAGGGTTAAAAATGTGAGCAACTCTTCACATTTTCTATGGAGGGCGGGTTTCTTGTCTACTCGCATTGCCAAACAGCGCTCCGCGATGCGCAAGGAGCCGCAACAGGCCAGATCCCGCGCCACCGTCGAAACGATCGTTCAGGCCGGTGCTCGCGTTCTAAGCGATGAAGGGTGGTCAGGATTCACGACGAACAGGATTGCTGAGCTGGCCGGCGTCAGCATAGGTTCGCTCTACCAATACTTCCCCGACAAACTCTCTCTGGTCGATGCGATCCGCCATCGTCATCTGGATGACAGCATCACAGTGATGCGGAAAGTTCGCGCGGATGGGCTGCCGCCGGCAGAGTTCGCGGCTCAACTGGTGCAGGCCATGGTTGCGGCCCATAGCGTTTATCCGGGCCTGCATCGTGTCTTGTTAGACGAAGCCCCCAGCTCGGAAGAATATCGAGACCCCAACAGCGAATTCGAGATTGAATATCTCTCCTACTACGCCGAGGCCGTCGCCACATACCGAAAGCGCTCTCCCAACGCGGCCTACCATGTTGCCGGCCGCATGATTTCTGACGCGATTGACGGGGTGATCCATAATGCGGCCCGGCGCGGTGCCATTGACGATCTGGCAATGCAGAGAGAACTGGTTCGCCTGATTGCGCTATATCTTGGAGAGACTGGCTAGCGTCGCAAAGCTCCCGAAACCCGCGACATGTTTTTGCCAGTCAACGTCCGGTTGATAATGCCTCGATCAACCCTATGAGTAGCGGCAATGGGGCGTAACCGCCTGATGGAAAACGTCAAAATGTCCGAAAGCCAGCCGTTTATCGTCTATGGAGCGAGTGGATCGGGGTCGGTTCCCATCGAGGCGGCCCTCGAGCTTCTGGGCCTGCCCTATAGGCTTGAAGAGCATGAACCATGGAAAGGCAGTGCCGAGACCGAAAGGCTTGCGGCCATCAACCCCATGGCCCAGGTGCCGGCGGTAAGATTGCCGTCGGGCGAGGTGATGACCGAAAGTGCGGCCATCCTGATCTGGCTGGCCGACCGTTATCCGGAGGGGCGTCTGGCGCCGGCCATCGGCGATGCCAGGCGGCCCGATTTCCTGCGCTGGATGACCTTCGTTTCTTCGGCCATCTATGCGCTCTATTGGGTTACCGACAATCCATCGCGCGTGCTCGAAGACGCGGGCGGGCATGACGAGATAAAAGCGAAAATCTATCGGCGCATCGAAAGCTGCTGGGCCCTTATGGGGGAACAATTGGCTCCCCAAAACTTCCTGCTGGGCGAGGAGATCGGCGTGCTCGATCTCTACGTTGCCACGGCATCGCGCTGGTCGCCGGACCGGCGGCGTTTTTATGAGGTCGCGCCTTCGCTTGCCGGCGCCATCCGCCGCACCGATAGCGACCCGCGGCTGTCCCGCCTTTGGGCCCGGCGCTTTCCATTCGAGCCGGGCTGGGAGCGCTGAGCGGCGCCAGATTGGCGATTGGGGATCAGGATCGATACCGCAGGTGGATAAGCGGATAGGCCCGCCCCTGCCCGTCAAGGGCCGAGCGACCGGTACGCTCGAAGCCAACGCGCTCGTAAAATCCGAGCGCCCTCGGGTTTTGCTCGTTCACATCCGTCGTAAGGTTCGGGTGCTCCACAAGTGCTCTCTCGATCAGCGCCTTGCCAATGCCCTGGCCATGATGGTCGGGATCAATAAACAGGGCTTCCAGATGCCCCTCATGCAGAAACATGAAGCCTTGCGGGACGCCTGACGCGTCGACCGCAAGCAGCAGACTGACTTGCGGCAGGAAGGTGGAGACTTCCGCCTCGATGGCCGCCCGGTCAGCAGGAGCAAGGAAGTCGTGGGTGGCATCAACGGCCCGGCGCCAGATATCGAGGACGCGGGGCATATCCTGGCTGGTAGACATGCGAATTTCGATCATGCCCGTCCTTATCAAGGATCGTCTCCGACCGCCACCGCGGATGGGAAGCCGGCTCGGCGGCAATGGGTCCCCTACCCCGCCCTGCCCGTCTGCACTTCGAGGACAGAGACAACGCGGCCAAGCAGGTCCAAAAATTGTTCGCGCTCGGCAGTCGTGAATTGCTCGAGCAGCAATTCGTTGAGGGCATCGAGGACGCGATCGGTGTCGGCAATGCGGTCATAGCCGGCCGGGGTCAGCACGATCAGCGCGCTGCGCCCATCATCGGGATTGCGTTTTCGCGAGACCAGCCCGTCGCGCTCCATACGCTGGATCGTGGCGGTCATGGTGGGCTGTTCGACGGCCGCCGCCTCGGCAAGGCTTTTGGGCGTGCGCGCGCCCCCGGCGGACAGGGCTAGCAGCACCGGCACATAGGCGGGGTTGAGCCCGATGGGCTCCAGCATGGTCTCGGCTTCACGCACGAGCAGACGGGCAGCCCAGTTCAACTGGTCGGCGACGCTTTTTTCGATCATTACTGAGCCTACTCAGGATTTGCGCCATTTAGGCCCGACCAACTGATTTGGGCAAGCGCTTCAGCTTATGTCGGCCAGCCGCGCCAGCACCCGGTCGCGCTCTCGGGTCAGGCCCTTGTAGTCGAGTTGTGCTTCGCTCAGCGCCAGCAACTGGTCGCGTAATTGCATGGCCAGAACCGGAGCGCCCGGCAGGCGCGCGAGGCTTTCCAGATCCAGCAGCGAAATGCGGATGGTGAAGGCAATGGCGCCAGTTTCGGGCAGTTTGCGCAGGGTTTGCCGCTCGAGCCGCAAATGGACCGGATCGGCTTTCTCACCAGAACCGAAGCGCGGCATGTCGGGCCCCAAGACATCGGGATGAAAGAGGCGCTTGTCGCCATAGAGCGACCAGTTCCAGCGAAGAAGCGGGGTTTCCGGCCGCAGGGCATCGAACATGCGGGCCATAAGCTGGGCCGGACGGGTCGCGGGACCAAAGCCGGGTACCGGCTCGTGAATGGCGTCGAGCACCTTGCCGATTTTTTCGGACAGCACCCAGGAGGACGGAAAGCTCAGACTGGCCGCCACGAGACGCCAACCAGGCTCGCTGCGCAAAAGAACAAGCAGATCGTCCTGCACCAGCTTTGCCGCCTGCAGCAGCGGAATGCCGTCGAATTCGACCACTTCGCCATTGGGTACGACAAGCAGACCAGCGTCCATCCTCTGCCACAGATGCGGAAAGCGCTCCGGCAGATAGTCTGCCAAAAGGGACAGCAACTCGGCCTGGGCCAGTCGACTTTCCGGCAGCTCGGCGAAAATCTGGGAAAGATGGGTTTGGTGGAGGCGCGCCTTTTCGGCCAGCTGCGCCGCCATATCGGCATCGGGATCGAGCCAGTCTGCCGGGTCGAGCGGTTTGGTGGCAATCTGGAAGAGGCGCGTGTCGAAGGCGGGAAGCGTCATGCGGCCATGAAAGCCGTGCTGTCGCGGATCGGCAAGGCCAAAAGAAAAGGGCGGAGTAGAACCCCGCCCAATTTCCAAAAATTACTTCGCGGCCTTGTGGCGCTCGATCGATTCGAGGATCACCTTGGTCGCATCAGCAAGGTTGCCGATCCGGTCGATCTTGGCCCACTTGCCGGGCTCGAGATCCTTATAGTGCGTGAAGAAGTGTTTTACGCGCTCGAGCTGGATTTCCGGGAAATCCTCGATGTCTTTGATATTGTCGTACATGCGGGTCAGCTTGGAGACCGGCACGGCGATGATCTTTTCGTCCTGGCCGCCATCGTCTTCCATGAAGAGCACGCCGACTGGGCGCGAGCGCACCACGGCACCGGGCACCAGCGGACGCGAATTCATCACGATCACGTCGAGCGGATCGCCATCGCCGCACAGCGTATGCGGCACGAAGCCGTAATTGCCGGGGTAGCGCATCGGCGTATAGAGGAAGCGATCGACAAAAAGCGCGCCGCTATCCTTGTCGATTTCATACTTGATCGGCTCGCCGCCAAGCGGGACTTCGATGATGACATTGAGGTCGTCGGGCGGGTTCTTGCCGGTCGGGATGGCGTCGATGTTCATTTGGGCGTGTCCGTTGCGTCAGGGAGGGCTGAACGAGAGGGGTTCTGCCGCAGAACGGCGGACAAAGGCAAGCCGTAAATAGGCAGGAACCGAAGCCATTCGCCGCAGGACGAACGGCCTCGGACAGATGGCAAAAGCCTATTTGACGATCAGCACCGGTACGCTCGAGCGCGCCAGAACCTCGGAGGCCTGGCTGCCGAGCAAGAGCCGGCCAAGGCCACGGCGGCCATGGGAGCCCATGACGATCGTGTCGATGCCGCGAGCGGTAACGGCTTCGAGAATGGCATCGGCCGGACGGTGGCGCGGCACATGCACGGTTTCGGCATTGATGCCGGCCGCAGCCAGTTTTTCCTTGGCCGCATCGAGCAGTTTTTTGGCGCCCGCAGCATAATCGTCTTCGAGCTGGGCGATGATCGGCCCGGCATCGATGCTGCCAAAGCCGCCGGCCCCAATGCCGGTAGCCACCGGATCGGTCGAGGTCAACACCAGGACTTTCGAGCCGTGGACCTTGGCGAGTTCGGCGCCGGCCGCAACGGCCTTGTCGCCGAGTTCGGAACCATCGGTGGCAATAAGCAGGGTTTTGAACATGCTCTTCTCCTTGTTATCGGCACAATAACCCGATCATTGTGTCCGGCAATTGATCTCGATCATTGAGTCCAACAAATGGTCTCGGTCACATCGCGGCGAGGAGGCCGGCCCATGTTGCAGCGTCTTTTTCTGGCTCTGACCCTGACTTGCGCAACGCCGGCTTTCGCCCAATCAGGCTTTACCAGCGCCTATACCGACCTCGATATCGACCAGTGCCTGGTGCTCGAAGCCGACGATTTCGGCGCCAGCTGGGCCTGCCCAGGCTACAAGGGTTTTCCGGTAAAAGTGCAGGAAGGCGACCTGAGATTTTCCATCAGCTACGGTTTTGAGCCGGAGAAGAATTCGGCTGGCTTCCAGACCCTGCCGCCCTTCAACAATCTCGGCGCAAAGCTCGAATGGCGGCTGTCCAACGCCAAGGGCTACTTTTTCCCGATCGCCACCATCGTGCGCTATCACACCGCCAATGTCGAAACCGGCGAGAACAAGAGCCAGGTGCTGGTGGTGACCCAGATTGCCGAGGGCAATTCCTGCCACATCGCCTATGTGGATGCGCTGGCCAACAAGGACGCAAACGAACTGGCCCGCGCTGCCGCCGACAAATCGGGCAAATTCAACTGTGCCAAGGACGAACCTGAAGTGATCGGAAAGTTTACCGCCTACTAGGCCGCATCATTTCAGAGAAATGACCTAGGCTTCGTCGGCCTTGCCGCGAATCTGGTTGCGCAGCACGGTGCGATCACGGCTCGAAACGCCGATCAGCTCCGCAATCCGCCAGACCATATTGTCCTCAAGCTCGTGGTTCTGCTTGTCGGCAAAAACCACGGTCCACATCATGCGGATGATTTCGACGCGGTCTTCCATCGGCAACTGGGTAATGCCGGTGGTAAAATGATAAAAATCCACCGCCTCGGCATCACGCTCGGCCGCCTGCTTGATCAGGCGATCGACGCTCGATTCATCGAGGTCGTAATGATCCATCAGCGCGCCACGAATGGCCTTGCGCTCTTCGTCCTTCATCGTGCCATCGACCGCGGCAAGGTGCACCAGGAGCGCCGCCACCGATAGTTTTGGGTCATTGCTATTGGTCGCCGTCTCGGTTTTCTGAAACAGACGGGTCAGGGCCTCGAACATGGCTTTCAGCCTCGTGCACGGGGTGAAGGAACGGGTTTAGTGAGTGAGCCGGGAGGGCCGCCGCTAAAGACTGGGGCAGAAGCTGTTTTTGCTCAATGGGCGCAATTACTGCTCATGCGGTCTTGACCGTTGATGATGCAGGTCGGCCACACCCTCTTCCAGGAGGACACGAAATGGGACTCGACTCCAGCCGGATTCGGAGTCAAAATGTTCCTGTTTTGTTCTAGCAGACGGTTTCATCATGCAGGCCCCGGACCGACAACAGCGCCTCGCCGCGCTGCGGGACACCATTGCCGATATCGAGCGCAAGCCGGCACTGGCAGAGGCTGCCAATCGCCCGCGCGGTGAACCCGGCACGTTTCCGACCCTGCCGCCCGGATTGGTGCAGGAGATCTATACCGATGGCGCACGGGATAGCGGAGCAAGCCTCGCCTTTGCCCTGACCCAGGCACGAAGCCTGCTCACGGCCCGACGCTCGACGATCTACTATGTGCAACTTGCCAGCGAGGGGCAGTTTTTCGGCCTCCCCTATGGGCCTGGCCTGCACTGGTTCGGGATCGACCCGGCAAAACTGGTGATCGTGCGGGTCACCGACATGACCGAGTTTTTATGGGCCACCGAAGAGGCCACCGCCTGCCGGGCGGTTGCGGCCATCATTGCCGAGGTAAAAGGCAATCCCAAGCTCCTCTCCTTTACCGCCAGCCGAAGACTGAGCCTCAGGGCCAGCGCCAATCGGGTCTCGCTCTTCATGCTGCGCTCGAGCACGCGGCGGGAAAGCAGCGCCGGACACCTGCGCTGGCGGATCATGCCGCACCGCAGCAGTCGCCACGCCTTTGACGACCGCGCCCCGGGAAATGCCCGCTGGCACCTCAAACTCGAACGCGGCCGGATTGCCGGCAATCAAGTGGACTGGATGTTGGAAGCGCGGAAAAATGGTTTTGCACTCTTCTCCAAACCAACTGGTCTTGGTCGATCCCAAGTTGAAACGCCGTTTTCTGGCGCTCCACCTGCCCTATTGGGCCACCGACTATCTCAAGCGGGCTGAGCCGGCGCTGAGGGAAAAGCCCCTGGCGCTTTACGAGCGCATCAAAGGCGGCTTGCGCCTTGCCGCGCTTGATCCCGCCGGCCTGCAGAATGGATTGCGCCTTGGCCAGAACCTTGCCGATGCCCGCGCCATCTGGCCCGAGCTCACCGTGCGCGAAATCGATCGGCCGAGACTGGAAGCCGCCTTCAGGGATTTTGCCGATTGGCACTCCAATGCCAGTCCGCTCGTCTCGGTAATGACCGATGTCAGCGGTTTTGGCGATCTCGTGCTCGATATTACCGGGGTAGCCCATCTCTTCGGTGGCGAAAGAAAGATGCTGAGGGAGCTCATCATCCGTCTCAGAAAACTCGATTATCGCGTTTCAGGCGCCATTGCCCCAACTATTGGCTCTGCCTGGGCGGTCAGCCATTTTGCCCAAAGCCAGGTGGTCGAGGACAATGATCTCATAGCCTTGCTCGATGTCCTGCCGGTAGCAGCCTTGCGGCTTGCCGAAGCCCAGGTTCTTACCCTGGCGCAGATGGGACTCAAAACCATTGGGCAGGTCCGGCAATATCCGCGAAAATCGTTGAGCGCCCGATTTGGCCAATTGCTCCTTCGCCTCGACCAGGCTTTTGGCGAGATCGAGGAGCGGATGACGCCGCGCCTGCCACTCGTCGAGCATCTTGCCGAGCAGCGTTTTGCCGATCCCATCAGTCTGATGGACGACGTGCTGCGAACGACGCACGATCTGGCAACAAAACTGGCGGAAACCCTCGAAAAAGAAGGGCTTGGCGGCCAGACCTTTCATCTTTTTCTCTATCGGGTCGACCATAAGGTGATGACCCTCTCGCTCAATGCAGGGCGGGTGACGCGCGATCCCGATCATATCGCCGACCTTTTTCGGCACCGGGCCCAGCGGCTCGAGGCGGAGTATGATCCCGTCTTTGGCATCGACATGGTCAGGCTGGCTGCCGACAGCGTTGATCGGCTTGACGCCGTGCAGACCGGCGCCTTTTCCATCAACGATGGCCTTGAAGATATCGACCGCCTCAATGACCGGCTGAGCAGTCGGCTCGGCCCCCTCGCCGTTCTGCGCACTGAAATGCGAGCAAGCCGTTTGCCTGAACGGGCTGCCCGGCTGGTGCCTGTGCAAGGCGATGTCGCCCCACCGATCGAAACCCCAATGCTGCAGCGCCCGGTCAAGCTGCTGCCGATGCCGGAAGCCGTAGCGATCATGGCCGAGGTGCCGCATGGCCTGCCGGCCTCCATGGTCTGGCGCGGCGAAAGCTATCGTCTCGTCCGCGGCCAGGGCCCGGAGCGCCTGAGTGCAGAGTGGTGGCGCAAGAGAGAGAGACTAAAACTGGTCGAGCAGCCAAAGCCCAAAATACCAAAACCGGGCGAAAAGCTGGTTCCACCGCCCTACATACCCGACCTGCCCGAGTTCAACCCCGACGCCGGCATGCGCGATTATTATGTGGTCGAAGACCAGCATGGCAGCCGGTTCTGGGTGTTTCGGCAGGGGCTTTATGGTTCGGGCCGGCCGGTCTGGTACCTGCATGGGTTTTTCCCATGAGCACTTTGGGGGGCCCCCCCGAAAAGGTCATCACAATCGAGCCGCCGTTTT
Organism: Devosia sp.; assembly: GCF_017307565.1. Taxonomy (GTDB): domain Bacteria; phylum Pseudomonadota; class Alphaproteobacteria; order Rhizobiales; family Devosiaceae; genus Devosia. The sequence continues at coordinate 10,904 of NZ_JAFKHD010000339.1, forward strand.
ACAGCGAGCTCGTCACCACCAGCAATTTTTCCTTCCTACGTTCGGGCTCGCATCCGGAAGAAATGGTGGCTGCTGCCATGCATCTGGGCATGACGGCGCTCGGCATTTGCGATCGCAACACTTTTGCCGGCGTCGTGCGCGGCTATGTGACGGCGCGGGACAACAAGGAGATCAGCCCCGATTTTCGTTATCTCGTCGGCGTCCGACTGGCTTTTGCCGATGGCACGCCTGATATCGTCGCCTATCCCAGCGATCGCGTTTCCTATGGGCGGCTCTGCAAGCTGCTTACGATCGGCAACCACCGCGGCGAAAAGGGCAATCCAACCCTCTTTTTCGATGATCTTTTTGGGTCGGCTAGTCCCGCTTCCGAAACCGAACAAGGGCCGGGCGAAGACTTCTCACAGGGCCAACTGTTCATCCTGCTCCCAAACGAAAGCGATTGGGGGCTTACTGAAAAGACGCTGGATCGCCTCAGCCGACAGGCGCCGGGGCGCGTCTGGATTGCGGGCACGCCGCGCTTTGATGGGCAGGATCGTGCCCGGCTCAACCGGGTGGAAGCGACAGCCAAGCGGCACAAGGCGCTGATGATCGCCAGCAACGACGCGCAATATCACGAGCCCGACCGCAGCATGCTGCTCGATGTCGTCACCTGCATTCGCGAACACGTCACCCTCGACGAAGCCGGCTTTCGCCTCACCGCCAATGCCGAGCGGCATCTCAAGAGCCCGCGCGAGATGGCGAGCCTTTTTGCCGAGCACTCGGATGCCATCGCGCAAACTCAGAAATTCATTGCGCGGATCGATTTCACCCTCGACCAACTGCACTACAACTATCCCGAAGAAACCATCGGCAATGGCGAGACCGCACAGGAAACGCTGGAGCGGCTGACATGGGCCGGCGCAAAGAAGCGCTTTCCAGAGGGCTTGCCGCCCGGCTCCGAGGAGCAGATCCGCACTGAACTAAAGCTCATCGGTGAAAAGGGCTATGCCGCCTATTTTCTGACGGTGCAGGACATCGTGCGCTTTGCCCGCGAGGAACGAGGCATTCTGTGCCAGGGGCGCGGATCGGCCGCCAATTCGACGGTCTGCTATTGCCTCGAAATCACCGAGGTCGACCCGCGAAAAGCCACGCTGGTCTTTGGACGCTTCATCTCCACCGAGCGCGACGAACCGCCCGATATCGACGTCGATTTCGAGCACGAGCGGCGCGAGGAGGTGATGCAATATGTCTACCAAAAATATGGCGGGCGACGCACGGGGCTGACGGCCAATGTCATCTCCTACCGCTCCAAAAGCGCCATTCGCGAAACGGCAAAGGTTTTTGGGGTTTCCGACGACACCGTAGCCGCCTTCAACCAGCTCCATTGGGGCTGGGGCTCCTCGCTCGATCTCAAAAGCGTCGCCAATATCGGGCTTAACCCGGATGACCCGGTGCTGGCGCAGATGTTCGAAGTCGTAAAAGTGCTACGGGGTTTTCCGCGGCATCTTTCCCAGCATGTCGGCGGCTTCGTTATCACCCGCGACAGCCTGGAAAGTCTCGTGCCGATCAGCAAGTCGGCCATGGATAGCCGCACCATCATCGAATGGAACAAGGACGACATCGATGCCCTCAAAATCCTGAAGGTCGATATTCTGGCCCTCGGTATGCTGACCTGCCTCAGGCGCGCTTTTGATCTCATGAAGGATCATTACGAGCATGAGGTGACGCTGAACGAGTTGCAGAACGAAGGTTTTAGCGACGAGGAAAATGGCACGGAAATCGCCAAACCTGTCTACGAAATGACCCATCGCGCCGACACGATCGGGGTCTTTCAGATTGAAAGCCGGGCGCAGATGTCCATGCTGCCGCGCCTCAAACCCAGTATCTTTTATGACCTTGTGATCGAAGTCGCGATCGTGCGGCCCGGCCCCATCCAGGGCGGCATGGTGCATCCCTATCTCAAGCGACGCGAGGGCATTGAGCCCTGGACGGCTGATCCCGACGATCCACTCGATCAGGTACTCAAGAAAACCCTCGGCATTCCGCTCTTTCAGGAGCAGGCTATGCAAATGGCGATCAAGGGCGCCGGCTTTACTGCGGGCGAAGCCGACCAATTGCGTCGGGCCATGGCCGCCTGGCGCCGCACCGGCAAGATCGAAATCTTTAAAGATCGCTTCATCACCGGGATGATGAACAATCCCCGCAAGCAATATAGCCAGGAATTCGCCGAGCGCTGCTTTTCGCAGATTGAAGGCTTTGCCGAATATGGCTTTCCTGAAAGCCACGCCGCGAGCTTTGCCCTGCTCGTCTACGCATCGTGCTGGCTGAAGTGCCATTATCCCGATGTGTTTGCCTGTGCCCTCCTTAATTCCCAGCCCATGGGCTTTTATGCGCCGAGCCAGTTGGTACGCGACGCAACCGAGCATGGCGTCGAGATCAGGCCGCCCGACATCAATATTTCCAACCACGATTCCAGCCTTGAGGCAGACGGTTGGGATGCCCGAAAGCACGTCTGGCCACGCCATCAGGTCATGACGAAGGATATCTGGACCACCAAAGCCCTGCGCCTGGGGCTGCGGCAGGTCGAAGGCCTTGCAAAAAAAGACATTGAACGCATCGTCGAGGTTCGTTCCGCAGGCCGCTATTCCTCCATTCGCGATCTCTGGCTGCGAACGGGCGTACCCATTGCCAGCCTCGAAAAGCTCGCTCGCGCCGATGCGTTTTCCGATTTCGGGCTCAACCGTCGCGAAGCGCTCTGGGCTGTAAAAGGGCTTATCGGCACGCATGGCGCCGAAACTCTGCCCCTCTTTGCCATCGAGCCGCCCAAGGAAACGCCGGTCGAAGAACCCGCCGGCCTACCCCTCATGGCACCTGGCGAAGAAGTTATTCATGACTATGCGACCTTGTCGCTGTCCCTAAAAGGCCATCCTGTACAGTTCCTGCGCCCCATGCTGATGGAGCGTGGCACCACAAGAGCGCAAAATCTTGAAACGGTGACGCCGGGTCATCGCATTGAAGTCGCGGGGCTCGTGCTAGTGCGGCAGCGGCCGGGAACGGCAAGCGGCGTCATCTTCGTGACGCTCGAAGACGAGACCGGCGTCGCCAATATCGTTGTCTGGCCAAAACTCTTCGAGAATGACGCCATGCGCAAAACCCTGCTTTCGAGCCGCATGCTCGCAGTCCGAGGTCAGGTGCAGAAGGAAGGCATGGTGATCCACATCATTGCCGAGGACATGACCGACCTGACCCCGCAACTGCTCGACCTTTCCCATGGCAAGGATTTTGGCGACAAGGTCGTGGCCCGGGCCGATGAAGGCAAATCCGGCCCGCCGGGCAGCCAGAGCCGCGACCGCAATGCCATCCGCGAAGTGGAAATGGCACGGCGGCGCGCCTATGGCGCCATGCCCAAGGGTCGGAATTTTCACTAGGCCCTACGATCAGAGGGCGCTGATTTTCTCAGCAAGATCGACATCCTTTTGCGTCAGGCCGCCCGCATCATGGGTCGAGAGCACAATCTCGACCTTGTTGTAGCTATTGGACCAGTCGGGATGATGGCCGGCCTTTTCAGCCAGAAGCGCCACCCGCGTCATGAAGCCAAAGGCCTCGGAAAAATCCTTGAACTTGAAGGAACGCTTCAGCTTTCCCTCGCTTTCTTCGATGGTCCAGCCGCTCAGTTTCGGGCGCGCCGAGGCAATATCTGCGGGTTTGAGTTTCTCAGCCATTCCAAATTCCTCGCTTTTGCCGGCCCAAGTTAAGCGCCGGTTCACCTTGCCAACGGGAAAGCGGCCCCGAAGTTCATCTTGCACGCACTCTTCAAGACCCTCTTAACCGCCTTTGCGTTCAATCGAGCGTCAACCAGAGGACGCCGTGTCAATAACGGAAGGCCCGCAGCCACAAGGATTGTGGTTCCCATACCTGCCCCGCCACCGACTGGAGTCGGTGCGACAGACCACGACTTTTATTTCTGTACAGGCGGAACGGCATGTTTCAAGCCGCCCATAAATTGCTGCCACCGGTCGACTATGTGTCGATGATCCGGTCGCTTTACGCGGACCGGCTCTCGATGCTGCTCGGCGCCTACGGTTCGGCCCTGGCCGCTGCCGTGGCCGCGCTTGAGGCCAAATCCGTCTATCTGGGCTACATCGCGGTGCTCTTCGTCATCGTTGGCGCGGCGCGCAACTATGACATGAAGGCCTTTGCCAAGGTCGATCTCGGCGACGAGGATGTCGAAACTGCGCTCTATTGGGAAGGCCGCGCCACGCTCGGCGCTTCGGCCATTGCGCTGCTCTACGGTGTCTGGTGCCTCCTCAGCTTCTGGGCCGTCGATGATGCCTTTGCCGAACTGACGGCCGCCAGCGTTTCCGTCTCGGTGCTCGTCGGCGTCTCCCAGCGCAATTTCGCCATCGACAAGCTGATGACCATCCAGGTCCTCCTGATCGCGGTGCCGCTTTGCCTTGGCCTGCTGCTGGTGGGCAATATCTATTATGCACTGCTGACTCTTCTGCTGCTGCCCTTCTTCCTGTCGCTGCGCAAGATCGCCGGCAATGCCCGCGATATCCTGTTGCGCGCCGTGCACGGCCGCACCAAAGCCTCGGCGCTGGCCGCCCAGCTCGATGCGGCGCTCGACACGCTGGCCCCTGGCCTGCTGATGCTCGACCAGAACCGCATCATTGAGGTCACCAACGACACCGCGCTCATCGCCTTCGGTATCGACAATCCCACCGAATGGGTGGGACGGCCGCTCTACGAACTCTTCGAACACGCCCTCGAAACCGGCGCGGTGCCCCAGGCCGCCGCGCGGCGCATGCAGCTGCTGATCGAAACCCGTTCGAGCGGCAAGGTGCTGATCTGCAATCGCTCGATGCAATACTTCGAAGCCTCGGTTTCCTCGCGCGATTCCAAGTCCGTGCTGCTGTTTGAAAACATTTCCGACCGCATCGCGGCCGAAGAGCGCATCAGCTACATGGCCCGCTATGACGCGCTGACCGGCCTGCCCAACCGAGCCTATTTCGCCGAACTGGTAGAAGAGGCGCTCGAAGAGCGCCTGGACACCTTCGAGCCCGGCCACGTGGCCTTGATGATCCTCGATATCGACGACTTCAAGCATATCAACGACACTCTGGGTCACCTCGCCGGTGATCAATTGTTGTTCGAGCTCGGTCGGCGCTTCCCCGACGCGCTGCCGCCCAATGCTATCCTTGGACGCCTTGGCGGCGACGAATTCATCGCCTTCTACGTTTCAACCGACGGATCCGCGGGCATCGAGGCCGACGCTCAACGGCTGTTGAGCACCATGCGTCAGACCTATCAGCTGCCGAACCGTCAGCTGAACATCAATGCCAGCGTCGGCGCGGTGTCTTCATCGGAGCGTGGCGACGATTTCGAACAGCTGATGATCAAGGCCGATCTCGCCCTCAATGCGGCCAAGGGCGATGGCAAGAACCGCATCGTGCAGTTCCATGCCCGCATGGACACCGAATATCAGCTGCGCCAGCAGCTCAAGGTCGACCTCAAGACGGCCATCGTCGAAGGCAAGCTGCATCTGGCCTATCAGCCCGTTGTGGATCCGCGCGAAAACCGTATCGTTGGGTGCGAGGCACTGGCTCGCTGGAATCACGAATCCTACGGCGCGATCTCCCCGGCAACCTTCATTCCGATCGCCGAAGAAACCGGCATGATCACCGACCTGACCCGGTTTGTTCTGGCCCGGGCCACCCGCGATTGCCGCACCTGGCCTGGCGATATGCGCGTCGCGGTAAACATTTCAGCACGCGACTTCCGCTCCAGCGACGTCGAGGCTCTGGTCAATGCGGCGCTCGAGGAAAGCCAGCTGCCCGCCGGCCAGCTCGAAATCGAGGTGACGGAAACCACCGTTATCGAGGAGCGCGATGCGGCGGCCTCCGCGCTACAAAAGCTGCGCAATCGCGGCGTAGGGATCGCTCTCGACGACTTCGGCACCGGCTATTCATCGCTGAGCTATCTCAGCGCCCTGCCCTTCACCAAGCTCAAGATCGACCGTTCTTTCCTCGCCGACATTGAAACCGATGAGCACGCCCTCAAGCTGCTGGCCAATGTCGTGCAGCTGGGCAAGGATCTCGACCTCGTCACCACTATCGAGGGCGTCGAGACGGAGGTGCAGCTTAGCCTCGTCACCAAGCAAACCCATGTCGACCTGATTCAAGGGTTTCTCTATGGCACGCCGATGAGTTTTGACGCGATCACGCGCCTGGTTGAACAGCAGCACAGCCGCCACACACCAGTGCCGCTACGGCTGGTTTCCGTGACGAAATAAGGCGATCTGCGACACATTAACCATGTCTCCAATGTAAACTTTTATCATCGTTAATGAATTGTTAACGTCACCGCCGAGGCAATTCAAAGCGGCGGACGAAGCATGGCCATTGACAAGGACAGCGCGGCGGCGGCCCGCGCGGGTGAACCTTCGCGTTTTTCTGGAACTCTGATCGACCTGCTCGACGATGTGAGCTATGCGCGCGTCGACGCCGGGGTCATCGACGACCCCATCTACAAACTGCGCTATCGGGCCTATCGGCGCGAAGGTTTCATGGATCACAATGCGGAGGAAATCTGCATCGACGATCTCGATGAAACGCCCAATGCCATGAGCTTCGGCATCTATATCAAGGGGGAACTGGTCAGCTCGCTGCGCCTGCACCACCTGACCGCCCAGCATCGCCGGTCGCCCAGCATGAAGGTCTGCCCCGACATTCTGGCGCCCATGGTGGATGCGGGACAAACCTTCATCGATCCCAGCCGCTTCACGGCCGACCATGAAGCGTCCCTCGCCTATCCGGCCCTGCCGTTCCTGACGCTGCGGGTCGCGGCCATGGCATCGGTGCATTTCAATGCGGACCTGTGCCTGGCTTTGGTCCGGCCCGAGCATGGCGCCTTTTACAAGCGTGTCTTCGGCTCGCAGATCATGAGCGATGTGCGCTCCTATCCGGGTCTCAATTTCCCGGTCGCCCTTTTCGGCGCCTCGGTCGATACGATCCGCACGCGGGTCGCCCAGCGCTTTCCGTTCTTTCTTTCGACCAGCCACGAACGCGAGCAGCTGTTCAACCAGACGGTCAAGCAGGGCACCCAGCTGCGCATCCGCGCCACGGCACGCCACGCCTATGAGACCGCCCGCGCCGAAATGGCCGAGACAATCTGACATCTGAAAGCATGGCCTCTCCCACGGGGGAGGCCGACTGGCGCAAAGAGCCGCACGTCAGCACGCTGACGGCCGCAGACCAAAATACCAAAAATATCAGGAAGATGGTGGTGCCGCTTAGGTGACTCGAACACCTGACCCCATCATTACGAATGATGTGCTCTACCAACTGAGCTAAAGCGGCTCCGGCCGGGCGTGAGCCCGAACAGATTGCGGTCTTTTACTGTTGGTTTTCCGCTGGCGCAAGAGGCAAGACCTGCGCCGGCTTGGGGAAATCCTCTGCGGCGTCACTGACGGCGGGCGGCAGCGGCACGGGACGCGAATTGCTCGTCACCGGCACCTTCCATTCGAAGGCGTCGAGCTTGCCGGTCACCGGCGAAATCGGCTCCCATTCGTCGCTGACGAGACCATCGGCGGTCCAGGCCGGGTCGCGGGCGGCGCGGAGGCCCCGGGCCAGCCATTCGCGGGCCTTGCCCTGATCTCCGCTTTCACCCGCCTCGATCTCGGCCATGAGGCTCGCAACGCCTTCGGTGAGGTCCGGGCCGGCATAGGGCAACAGCACGTCGCGTGCCAGCGGCCAGTCATAGGCATCGATGGCGGCTCGCGCGAGCGCCATGGCGGCGGCCCGATGCTCGGGCGGCATGTCGATGATTTCCCGCATGCGCTTGAGCCGTTCCACTGCCGAAGCGCCGGGCTGGGCATGGGCATAGAGCGCAGCAATGTCGGGGTGGCCGGTAGCCCGCCAGATGCGGCGCAGGAGGCTCATCGCCTTGCGGCTTTCGCCCTGGTTGATGTGAACGCGCGCCGCGATCAGTGCCGCCGGCACGAAATCGGGCAGAAGCTTCAGCGCCGTCAGCGCATGTTCGAGGGCAACAAGCGGCTGGCCGGTTTCAGCCTCGCGGGCTCGTGCCGTTTCGATGACCGCCTGCCGACGGCGCTTT